>JAFVRQ010000064.1 GCA_017504245.1 Clostridia bacterium | reverse complement strand
CGTTCCGAGGGTTCGAATCCCTCTCTCTCCGCCACAAAAAGAGATGGCACCCCAAAGGGTGCCATCTCTTTTTGTGTTGCTGCGTTCGAGGATTCGAATCTATACAGAGGAACGGTCCGTTCCGGGTGAACGAGCAAAAACATCACAGTGTGATGTTTTTGCGAAGTGAAGGAGCCAAAGCAAGGAGTGTCGGGTGTAAAGCTATGCTTTGCGCCAGAGACGACTATGCGACGCGAGTGGGGAATCCCTCTCTCTCCGCCTATTGCGGTGTATTGCGCGAGTGGGGGTATTCCGCTATCGTCGATTATTATGAGAAATACTATCCAAATAATTTTCCGAATATACTATTGAAAAAAAACGAAAAATGTTGTATAATGTATCTGTTATTTTTAAAAACGGTTTGGAGAAAACTTATGGAAATTAAAAAGATAGTTATCACGGGCGGTCCTTGCGCGGGCAAGACGACGGCTATGAACAGAATACAGGGCGTTTTTACAAAGCTTGGATACACGGTGCTTTTTGTTCCCGAAACGGCGACGGAGCTTATCACGGGCGGTGTTGCTCCTTGGACCTGCGGCACGAACGTTGAATATCAGGTTTGTCAGATGCAGCTTCAGCTCGAAAAGGAGAGAATTTTTACGCAGGGGGCTCTCACGATGCCCGTGGAGAAGATTCTTCTCGTTTGCGACCGCGGTGCGCTTGATAACAAGGCGTATATGACGCAGGAGGATTTTGACAAGGTGCTTGACATCGTTGGACACAACGAGGTTGAGCTTCGTGACAGCTACGATGCGGTCTTCCACCTTGTAACCTGCGCAAAGGGGGCGCAGGAATTCTATACACTTGAAAATAATGGTGCGAGAACGGAAACCGTTGAGCAGGCGAGCGCGCTTGACGATAGGATTATTGCCTCTTGGACGGGGCATCCCCACCTTCGTATCATTGATAATGCCACCGATTTTGAATATAAAATGAAGAATTTGCTCGACGAGATGACTTCCTTCCTTGGCGAAGAAGCACCGCGTGATATTAAGAGAAGATTTCTTATTGATTATCCCGATATTGCGCTTCTTGAGAGTATGCCGAACTGTCAGCGCGTTGAGATTAGCCAAACATATCTTGTTGCGCCCGAGGGAGAGGAAAATCGCGTGCGCCAGAGAGGTGTTGACGGAAATTATATCTATTTCCAAACAAAGAAGAGAAACGGCGCGGGCGGGCAGAGAATTCGTCTTGAACGTCGTCTTTCAAAGGATGCCTACATTCGACTTCTTATGGAGGCGGACCCCTCTTGCCGTCCTATTCGCAAGACGAGATATTGCTTGACGCACAAAAATCAGTATTTTGAGATCGACGTTTATCCCTTCTGGAACGATAAGGCGATAATTGAGATCGAGCAGAGCGACGAGAGCGCGGAAATTCTTTTCCCCGATTTTGTGAACGTCGTTCGCGAGGTTACCGACGATGAGGCGTATAAAAACTTGACCCTTGCAAAAATTTAATGCATATTAACCCACTCGGAAACGAGTGGGTTTTTGTATGATAAATTGGAATTTATGGGGGAGAAGATAGTTAAGAAAAGATTTAGGGGGATTTTAAAAAATCCCCCTATAACCCCAAAACTTTTTAATCGTGGGTATTAAATTAATCCGCGCAAATCGTAATGTTTGATTGAAATCAAACATTACATAACGATTTTCTCACTGTTGGCAGGCAGTTCGAAAATCTATGATTTGCTAATGCCCAACGTAGCCATTTTGTTATCAAAACGGCTATATGCAGAGTAGCAAAGCGCGGTCTAAATTATTACCCACTTATAAAAGTTTTTGCTAAGCTTTTTTCAAAAAGCGTCCTTTTTATCTTTGTAACTTCCCCCTGACAAATCAAAATTTGAACTACAGCCAAATAACATCTTGACACGGCGGCAACATCGTGATACAATTAGCGTGTGGTGCAAAACACAAAATAAATCTTTTGGAGGAAATAAAAATGAATCGTTTAGAGGGAAAGGTTGCGATTATCACGGGTGGAAACTCCGGTGTTGGTGCGGCAACTGCTATGAAATTTGTAAAAGAAGGCGCGAAGGTAGTTATTACCGCTCGCCGTGAGGCACAGCTTGAAGAAGTGGCTGCAAAGATCCGTGAGGCGGGCGGGGAAGTGCTTCCCATTTGCTCCGACATTTCTAAATCCGAGGATGCCGTTAGAGTTGTTGTGGAAACAATGGCAAAATTTGGAAAGATTGATATTCTTATCAACAACGCAGGTGTGCTTGATAGCGGACTCAAGGCAATTGATAGCGTTACTGATGAGGATATGGACAGAGTTATTGACATTAACACAAAGGGTACAATGTGTATGACTCGCGAGGTTGCTAAGGAGATGGCAAAGACGGGCTACGGCTCAATCGTGAACGTGGCATCAGTTGCGGGCGTTATGGGCTGCGGCGGCGCGGCTTACGTTGCATCAAAGGCGGCAATCATTGGTCTTACAAGACACACGGCACTCCGTTTTGCGGGCACGAACGTTCGTTGCAATTCACTTTGCCCCGGCACGATAGTTACGCCTATGGTTGCAGGTATGAATCCCGCGAATATGGATATGAATATTTTCGGTCAGATGATGAAGCACAACGATCTTAAAGTTCAGCCCTGCTTCCCCGACGACGTTGCAAATATGCTCGTGTTCTTCGCTTCAGATGAGTCGAGAGCTATCACGGGTCAGTCAATCGTAACCGATTTCGGTTCTACGCTTTAATTTGACATTAATAACAAGGAACCACCTCTGATTTTTGGGGTGGTTTTTTGGTAAATTGAGATTTAGCGGGGAGTTAGTTAAAGTAAAAATCCCTCTCAGGCGCAATGCGCCAGCTCTCCCATAGGGCGAGCCTTTTAGTTAGCAAATCTTTGCAAATTAAAGCCTCTCACTCAGGGAGAGGTGGCAGGCGAATGCCTGACGGAGAGGGTATAAAATTCAAGTAACTTCTCCCCGATAAATCGAAATTTGAATATGCGAACGCATAACAAAAGCTCCCGACGGATTTGCGTTGGGAGCATTGTTTTTTTATTCAAATTATGCTTTATTAGCAGAGCCGAAGAGCTCGATCTTTTCGCGAACCGTTGCCTTGATTGCCTCTGTACCGGGAGCGAGGAGCTTTCTGGGGTCGAAGCCCTTGCCCTGAAGATCCTTGCCTGCTTCAACGTACTCTCTTGTTGCCGCTGCAAAAGCGAGCTGACATTCTGTATTAACGTTGATCTTAGAAACGCCGAGGTCGATTGCCTTCTTGATCATTTCTGCGGGAATACCCGTGCCGCCGTGGAGAACGAGGGGCATAGCACCCGTCTTCTGCTGAATTGCATCGAGTGTATCAAAGGAAAGACCGGGCCAATTAGCAGGGTACTTACCGTGGATATTACCGATACCTGCAGCGAGCATCGTTACGCCAAGGTCTGCGATCATCTTGCATTCGTCGGGATCTGCGCATTCACCTGCACCAACAACGCCGTCTTCTTCTCCGCCGATTGAGCCAACCTCTGCTTCAAGAGAGAGACCAAGCTCGTTTGTGATTCTAACAAGCTCCTTCGTCTTTTCGATGTTTTCTTCGATGGGGTAGTGAGAGCCGTCGAACATTACGGATGAAAATCCTGCTTCGATGCACTTGAGCGCGCCCTCGTATGAGCCGTGGTCAAGGTGGAGAGCTACGGGAACTGTGATGCCGAGACCCTCGATCATACCGTTAACCATACCAACGATGGTCTTATAGCCGCACATATATTTTCCTGCGCCCTCGGAAACACCGAGGATAACGGGGGAGTTCATCTCCTGCGCGGTGAGAAGAATGGCTTTTGTCCATTCAAGGTTGTTAATATTGAACTGACCTACTGCATAGTGGCCTTCTTTTGCTTTCGTAAGCATTTCTTTTGCTGAAACAAGCATTTTTATAATCCTCCGAGATTAAAATTTTACCGAGAATATTATATACTATTTTTATTTAAAAATCAATAGTTTGACGAATTTTTTATATAAATATCGCAACTATTTGAAAAAAATAACAAATAAAAAATATTAACAGTGCAAAAATATCTTGACAAAATGGAAAAAAGCGTGTAAAATAAAAGAGTAACTAAAATGGTTTAATAGGGCTTTTACTATTCATTATAGATTACATCATTCGTTTATTGAAAACTAAATATGAAAAAGGAGGTGCAATATGGAAGCATTATGGTATGTTCTTGTGGCAGTTCTCTCCATTGTCGTTGGCGTTTTTGCGGGTATGGTTCTTCGCAAAAAGGTTGCTGAGGGTAAGATTGGTTCTGCCGAGGAAGAAGCCAAAAGAATTGTAGTTGATGCTGAAAAGCAAGCAGAAACCAAGAAGAAGGAAGCTGAGGCACGCAAGAAGGAAGCTCTTATCGAAGCGAAGGAAGAAATCCTTAAACACAGAAATGATGTTGAACGCGAATTGAAGGAGCGCCGCGCGGAGCAATCCAAAAATGAGAACCGTTTGGCTCAAAAGGAAGCTAACCTTGATAAAAAGAGCGAAGCACTTGAGAAGAAAAACGAGCAGCTTGACAAAAAGCTCAAGGATGCGGACGTCGTTCGCTCTCAGATTGATGAGGCACTTGATAAGCAGCTCAAGGTACTTGAGCAGATTTCCGGTCTTTCTATTGACGAGGCGAAGGAGCAGCTTATCGAAAAGGTTGAAAGTCAAGTTAAGCACGAGCTTGCTCAAAGACTTGACGAGCTTGAACAGCAGTTTAAAGAAAATTCCGAAGAAAAAGCACGAAACATTTTGTCCCTTGCAATTCAACGTTGCGCGGCAGATCACGTAGCTGAAGCGACGATTTCTGTTGTGGCGTTGCCCAATGAGGAAATGAAGGGAAGAATTATCGGTCGTGAGGGTAGAAATATCCAGAAGATCGAAACACTCACGGGTGTTGAGCTTATTATCGACGACACGCCCGAGGCAATCACTATTTCAGGCTTTGACCCTGTGCGCCGCGAGGTTGCAAGAGTCGCGCTTGAAAAGCTTATCTCCGACGGCCGTATCCATCCTACAAGAATTGAAGAGATGGTTGAAAAGGCGCAGAAGGAGGTTGACACGTCCGTTAAGCAGGCGGGTGAAAGAGCTACCTTTGAGGTTGGCATTCACGGAATTCACTCCGACCTTGTTAAGCTTCTTGGACGCTTGCGTTACCGTTCAAGTTATGGACAAAACGTACTTAAACATTCTATTGAAGTTGCATTTTTGGCAGGTATTATGGCAGGGGAGCTCGGTGTTGACGCAAATGCGGCAAGACGCGCAGGTCTTCTTCACGATATTGGTAAGGCATTCCCCCACGACGTTGAGGGCTCTCACGTTGAAATCGGTGTGAATACCGCTAAAAAGTACAAGGAAAGCAAGGAAGTCGTTCACGCAATTGAGGCGCATCATAACGATGTTGAGCCCAGAACGATTTTGGCTATTCTCGTTCAGGCGGCAGACGCTATTTCTGCTGCAAGACCCGGTGCGCGCCGCGAGGATATGGAAAACTATATCAAGCGTCTTCAAAAGCTTGAGGAAATTGCTACAAGCTTTGACGGTGTTGATAAGGCGTATGCAATCCAGGCAGGACGCGAGGTCCGTGTTATGGTTAAGCCCGAACAGGTTAATGATGAGGGTATGAAGCTCATCGCCAGAGAAATGGCAGCCAAGATTCAGGAGGAAATGAAATATCCCGGTCAGATCAAGGTTCACTTGATCAGGGAAAGCAGAGTTGCGGATTTTGCTAAATAAATCCTCAACCAAATTCTCAACAACGATTTGTGTTGTTTTTATATATATTTTATCATAAAACCAACCTGAGAGTTATTCGGCTCGTCCGATTGAGTATAAAAGAGGCGTTATCGTTTAGATAACGCCTCGATTTTTTTGTTCAAATTTTGATTTATGGGAGAAGTTACAAAGATAAAAATTTTCGCTTTTTTGAAAAAAAGCTCGCAAAAAACTTTTAATCGTATTAGGGTAAACAAATTTCGCGCAATGCGCGTGACTCACTTCTTCGCGCTCGTCACACTCGTTTTTATTGCACAAGTGCAACAAAAACCACGCCTTGCTACTCTGCACATAGAGTTTTTGATAGCAAAATGGCGACGCTTTTAGTAGCAAATCATAGATTTTCGAACTGCCTGCCAACAGTGAGAAAATCGTTATGTATTGTTTGATTTCAATCAAACAATACGATTTGCGCGGAATTTGTTTTCAAAAAACGATTAAAAAGTTTTGGGGTTATAGGGGGATTTTTCAAAATCCCCCTAAATCTTTTCTCAACTATCTTCTCATTGCTAAATCCCAATTTATGAAGAAAGCGGCGAGCATTTTGCTCACCGCTTTTGCATTATTTTCTCGCTTTTAGAGTTATTGTAAAGGTTGTACCGTCCTCTTCGTTTGAGTCAACTGAGAGCTTACATCCAATCATATCACATTTTTTCTTTGCGATTGAGAGCCCGAGCCCGTGTCCGCCGACCTTGCGTTCCTTATTGGTGCGGTAGAAGCGTTCAAAGACGTGGGAGAGCTCTTCGGGTTTAATATATTCGCCCTTATTATTTATGGTGAAATAAATCTTTTTTGAGGACTGATAAAGGGTTATGCTGATTTTTCCGCCTGCGTCACTATACTTAATGGCATTGTCGAAAAGAATCTCAAGCACCTTTGAAAAGGTTGGCGCGTGAGTTTTGGCTATGATATTGGGTTGAATTCCGCTTTCGATTGATACGTCCTTTTCAAAGGCAACGACCTCGAATTGCAGGATGGAGTTTTCAACCACCTCGCTCAAATTCACCTCACCTATTTTCAACTCTTCTTTAGCTTCCTCGCCTTTAGCAAGCTCAAGCATTTTGTTTACGAGATCACTCATTCTTCCTGCTTCCTCGTTAGTGCTTTCTATCCATTTCATTTGCGATTCAACGGTTTGGTCCCTGTGAGAAGAAATGATGTTATTATTAGCTAAAATTACGGTAAGGGGGGTTTTTAAATCGTGAGAAGCATCTGCTAAAAATTGCTTTTGCTGTTCCCACGCCTTTTCAACGGGAGCAAGCGCCATACTTGCCAAACGAATGCTGATGAAGCTGAAAACCAGCATAAAAACAAGGCCTGTAAGTGCGCCTTGCACAAGATTTTCTTTTAAGCGCGCATTGATATGCTCGCGGGAGAGAAATGAAATTATAATTCCTTTGGTAGTTGATTGTCTTAAGAAGCTGAGATTTTGGTCAAAATAAATGCCGCGATCACTATCCCACTCCATAGCATAGCGAATTGCATCTTTAATGCTTTGCATATCCGTATCCGTTTTGTTGGAATATATAATTTCGCCCTTTGGAGAAACCAAAACAGTTATGGAAACATCATATATTTTTTCGTCGGGATTCGGAATGCTGCCCATACCCCCGAAATTGCCTGCGGCACTCATAATATTTTCCTTTAGCGCGTTGGTGATTTCAATTTCCTCTCTTATATACACGAAAAGGGAAAAGGCGGCAAACAAAAGCGCGAAAACTATTCCCAAAATTAAAATATTATGAAGAATCAGTCTGATTTTTAGTTTTTTTAACATAATGTTATATCCTTGAAGTTAATTTGTATCCAAGCTTTTTGGCAGATATTATTTCAACGCTTGATTCCACAAAGGCAAGCTTTTTTCGAAGAAATGATACGTATGCTTCAACATTATTATCTCCCGCATCGGAATCATAGCCCCAAATTTTAGTAATTATGTCCTGCTTTGAAATTATTATGTCGGGCTTAGCCAAAAACATTTTTAAAAGCTCGCATTCCTTGAAATTCAGATGAATGTTTTTTAAGCTCTTATCGCAGGAGAGCTTTGTTTGGTCAAGATTAAGTGTGATGTCACCGTATTTTATCTCGTCAAGAATGACCTCGCCTCTCCGTCTTGTGAGTACACGAAGTCGAGCCAAAAGCTCCTCAGGGGAGAAGGGCTTGGTCATATAGAGGTCGGCGCCTGCGTCAAGTCCTCTCACCTTATCGGTAATTGTGTCCTTGGCGGTGAGCATAAGAACGGGGGTGGTTATTTTCTGGCGACGAAGCTCAAGACAAACCTCAAACCCATTCATTGAGGGGAGCATTATATCAAGAATGATGCAATCGTATATTCCGCTAAGGGCATAATCAAGACCCTCTATACCGTCATATACCACATCAACCATATATTTTTGTTCTAAAAGAATATGAGAAAGCGCGTCGGCAAGACGCTTTTCGTCTTCAACAATCAATATATTCATAAAAAGCTCCTTTCCTGATAATCATATATATTATATTACATCTTGTATGCTTTTACAAGATATTTTAGCCCAAAAAACTTAAAAAATGCTTAAATTGAATGACTATTTGAGGTTTTTTGAATAAATATGTAAATTTTCAAGATTTTTTAAGAATTTGGATTTACAATTATAGGTAGATATGGTATAATAATGTAGTTATACGATGGGAGGCGGTTTTGTGGCGGATATTATGATATTTAAACGATACGAAAAAAAGTATCGGTTGAATAGCGATGAATATATCAGGCTTATGTCACTAATTCGCGACAAGATCGTTCCCGACAAGCACGGCAGGAACACTATTTGCTCGCTTTATCTTGACACTCCCGATTATCTTTTGATTAGAAATTCGATTGACGCTATTTCTTATAAGGAAAAGCTCCGATTGAGAAGCTACGGTGTGCCTAACGATGATAAAAGAATATTTTTTGAAATAAAAAAGAAGTATAAGGGTGTTGTTTATAAGCGCAGAGTGTCGATGTCAAAATTTGATGCTTTTGAGTACATTGAAAGCGGCGAGCCTCCGTTTGATTCTCAAATTATGAGGGAAATCGATTATCTTATGAGGCTTTATCATCAACCTAAGCCCAACGTTTGTATCCTTTGCGAGAGGGAAGCGTTCTTTTCATCAGAGGACGAAAACGTGCGCTTGACCTTTGATGAGGATTTGAGATACAGAATTGGTTTTCCCAATACAGAAAATATAAACGAGGGAACTCCGATAGTTAAGGATGGCGAATATATAATGGAGATTAAAACTCCGGGTGCTATGCCCCCGTGGCTTGCGCACGCGCTTTCGGAGTGTAGGATTTATCCTGCAAAATTTTCAAAATATGCCCACGCATATTACGATATTAAGGGATTAAAGGAGAAGAATTGAGTTATGAATTTGTTTAGCAATATTTTTTTGAACGGAATGAGTGTTGCTACGTATCTTTTGAGCGCGGGTTGCGCAATTTTTTGCGGCTTGCTCGTTGCTTTCGTAACGAAGTTTAGAAATCGAGTAACGAAGAGTTTTTTTGCAAGTCTTATCGTTTTGCCCCTTGCGGTGCAAACGGTTATCGTTATGGTTAACGGCAGCGTTGGAACGGGAATTGCTGTTGCGGGCGCGTTCTCGCTCATCAGATTCCGCTCCGTTCCCGCAAAGGCGCGCGACATCGTATCAATTTTTGTGACTATGACGGCAGGTCTTTCCTGCGCGGCGGGTTACGTTGGAATTGGTGTGCTTTTCACGTTTATCGCCTGCGCTTGCATTCTTTTGCTTTCATTCGTTAAGATAAGCACGGACAGAGAGCAGGAGCTCCACATCACCGTTCCCGAAAATCTCAATTTCACGGGCGCATTTGACGAGGTGCTTGAAAAGTACACAAGCAAGAGCACTCTCGTTTTCGTTAAGAGCACGAATATGGGCAGTCTTTACAAGCTTACATATAGAATTGAAATGAAGAACGAGGGCGAAATTCGTGATTTTATTGACGAGCTTCGCGTTAGAAACGGTAATCTTGAGATTTCGATTTTAAAACTTGAAGGAAGCGCTGAAGAGCTTTAAATAAAAGGCATTGAAAATCAATGCCTTGCAAATTATATTTCTTTAATTAGTTCATTATCAACGGAAAGAGTTGCTTTTTTGCTCTTATCTATTGAAATAACCGCTCTTTCACCACCAAGTCGGAACATTTCCTGACTTGCGCCGCAGAGCTTTGCGGAATGAATTGGATAGGTTTTATCGTCAATTTTGATTTTTGCCTTTGAAAGCAGGGTGCGAGGAGTGTATTCAACGCTATGCATCTCGCCGTAAAGCTCAACAGACCATTTTTGAATTTTTGCCATATTTATCTCCTTGATATGATTTGTTTGATTTATTTTATCATATTATGTAGGTAAAGTCAATAAGAAAAAAACACACGGAGGATTATTTATGTTTGGCTATGTTTTGATTGATAAACCCTCTTTGCGTGTTCGTGAGTATGACTATTATCGTGCGACCTATTGCGGACTTTGTCACGCGATGGGGAAATGCACGGGCTGTGTTTCGCGCCTTACGTTAAGCTATGACGTAACGTTTTTTGCGCTCGTTCGCGAGATGCTTGAGGGCACGAGGGTTGAAATCGTTAAAAAGAGATGCCCAAGACATATTTTAAAGCCGATAAATACGGTTGCTATAAATGAGCCGCTTGAATATTCCGCGTTTGTTGGCGGGATTTTGACCTCGCAGAAGATAGTTGACAATATCAACGATGAAAGGGGCTCAAGGAGATTTCTTGCCAAAGCACTCAAATTGGTTTTCTCGAAAACGGAGAGGGAATCGATGTTCGGCTTGCCCGACCTTTACGATATAATTTGCGAAAAGCTGAGGGCACTTAACGAGCTTGAGCAAAGCAGGGTTGCATCAATCGACGCGCCTGCGGATATTTTCGGCGAGCTTATGGCAGAGGCGTTGTCCTACGGCTTGAAGGACGATAAAAAGCTGATAGCTAAAAACGTCGGCAAGCGCATCGGCAGGTGGATTTACATAGTCGATGCCTTTGACGATTACAAAAAGGACAGGGAGAGCGGAAGCTACAATCCTTTTGTGTTGCTCTATGGGGGCGAGGATTTTAGTGAAGACAATCTTATTTCAATCTCAAAAATGCTTGAGGCGGAGCTATCTCTTGCCTTGTCGGCAATAGAATTGATAGACGATGAGGACAAAAACAGGGAAGAGATAGTTAAAAATATCCTCTGCCTTGGAATGCCCCAGAGTGTTAAACGAGTTTGCGATAGGTTAAATAATAAAAAAGATAAAAATTAACATAGGAGAGTTTAGATGAAAGACCCTTACAAAGTGCTTGGCGTTGAGTCAAATGCGACAGATGAAGAAATTAAGGACGCTTACCGCGCCCTTGTAAAAAAATATCATCCCGATAAGTTTGCGGATAGCGACCTTGCCGAGCTTGCAAACGAAAAGATGAAGGAGGTTAATGCCGCTTATGATGAAATTCAGAAGATGAGAAGCGGCGGAAACCAAAACAGAAGTTCGGGCGGCTACAATCCCGGAAGCTCCTCGAGCAGCGAGTTTTATACGCGAGTTCGCCAGCTTATCAATATGGGAAATATTCACGAGGCGGAGCAGATACTCCACACAACTCCCCAGGAAACGAGAAACGCGGAGTGGAACTATCTCTATGCCTGCGTGCTTGCCAAGAAGGGATATTATGCCGACGCGCAGAGATTTTTCGATATGGCTTGCAATATGGACCCTAACAATCACGAATATCAGCACGCAAGAAATATGTTCCGCGGAAGAAGTCAACAGAATGGCTCGTATAGAACGTATCAATCCAACGGTTGTTGTGACCTTGATTGCTGTACCTCGCTTATTTGTATGGACTGCTGTTGCGAATGTATGGGTGGCGACCTTATCGCTTGTTGCTAAGGTGACGTTATGGCAAAAAGGAAGTCTTCTTTTGATAAAAGAATAGTAGTTACAGCTGTGCTGGTAGCTCTTTCGGTTATCATTTTGTATCTCGGATGTGCTATTGAGGTGCTTGATTTGGCTATGAGCGCGATAGTTTCGCTTCTTGTAGTTGTAATTGTAATTGAAATGGGCTATAAATATGCGTGGTTTGCCTACGTTGCAACGGCGGTTTTGTCGCTCGTCCTCCTACCGCAGAAAACACCTGCAATATTCTATACCTGCTTTATGGGATTTTATCCTATTATCAAATCCCACGTTGAACGCTTTGGCTCGGCACTCGTCCGTTGGACGATAAAGCTTGTCACGGGAAACGTGGCACTTGTTGCGATGTTCTGGCTTATCAGTATCTTCGTGCCCGACGAATTTGACGGTGGATTGCTACTCGTCGGTACATATATTTTGGGCCTTGCCGCATTTATTATGTACGACGTTGCACTCACCAAGCTCATTACCTTCTATTTCGCGAAGCTCAGGGATAGGGTGAAGATTTATAAGTTTTTGAGATAAGAAAAAAGCCATCGAACGTGTTCGGTGGCTTTTTTTGTTGATAGAAATTGAAGTTTTTTTATTAAAATACAATTTGGATCTTGACATTGTTCGAGATATAGAATATAATAGATACAGTAAATATTTTTCAAGGAGAAAAACTATGCTTCAATACATTACTGCACGAGAGGCGGCTGAAAAGTGGAATATATCACAAAGGCGTGTTTCCATTCTCTGTGCCGAAAACCGAATTCCCAATGTTGCTATGCTTGGTAATATGTGGATTATTCCAAGAGATGCGGAGAAACCGGTGGATATGCGTAAAAAAGAAAATAGAAATAAAGAGAAATGGTTATGAATTTAAAATTTAACTTAGACATAGTAGAAAACTATCATAGTAATACTCAAAAGGCGCGTGTTTTGACAGAAAGTTGGGTAACTGAAAATTTATATTGTCCAAGATGTGGACATCCCAATATATCACATTTTGAGAATAATCGTCCTGTTGCGGATTTTTATTGTCCATCCTGTAGTAATGAATTCGAACTTAAAAGCAAAAAAGGTTCTATACAGCATAAAGTCAACGATGGTGCATACGAAACAATGATACAAAGGATAACGAGCAATCAAAATCCTGATTTTTTATTTATGAATTATTCAAAAGAGCAAAATTGTGTTAAAGATTTAATTTTGATTCCTAAACACTTTTTTGTTCCTGATATAATTGAAAAAAGACCCCCATTGGCTCCTACTGCTCGGCGCGCTGGTTGGGTTGGATGTAATATTTTGATTGATAAAATACCTGTGCAGGGAAGAATTGATATAGTAACAAACGGACAGTCTAAACCCGTTATGGATGTGGTTAATTTGGTCAATAAAAGCAATTCGTTGGTTGTTTCGAACGTTTCAGCGAGAGGTTGGTTGATGGATGTTTTGAATTGCGTGAATCAAATTCCACACGATGTTTTTGGCTTGGGTGACATATACCAATTTGCAAATTCATTAGCAATAAAGCACCCGCAAAACAATAATATTGAAGCAAAAATAAGGCAACAGCTTCAATTTCTGAGAGATAAAGGATATATTGAATTTTTAGGAAACGGAGTTTATAGAAAGATACAATGAATACCTATGTTTTTTATACGCAAGAGGGATATACAGAGAGTCCTAAAGGTGAAAATATCGAAAATTTGCAAATTTTAGGTTTTGTTAAGGGTGAAAATGTTTCACGAGCACTTGAAAATTTATTGAAAGAAAATTCTTGGATAAAAGAAAGTGGCTTTGATAAAAATTCTATATTGGCTCGACAGTTGTTGGACGATGCATTAAAATCTAATATTCAAAAAACAGTGGATTATTTGTGGGTAGATGAAAAAAGACATTTCGAAGAAGATCCGTGTGATAATCACATTTTTATATTCCTAAATGAACTCAAAAAAGCTATCAACTGATATTATATTACTTTGTTCGCCAAGATCTTTCGCTGCGCTCGAGGATGACGCGCCCATGCGCGCCGGCGAGGGTATGTATTTCTACTTAGATATTATTAAGTATAGCGAAGACATTGAAAATGACCTTTCGCATTTGAATATGAAGGCGTTTCTTCCGGTAATTTTCAAAGTCGCAGAGGAATCATATCGCGTTTTGAAAAAGGGCAAGTTTTGTGCCGTTCTTATGGGTGATACTCGTAAAAATGGGATGGTACAACCATTGGCATTTGAAACAATGACAATGTTCCGTCTTGCCGGCTTCAAACTTAAAGAAATTATCATTAAAGAGCAACACAACTGTCAAGCAACAGGATATTGGAAAACTAATAGCGTAAAGTACAATTTTCTTTTGCTTGCTCACGAATATTTGTTTGTTTTTAAAAAATGAGATTATTTATTATTAATATAATAAACGCCCGACTTCATATCGAAGTCGGGCGATATTTTTAACTTTTAATTAGTTAAGCTCTGCGAAGTACTTAATTGTACGAACCATCTGGCTTGTGTAGCTGTTCTCGTTATCGTACCAAGAAACAACCTGTACCTGATATGTGTCGTCGTCGATCTTTGCAACCATTGTCTGTGTTGCATCGAAGAGAGAACCGTATCTCATACCGATAACGTCGGAGGAAACGATCTCGTCTGTGTTGTAACCGAAGGATTCTGTAGCTGCTGCCTTCATAGCTGCGTTGATGCTATCCTTTGTTACGTTCTGACCCTTAACAACTGCAACGAGGATTGTTGTTGAACCTGTGCAGGTGGGAACTCTCTGTGCAGAACCGATGAGCTTACCGTTGAGCTCGGGGATTACAAGGCCGATTGCCTTTGCAGCACCTGTGGAGTTGGGAACGATGTTCTGTGCGCCTGCGCGAGCTCTTCTCAGGTCACCCTTTCTGTGGGGACCGTCCAGG
>JAFVRQ010000063.1 GCA_017504245.1 Clostridia bacterium | reverse complement strand
TCTCACTAACTTTCATTAGTTCGCTTTGTACTTCCTTCTATCTCTTGTTGTTCAATTTTCAATGACCAATTTCGCTACCACCCTCTCAGGTGTACAGCTTTGTTATTATATCACAATCACACTGTCTTTGTCAAGTACTTTTTTTCAACTTTTTCAATCTTTTTTCGCACTTAACTTGCTCCTCCGCAATCGCGACCTGCTTATATTACCACATTCTTTCCCCTTTGTCAAGTGGTTTTGGAAAAGTTTTTTAAAAAATTTCTAAATATTTTTTCACAAAAAACTATTGACAAATTTCTCTTGATATGGTATATTAATTTACGTTGACACGGCCCGTTGGTCAAGCGGTCAAGACGTTAGCCTCTCACGCTGAAAACATGGGTTCGATTCCCGTACGGGTCACCAAACGCAAATAGCTTGAACTTTTTTACCACCCAAAAAAGTTCGGGCTTTTTTGTTTCCCTCATACGAGGAATCTCACCTATTTCGCGCTTTAGCACTATTATAGACAAGCACACACCACGGTGCCAAAATATAAAATATATAATTTTGAAACCTTGATTTATATATTGAATTATGATATAATATGCTCATCAACAAACAAGAACCTTTTGAAAGAAAAAATAATATGAAAGCCATCGGTACAACGAACCTGAATACCCAAAGACTTATTCTCAGGAAAATCAAAAAGGAAGATGCCGAAAGTTTATTTTCCTTTGGAATCTTAGGTGAGAATTTAGAGGATGCTACAAATATCATTAATAATATGGTTCAATGCAATGATGATCCCATGACGTTCCACTGGGCCTTGGAATATGAGGGTATAGCCATTGGGCGCATAAAAGGTTGGGAGGTAGACCCACATAACAACTTTGTACAATTAGGTTATGATATTGGTGTTCCATACAGGGGAAAAGGTCTGATGACAGAGGCCGTAAAGGCAGTCAGTAAATATCTCTTGAAAGAATGCGAATTCAATCGCGTGTATTGTATGGTTCGCGAAAGCAATCCCGCATCAAACCGCGTGTGTGAAAAGGCAGGTATGAAGCACGAAGGTTTCTTGCGAAATCATTGGATTCAAGGAGATGGCTCTTACACAAATGTGCACTATTGGGGGTTATTGTCTTCCGATATATAAAACATTATTTTGCAAAATTTCAATCTATCGAGGTACACAATGAAAAAATCATATATGTGCAGTTTAATATGTCACAACGGAATCGTCGGCGGCGGAATTTATATTGATGAGAAGTCCATCACATACAAAACGAACAAGCTGACCGTGGATAAAGAATATAAAAATCTCGTATTGCCTCTTAATGAAATCTATGACCTGACGTGGAAACGGATTATTTTTCCGATAGCGACCATACGAATGACGAACGGCAAACAGTATAAGCTCATAATATTCAACAAGAGTCAGTTTAACAAGCACTACACCGAGGTTAAAATAAAACAATAATAACGAAAAATCCGAGCAGCCGATTTACAGCCGCTCGGCTTTTTCTATCCCTTAGGATACTGACTGTTGTAAATCCTCGAATAAAGTCCGTCTTTCTTCAACAAATCCGAGTGCCTTCCCTGCTCCACTATGTGCCCGTTGTCAACCACCAAAATCACGTCCGCATTTTCAATAGTTGAAAGTCGGTGAGCGATAACGAAGGCAGTGCGCCCCCTCATAAGCTCGTCCATAGTTTGCTGAATAAGAAGCTCGGTTCGTGTGTCGACGTTACTCGTCGCCTCGTCAAGAATGAGAATGGGTCTGTCCGAAAGATACGCGCGCGCAATAGTCAAAAGCTGCTTTTGTCCCGCGCTGATATTCGTGCTGTCCTCGTTAATCTCGGTATCGTATCCGTTAGGCAACGCGTCAATAAAGCTGTCGATATGCGCCTTTCTTGCCGCCGCCATAACCTCATCCCTCGTCGCGCCCTCTTTTCCGTAAGCGATATTATCATAAACGCTTCCCGAAAATAGCATCGTGTCCTGAAGCACCATACCGAACATCTCTCTGACGTCCACACGGCTCATTTCCGTAATATCCCTGCCGTCAACGAGCACCCTGCCCGATTTTGAATCGTAAAAGCGCATCAATATATTAACGATAGTAGTCTTTCCGCCGCCCGTAGGTCCAACGATTGCAACCTTTTCACCGGGATTGATGTGCAAATTCAGATTTTCGATAAGCGGCTTATCCTCGACGTAAGAAAAGCAAACGTCAACGAAATCGACCTCTCCCCGAACGTCACCTCTGCCCTCTGGCTCAATCTCGTCCATCTCCTCGCCGTCAAGGTATTCGTAAACCCTTCTTGCCGAGGCAATAGTCGACTGTATCATCGACATTCCGTTCGCGATTGACTCAAGCGGACCCGAAAAGAGCTTCGTGTACATAATAAAGGCAACGAGCGCGCCAACGTTTACGCGTCCGTTTATCACAAGATAAGCCCCGATAATACATATAGCAACATATGAAAGATTGTTTATCATTCCAACGATGGGACTCACAAGTCCCGAAACAAAATAGCCCTTTGCCGAATAGTCAGCATATTTTTTGCTCACCTTACCGTACTTTTCGTTCTGCGTTTTTTCTATGGAGAAAATCTTAACTGCATCAAAGCAAGCCAAATTCTCCTCGCAAATGCTGTAAAGCTTTCCCGATTGCTCTCGGGAATTATCAAAATGCTTTTCGCTCTTTGAAGCGAGAATTGCCGAAAGAACGAGCGAAATCGGAACGAACACTATCACGGCAAGAGCCATAATCGGCTCTTGAGTAAAAATAATGATAGAAATCATCACAAGCTGAATAACGCCGTTTATAATAACCCCGAATATATCGTGAATTGAGCCGCCCATAATGGAAACGTCGTTTGTCATTCGCGAAATAAATTCACCGTTTGGCGTG
This sequence comes from Clostridia bacterium, assembly GCA_017504245.1. Taxonomy (GTDB): domain Bacteria; phylum Bacillota; class Clostridia; order Oscillospirales; family CAG-272; genus RGIG4608. Next base: position 7,380 of record JAFVRQ010000063.1, on the reverse strand, counting down.
GTGTCAACCGTTTTCACGGGTATTCTTGCGATTTTTTCGCTCATCTTCACCCTTATTTTGCAGGTGAAGAAGCTGCTCACCGAATAATTCATAACCGCCTTCGTGCAGGCGTTAAGAAGAGCAGACAAAAGATACACCGCCGCAAGAGTGATAATTCTGTTGTTGAAAAGCGAATTATCTATGGGAATATTCGCATCCAACAGATCGTAAATCTGATTTGTCAGATTACCGAGTATTTCGGGTGCGGTCATAGCAAGATACGCAGATCCGATGCTAAGAAGCGTTGCAAGAAGCAGCCAATGAAGAATATTCGCCGAGTCCTTAACTATTCGCAAAATGACCCTTGCCGAGCCAAGTACCTTTGATTTTTCTTTATTTTTCATAAGCGCCCTCCCTTCTGCCTCCAAGCTGGGAATAGGCAATTTCGCGGTATATCGGACAGGAGGTGAGAAGCTCTGCGTGTGTTCCAACACCGATAATCCGCCCCTTGTCCATAACGTATATGCGATCCGCACTCATCGCCGTGCTTATGCGCTGAGTTGCAACTATTCTGCTTTTTCCATTAAGGAGAGCGGAATAATTTTCTTTTATTTCACTTTCGGTAAGAAAATCAAGCGCGCTGAAGCTATCGTCAAAAATATACACGTCGGCTTTTTTAATTACCGTTCGCGCCATATTAAATCTTTGACGCTGACCGCCGCTGACGTTCTGACCGCTTCCGACCAAAATATAGTCAAGCCCCTCTTTTTTGGAATCAACGAAATCCGCCATTTTGGAAAGCTTGAGGGTTTCGTATATTTCTTCATCGGTCGCATCGGGATTGCCCATTCTTATATTGTCACGCACAGTTCCCTCAAATATCTGCGCCTTTTGAAGCGCAACCGAGAAGTGCGAGCGCACGTCCTTCCTCCTCATTTCGGAATAAGAAGCCCCGCCGATAAGAATTTCGCCCTCGCTCGGCTCAAAAAGACCCGAAAGCAGCTTTATCAGAGTGCTTTTACCACTTCCCGTACCGCCGATAAGAGCAATATGCTCGCCCTCCCCGATAGAAAGAGATAAATCCTCAATAACCGTTTTAGAGGAATCGGGATACGCAAACGAAAGATTGCGAATTTCAATGTCAAAGCCGTCGGGTGTCCTTCCCTCTCCCTCCGCTATTTGTTCCTCGTCGGGACTTAAATGAATTTCATTAAGACGTCGCATAGAAACCCTGACCTTTGGCAGCCACGCAAGTGTCCAAGAAATATTGATAAGCGCATTCGTAATCATTCCGATATACTGAAGCACCGCAACGACTCCGCCCGTGCTTATTCCCGAGCCCATCTGCGCTCTGACTCCGCCAAAATAAATCACCGCCACGGTAGCAAGATTTAAAAGAAGCATAGCAAAGGGATCAACCATTCCGCCTCGGGTGTTTGCGCGAATCATATATTTCGCCATCTCCTCGGTGGCAAATTTCGCCCGTCCGTGCTCGCGCGCCTCATTGTTGAATGCCCTCACAACGCGCAGACCCGAAAGCCGTTCCCTCACTATCTTGTTTTGCAAATCCACGTATTTGTCCGATTTATCCCACATATCGTAGAGAGGACGCATAAGTATCAGCACCAGAATAAGAATTGGCGGGATTGATAGCATAAATACCGCCGAAAGAACGGGGTCAGCTAAAAATGCGAGAACTGCAGAGCCGATAAACATCACGGGAACAGTGAAAAGAGTATAGGGTAAGCTCGTTATCGTACCCTCAACGTTCCATATATCGTCAGTAGCTCGCGTTAAAAGTCCCGAAGGACCGATTTTTGAGTAATCCGCATAGGAAAGCGAATTGATTTTTTCAAAGGTTGCTCTGCAAAGGTCGGATGAATACCCTGCGGAAATGCTCGTGTTAAGCTTTGCGGAAACGACGTTTGCCGCCAAAGAAACTATGGCAAGAAGCACCATTATTCCCGCATATTTCCACACAAGAGAAAGATTTTGCTCCGATATTCCCCTCTCAACTATCTCGCTCATAACGAACGGTAGCAGGAGCGAGCATATCATACCCACCCCATCAATCAGGGCAACCCATATAAGCTGTTTTCGATAAGGTTTTAGTAATTCAAGTAGTTTTTTCATTTTTGTTGTCGATTGTTTGCTGAAATTGGTTTTTTGTTCTCCGAAAAGCAAAAGCACCCGTGAGCCGCCACGGGTGCCAAATAAACAAAAAACGCCCGAGGCGTACTCAACGCATCGGGAAAAGCAGGCTGCAAAGCAACCTGATTATGCCTTTGTATCCTCGGAGGTGAGTACGTGAATAATGTTAGAATTGTTTCTGTAATTACGGTTTGTCATTGTATTCTCCTCCTTTCCTTAAAATTAATACAACGGTATTGTATCACTCGTATATATTTTTGTCAATAGCTTTTTCAAAAAAACTCACCCCAAATCACCCAAAAACATAAACGGGCCGAAAATCGACCCGTTTTCTTCATTATTATATATAAGGACTATTTACTCCAACCGCCGCTTTGAATATATTTTGCAAGAAGGTCGCGAGCGAAGGTAGTTTCATCATAAAGCTCAACCGTCTCGCATTGCGCCCACGCATAAAGAGCCGTCCAGCTATCCGCAACGATATAGTAATATTGGTTATCCTTAACCTGAGAAGCGGAAATCGTTGAATACACCGTGTAGCTGCTATTATTCAAGAACTTCGATTTAAGATTGCTTCCCTTTATTTTGCAAAGATAGAGGGGATTGTCAAATGGCAAAACGGTTTGCAAATCACCGTATTGAACCTCACCCTTGTAAACGTAATAGGGGCTTCTGACGTTCAAGGAGCCGCCTGCAAGAACGATATCATATTCATCTCCCCATCTCTCAATGCCCGCCTCATAATAAAGCTTGGCAACGGTGCTTGAAATGGTATCGCTGTTGCGGTTGTATGCATTATATCCAAGACTTCCATACATCCAACCGATCTCATCCCAATATTTGTCAAGCAATTCCTGAACGATGGGAGCATCCTCAAGATTTTGTACGCTATTAATCTCAACGTAATCAGTAATATTAATATCTACTTCACCGTTAGCGAAATTAATGTCAAGCTCAACGTGAGTCATACCCTTACCGTTGTCACCGCCACCCTGAAGGTGAGGAACACCGTAGGCATCTGTTGTGATATAATAGCTGTGCGTATGTCCGCCGAACACAAGGTCAACGTAACCGCCGCTTGAAAGAGATACATCGTAGTAATCGGAAATATTAATGTCCTTGTATGTAGTGCCGTCGTGAATCAAATAAACGATCAAGTCAGCACCCGCCTCGCGCAATTTTTCACTTTCAGCTTTAACAAGGGAGGTAAGCGCGCTGCCAACCTTAAAGCTTATACCTGTAGTTTTATCAGAGGCAATAGAGGAATAGCAATCACCGATAGCGCCAATAACACCAATTTGCGCGCCGCCGCGCTCGATCATAACAGAGGGCTGACAGTAATCAACTCTTTTGCCCGTTGCATTATCGTAAATATTGATTGCAAGAATAGGAAATTCCGCCATAGCAACGTTCGTTTTAATGGCGTCCTGACCCCAGTCAAACTCGTGATTACCGAGCGTCATCGCATCAAAGCCGAGATAGTTCATCCAATCGGTAACAATTCTTCCGTGTGTGCCGTTCGACGCAGTGCCGCCCTGCCACATATCGCCCGAGGAGAGAATAACAACGTGCTCGTCAATATTTTTCCTGTTTTCAAGGTATGTTGTAAGCTCGTCAACACCCTCATTGTCATCCATATTTTCAAATTTACCGTGAAGGTCATTGAAGTTATAGAAATCAATCGTTTCAACAACGTCGATACCGCAATCGTCACAAAGCCCGTCGTTATTAACGTCTGAATGATCCGCCGGGTAATCCCCCCAATCGTCAGGACCTCGGGCGGTAGTAGCGCTCCCCGTGGTCGTGTCACCACTCGTCGTGGTGATTGAAGACAATATGCTCTCAATATCAATATCGGGGTAATCAAAGCACCCAAACAAAGCACTTGTAAACAACACAAGCACCAAAATAAGTGATAAAAGCTTAATAACAAATTTGTTTCCCATAAAAAACTCCTATTTCTTTATTTTTTCCCAATATTCCTTAGCGGCGCGTTCTGTTTTGTTTTCACCGTAAACGTAATATTTCTTATTCTTTATATCGTCAGGAAGATACTGCTGCTTAACGTAATGATTTTCATATTCGTGCGGATATTTGTACCCTTGAAATAAGGGCGAGCGCAAATGCTTTGGAATTTCCTTTCCAAGCCCTGCCTCAACATCCGCCTTAGCCGCAAAATAAGCATCGTGAGATGCGTTAGATTTCGGAGCAGTTGCAAGCATTACCGCGGCATTTGCAAGCGGAATTGCCGCCTCGGGCATACCGAGCTCGCGCGCGGAGTCGCAGCACGCCTTTGTAATTGCCGCAGCCATAGGATAGGCAAGTCCGATATCCTCGCTCGCTATAACCTGCAAGCGTCTGCAAGCGGACAAAAGCTCGCCGCAATGCAAAAGCTTTGCAAGATAAAACACCGCCGCATCGGGATCAGAGCCCCTTATGGACTTCTGCAAGCACGAAAGCAAATCGAAGTGAGCGTCATCCGAGAAATTGTCAACGGGAATGTGGAGCGTTTTCACAAGCTCCGTATTTATCTCACCGTCGCACGCATAATACGCGCCCTCAATCAGATTTATCGCGTGTCGCACGTCACCGCCCGAGCATTGAGCGATATATTCAAGCGTTTCGCGGCTTGCGCTAACGGCAGTTTCATCTCTTTCGTTAAGAAAATTCAATGCCCTCTCAAGAGCCCTTGCAAGCTCACCCTTCTGCACGGGCTTGAATTCAAACAAGGTAGAGCGTGAAATAATCGCGTTATATATATAAAAATGAGGGTTTTCGGTGGTCGAAGCAATGAGCGTAACCCTGCCGTCCTCCATATATTCAAGGAGTGCCTGCTGCTGCTTTCTGTTAAAATACTGAATTTCGTCAATGTAGAGCAAAATTCCGCCAAAGCCGAAAACGTTGTTCGTTTGCGCAATAATGTCCTTAACGTCGGAAAGCGTCGCACTCGTCGCGTTGATTTTGTAAAAATCCATACCCGATTGCTTCGCGATAATGCTCGCCGCCGTGGTTTTGCCCGTTCCGGGAGGGCCGAAGAATATCATATTGCTCATTCTTCCCTTTTCCATCATTTTGCGCAAAATACCGCGCTCGCCGAAAAGATGGGCTTGCCCCACCATATCGTCAAAGCTCTGCGGACGCAAAATATCCGCAAGAACCTCGTTTTTGTTTGCCATAAAATCACCTCGCATACATAGTTATTATACCAAATATGCATAATATTGTCAATATACCAAATTAAACCTTTTCTTCCTTTTATTGAGGGTTGAAACGTCCTCCCATTAATGATAAAATATAGGCAAGGCGGAAATCAGCATCCGTCAAATATACGAAAGGAGATGTATTAAAAAAATCTAAAGAAAGGAAAAAAAGCTATGACTAAAAAAATCAGATTTTTAAGCATTTTTGCGTGCGTAATGGCAATTTTTATGCTCTTTCCCACAAGCGCATCCGCAACGCAAAAGCAGGGCTACAGGGAGATTCCGATTTACATCGACGGTAAAAGGATTGAGGGGAGCGAAGCGCTTCTCATCGACTCCATAACCTACGTGCCGCTCCGAAAGCTTGCGGAAAGCTCAAAGGATTGCAGGATAACCTATAATCACGCCACAAGAACGGCAACGGTTAAATTTGAGGACTTGACCATCACAGTCACCACGGGCAAGAAATACATATCCGTTAACGGCAGATATTTTTGGGGCGTCGGTGAGGTCAAAAACATAAACGGCTCTCTCTACGTGCCCATTCGCCCCCTTGCAAGAGCGCTTGAGCTTGACGTAAAATGGAACGCGAGCAATTATTCCGTAAATCTTACAAAAGCCACCTGGACACTCGTTGATGCGGAAAATTACTATGACCCACAAGAGCTCTATTGGCTCTCTCGCATAATCGAGGCGGAAGCAGGCGGTGAAATAATCGAAGGCAAAATTGCGGTTGGTAACGTAGTGCTCAATCGCGTAAAGGATAGCCGCTACCCCAACACAATTTATGGCGTAATCTTCGATTTCAAGCACGGCATACAGTTTACACCCGCTTATACGGGCACAGTTTATAATAAACCGAGCCAAGAAAGTATAATCGCGGCAAAAATCGCGCTCGAAGGATATGAAATAGTCCCCGGCGTAATGTTTTTCTTCAATCCGAGAATTGCCACAAGCAACTGGATAAGCAAAAACCGCCCCTTCGCCGCACGAATAGGACTTCACGATTTCTACTATTAAGCATATCAATTAATCTCCGAATTAACAAAACGCCCCCAAACGCCACGCGTTTGGGGGATGAATTTATATAAGTATTTTTAATGTAGAATAATATGGACCTGTAATATGAGAATTACCATCATCTTGATATGAAGCTATTGCAGTATCCACTATATCAATTTCTTCTTGAGCAAATGATATTGAAGTGAAAACTCCTAAAAGTTGAAAACACATTAATATTATCACTATAATTCTTATATATTTACAAGTCTTTTTCATATAATATTCTCCTTTTTATTTTATATTGGGAATTCCTATATATAACGTTCCATTATCTCTTATATTATAATCAAATCCAAGCTTCACTTCTTGGTTACGATAATGATATTCTCCATTTATTTTTTCAACCATACATAGTTTTATATAAATAGTATTATATTCTCCTTGCACAAAATATTCTTTGGGTATAGTAATTGACTCGCTATAATTATAGTAAGTTTCATAGAACAATGGCATTCTTGAATAATTGTACTTTCCATCTTTTAATGATTCTTTGTATGATATTTCTTTCAAAACATCAATATTCTTCAATATCATATCATCTCTATAAACCTCTTTTATATCGGGGTTTTCTAAATATATAATATAATATATGTCATCATAGACTTCTTCGGAAATATCATAGGTTTGTGATAAAAGGTTTTTTCTATCAGTTGTAATCCAATAGAATAAAGAATATTCTTTTTTGTGCAACCCAATATTCAACTGAAAAGTTACATCATTCAATTCAAATTCTTGAGTATCTGATATAACTCTTAAGCTTATGGGCAATTTTATAGAAGTCTGGTCAAAAAATTGCCCTTTACCAATTTGAGATTTTACACATCCTGTTAAATTAATTGTACCTACTATCAAAATCACAACAAGCATCAACCTCGCAACGAGGTTTGTTTTGTTAAGCTTAAGATTTGTGTTTTTCATAGTACAAATCTCCTTTCTTCTTTTTATTTATTTTATTCATTTTAACACATTTTAACGTATCGTGTCAATA
>JAFVRQ010000062.1 GCA_017504245.1 Clostridia bacterium | reverse complement strand
CCGCAGAGCTTGATCTCAAAGAGCAGCTCGTTGCGTTGAACCGTGTTTCCAAGACCGTTAAAGGTGGACGTATTGCTCGTTTTGCAGCGCTTATGGTTGTAGGTGACGAAAACGGACACGTAGGTGTTGGACTTGGTAAGGCAGCTGAGGTACCCGAAGCAATCCGCAAGGGTATTGAGGATGCAAAGAAGAATATGATTGAAGTTTCCCTTAAGGGTTCTACAATTCCCCACGAGGTTACCGGTGTATTCGGTGCAGGTAAGGTGCTTCTTAAGCCCGCTGCTCCCGGTACAGGTATCATCGCAGGTGGTAAGGTAAGAATGGTGCTTGAGCTTGCAGGTATTAAGAACATTCGTGCAAAATGCTTGCGCTCAAATAACCCCACAAACGTTGTTAAGGCAACTATGGAGGGTCTTAAGGAACTCCGTACAGCTGAAGAAGTAGCGAAGATTCGTGAACTCAGCGTTGAACAGGTTGAAGGTTAAGGAGGAGTCGAAAAATGAAAAAAGTAACACTCGTCAAGAGCCTTATAGGAACACTTCCCAACCAGAAGGCAACAGCAGAATCCCTCGGTCTCAAGAAGATCGGTAACTACATCGTTCACGAGGATAACGCTGTTTTGGCTGGTAAGATCAAAGTGATTTCCCACCTTGTTAAAGTTGAAAACGTATAAGGAGGAAAAAGGCAATGAAACTTCATGAACTTTCACCCGCTGCAGGTTCTACAAAGGACGTATACAGAAAGGGCCGCGGCCCTGCTTCCGGCAACGGTAAGACTGCAGGTAAGGGACATAAGGGTCAGAACGCTCGTTCAGGCGGCGGTGTAAGACCCGGATTTGAAGGCGGTCAGATTCCGCTTTACAGAAAGCTTCCTAAAAGAGGCTTCCACAACAAATTCGCTACTAACTACGTTATCGTAAACGTAAGCGCGCTTAACGTTTTTGAAAACGGTGCAGTAGTTGATACACAGGCACTCCTTGACAAGAGAATTATCCGCAAGACACTTGACGGAGTAAAGGTTCTTGGCAACGGTGAGCTTACAAAATCATTAACTGTAAAAGCAAACATCTTTTCCGCAACAGCTAAAGAAAAGATAGAAGCAGCAGGCGGAAAGACAGAGGTGGTATAAGATGTTTAAGACGCTGAAGAACGCTTGGAAGATCCAGGAGATTCAGAACAAGATTCTCTTCACATTGCTTATAATCCTCTTATATCGTGTTGGTTCTGCTATTCCCGTACCATACGTACAGGCAGGCATTCTCGATAGCTTTAACGCAGCATACGGCGGAACGATATTCAACTATATGAGTATTCTCTCCGGTGGTGCTATGGCTCAGGCAACACTTTTTGCACTTTCTGTTTCTCCCTATATTACATCATCAATCGTAATCCAGCTTCTCACAGTTGCATTCCCCGACTCACTCGGTAAGATTGCAAAGGACGGAGAAGAGGGACAGAAAAAGGTTAAAAAATGGACTCGTTATGTCACAGTTGGCATCGCTCTTGTAACTGCTTACGGTTATACAGCGCTTCTCGCTAATAACGGTTGGCTTGATTCCAACCACATTCAGTGGGGCGGTATGTGGGCATCCAACGGCTTTGCGGGTACAGTAAACACTCTCGTTATCATCGCTTCCTACGTAGCAGGCGCAGCCGTTATTATGTGGCTTGCAGAGCTTATTGACGCGAAGGGTATCGGCAACGGTATTTCAATGATCTTGTTCTTTAACATCATTTCCCGTGGTCCTTCTCTTATCGGCAGTCTTTGGAATATGATCGCATACAACAAGAACGGACTTGTTGTTGGTATTCTTCTTGGTATTCTTTCCGTTGCAGTTACTGCAGGAATGGTACTCCTCGTAGTTTGGGTAACACACTCCGAAAGAAGAATTCCCATTCAGTATGCTAAGAGAGTTGTTGGACGTAAGATGTACGGCGGACAGGGAACAAACCTTCCCATCAAGCTTAATATGACAGGCGTTATGCCCATCATCTTCGCAAGCTCAATCGTTTCAGTTCCTGCAACGATCGCAACGTTCTTTGCAGAGGACAACGGCTTCAGAGTTTGGGTAGAAAAATGGCTTGGTCCACAGTCTTGGATCTACGTTATCGTTTATATTGTTTTAATTGTTGCTTTTGCATACTTCTATATTTTGATTTCCTTCAATCCTATCGAGGTAGCAAACAACATCAAGAACAACGGTGGTTCCGTTCCCGGTATTCGTACAGGTAAGCCCACCGCAGACTATATTACAAAAATCCTTAACCGTATCACTTTGATAGGCGCATTCTTCCTTATCGTAGTAGCAGGTCTTCCTATGATCATCAACATCGTATCCGGTGGATCATTCGCAGGTCTTGCATTCGGTGGTTCTTCATTGCTCATCGTAGTTGGTGTAGCTCTTGAGGTATTCACTGATATCGAAGCACAGATTACAATGCGTAACTACAAAGGATTCCTTGATTAATTAGTTTCCTACTGAAATTTACGGAGGAATTCGTATGAATTTAATTTTGCTGGGCGCTCCCGGTGCGGGCAAGGGCACGCAATCCGAAAAAATATCAGAAAAATGGAATATACCGGCGCTTTCAACGGGTAGCGTTTTCCGTGCGGCAATAAAAGCGGGTACTGAGCTTGGTCTCCAAGCGAAGCGCTATATTGATGACGGTAATTTCGTTCCCGACGAGCTTGTAATAGGTATAATCAAGGAATATCTTTCCTCGGATTTATGTAAAAATGGCTTTATTCTCGACGGTTTTCCCCGTTCAATTCCTCAAGCAGAGGCTCTTGAAGCTCTTGGAGTTCGTATTGATTGCGTTCTCTCTCTTGAGACAACTGACGAAGCAATCGTTAAGAGAATGGGCGGACGTCGTATCTGTTCAGGATGCGGTGCTTCCTATCACGTTGACCACATGAAACCGAAAAAGGAAAATATTTGCGACAAATGCGGCTCATCACTCTATGTAAGAATTGATGACGCGGCAGAAACAGTTATAAAAAGGCTTGAAATATTCCACGAACAAACAGAGCCCCTTAAATCCTTCTATGAGGAGAGAGGACTGCTTAAGTGTGTAAACGGAGAGGGAAGCGTTGAGGAAACGACTGCTCTCGTGTATAAAGCTCTTTCAGAGGTTTAAGCACTATGATTCAAGTCAAAAATTCAGCGCAGCTTAATGCAATGAAGGCGGCAGGACGTATCACGGGCGAGACATTGCTCGTAGCCCGTGAGCTCGTTCGCCCCGGTATAAGCACCAAGGAGCTTGATAACGCGATAAGGGCGTATATCGAGAAATGCGGGGCAAAGCCCTCGTTCCTTGGATATCACGGATTTCCCGGATCAGTTTGCATAAGTATTAATGATGAGGTTATTCACGGAATTCCGTCTGCAAAAAGATTTTTGCAGGAGGGAGATATCGTGAAAATCGACGTTGGAGCTTGTATAAACGGCTTCCACGGAGACAGCGCGCGTACCATTCCGGTTGGGAAGGTGAGCGAGGAGGCAATGCAGCTCATAAGAGCTACAAGAGAAAGCTTCTTTGCAGGTGCGCAAATGGCAGTTGCGGGCAATCGCATCGGCGATATCGGCTCTGCAATATCCGAATCAGTTAAACCGTATGGCTATGGCGTGGTAAGAGAATTTATCGGACACGGAATAGGACGAAACGTCCACGAGGAGCCCGACGTTCCAAACTACGGCACGGCAGGACGCGGAGTTCGCCTTTGCAACGGTATGACACTTGCTATCGAACCTATGATTAATTTGGGTACGGAGAAGGTCATCGTGTTGCCTGACGGCTGGACGGTGAAAACCGCGGACGGAAAGCTTTCGGCACATTATGAAAATACTATTGCAGTAACTCCCGAAGGAGTAGAGATTTTAACGCTTATTGATAACGATTTTTAAAGCAAATATTTTAGGAGGAAAGAATCTTGGCTAAAGATGACGTAATTGAATTTGAAGGTACGGTAGTTGAAGCACTTCCTAACGCAACCTTCAAGGTACAGCTTCCCAATGGGCATATCGTTAATGCTCATATTTCAGGAAAGCTCAGAATGAATTATATCAGAATTTTGCCCGGTGATAAGGTGACCATAGAGGTTTCCGTTTACGACCTTAACAAAGGCCGTATCACGTGGCGTGCAAAATAAAAATACGCTGACGGCTGATATGCCGTTGGGTGACTCATAAATAAACCCAAAAAAACCATATAGAGAAAGGAATGGTAGTACAATGAAAGTTAAACCATCCGTAAAGAAGATCTGCGATAAGTGCAAGATCATCAAGAGAAAAGGTAAAATCATGGTAATCTGTGAGAACCCTAAGCACAAACAAAGACAGGGTTAATCACAAACCACACACTAAAAATAACCGAATTAAAGAGGTGAAATAAAAATGGCTCGTATAGCTGGTGTTGATATTCCAAACGCAAAACGCGTTGAAATCGCTCTTACCTACATTTACGGTATAGGCCGCAAGAGTGCAAATGACATTCTTGCAAAGACAGGCATCAATCCCGACACTCGTGCAAAGGATCTCACAGAAACAGAAATCGCAAAGCTTCGTGACGAGATCGAAAACTTCTACACAGTTGAGGGTGATCTTCGCCGTGATGTTGCTATGAACATCAAGAGAAAGATCGAAATTAACTGCTTCTGCGGTATCAGACACAGAAAGGGTCTCCCCGTTAGAGGACAGAGAACAAAAACAAATGCAAGAACTCGTAAGGGTCCTGCAAAGACAATCGCTAACAAGAAGAAATAAAGGAGTAGCATAAGATGGCTGTTAAAAAAGTAGTCAGAAAACGCCGCGAACGTAAAAATATTGAAAAAGGCGCGGCTCATATCAGTGCAACTTTCAACAATACTATTGTAACCATCACCGACGTAAACGGAAACACGATTTCTTGGGCGTCAGCAGGTGAGCTTGGTTTCAAGGGTTCCAGAAAATCAACTCCCTTTGCAGCACAGTCTGCAGCAGAGACAGCAGGTAAGGCTGCTATGGAACACGGACTTAAGACTGTTGAAGTGTTTGTAAAAGGTCCCGGTTCAGGACGTGAATCCGCAATTCGTGCATTGGAAACAGTAGGTCTTCAGATCACAATGATCAAGGACGTAACTCCTATTCCTCACAACGGTTGCAGACCCCCTAAACGTAGAAAAGTTTAATATTGGAGGATTTACAAAATGGCAAGATATACAGGTCCTGCGTGTAAGCTCTGCCGTAGAGAGGGCAAAAAGCTTTATCTCAAGGGTGAACGTTGCACATCAGGTAAATGCGCACTTGACCGCAGACACTCAGCTCCCGGTCAGCACGGTGCAAACAATAAGAAACTCAGAGAATACGGACGTCAGCTTCGTGAGAAGCAGACAGCAAAGAGATACTACGGTGTTCTTGAAAAGCAGTTCAAGAATTACTACGTAGAGGCAGCAAGAAAGCCCGGTATCACAGGTGAAAACCTCCTTTGCTTGCTTGAAAGAAGACTTGACAACGTTGTTTACAGAATGGGCTTTGCAGAGAGCCACAAGGAAGCTCGTCAGATCGTGCTTCACGAGCACATTGAGCTTAACGGTAAGAAGGTAAATGTTCCTTCCATCCTCGTTAGACCCGGCGACGTGATCACAGTACGCGCTAACTTCCGCGATTCTGAAAAGTGCAAGGCACTTGTTGAGAGCGCACAGACAAAGGTTGCTCCCAAATGGCTTGAGGTTAATAAGGAAACATTGAGCGCAAAGGTTCTCACTATGCCCGCTCGTGAAGATATTGACTTCCCCTTCGAGGAACAGCTTATCGTCGAACTTTATTCCAAGTAATAACCCGGGTATCGTACAGAAAGTACTGCCCGTGGTTGCTTGGCAATGTATCGTGACAGTAAGAGTACGGTCAAAAATTATCCCCTGTAATTTACAGTGAAAAAATATTAATGGAGGAATATTTGGAATGATTGAAATAGAGAAACCTAATATAACAACGGTTGACTTAAGTGAAGACGGAAGAAAAGGAACCTTTATCGTAGAGCCCCTTGAAAGAGGATACGGTATCACACTTGGAAACTCACTCCGCAGAGTGCTTCTCAGCTCTCTTCCCGGTGTTGCAGTAACGAGCATCAAGATTGACGGCGTTTTGCACGAGTTTTCAACAGTTCCCGGTGTTAAAGAAGACGTAACGGAGATCGTTCTTAACGTTAAGGGCATCACTGCAAAGCTTCACACGAATTCCCCTAAGACAGTTGTGATCGACGTTATTGGTGAGCAGGTAGTTACTGCCGGCGACATCAAGCAGGATTCGGATATTGAAATTCTCAATCCCGATCACCATATCGCAACGGTTGCTCAGGGTGAAAGATTCTATATGGAGCTCACCTTTGATAATGGCAGAGGATACGTTTCACAGGAACGCAATAAGCAGATACACACCGCGCTTCTTGGTTCAAACGTTTCCGCACCCCTCGGAACGATTTACACCGATTCAATATATACTCCCGTATATAACGTACGTTATACTGTTGATAGCACACGTGTGGGAACTGTTACCGATTATGACAAGCTCACGATTGAGATTGAAACAAACGGAACAATCTCCGCAAAAGAGGCGGTTTCCCTCGGAGCCAAGATTCTCAACGAGCATCTCAACTTGTTTGTAGATTTGTCCGAAATGGCAAGCAAGGAAAGCATAATGGTTGAGAGAGAAGAAACCATCAAGGAAAAGGTTCTTGAGATGACCATTGAGGAACTTGACATGTCTGTACGTAGCTTTAACTGCTTGAAGCGCGCAGGCATTGATACAGTTGAAGATTTGACAAATCGTACCGAAGAGGATATGATTAAGGTCAGAAATCTTGGTAAGAAGTCGCTTGAGGAAGTTATTGCAAAGCTTGCTTCCTTGGGACTTACACTTAAGAAGGAAGAAGATTAATTCTTTTTAAGTCAATTAAAGTAATAAAACTTGGATTTATTAATCAAAAGGAGGAAATAAAGCGATGCTTAACAGAAAGCTTGGCAGAACAACTGCTCATAGAAATGCAATGCTTCGCGGTCTTGTAACATACCTTCTTGAAAACGGCTCTGTAGAAACAACTCTCACAAGAGCTAAAGAAGTTCGTTCTGTTGCAGAAAAGATGATTACACTTGGTAAGAAGAATACTCTTGCAAGCCGTCGTGCGGCTCTTGCCTACATCACAAAGGAAGATGTAGTTACCAAGGTGTTCAATGAGATTGCTCCTAAATATGAAGGACGTAACGGTGGTTACACTCAGATTTATAAGCTTGGTCCCCGCCGTGGTGACGGAGCTGAGATGGCAATCATCAAATTGGTTGACTAATTTGATACCTAAGAAGCTAAAACTTATATAAAAACACCCAAGGCATTCCGCCTTGGGTGTTTTTTGCTGTATTTATAATGAAAAATTAGGATATATAGAATAGTTACAAAAGTAAAAAATGGGCACGCCACTCAAATTTTACTTAACCACCAAATTTTACGCGTGGTGTATTTGCGCGAAGTCTGTGGACTTTGCTCAAACTATATGGCTATTGGACGAAGCACTTTAAAAGTTTTTTGGTTCTTTTTTCAAAAAGAACGAAAAAATCCTACTTTAAACAAACTTTTTAAAATTATTAATAGCCAAGAGTAATTTATCCACATCATTTTTCGTATTAAACATACCGAAAGAAGCTCTAACTGTACCCAATTCTTTTGTCCCGAGCGAAGCGTGACCGAGGGCGGAACAGTGGAAACCTGCGCGCAGACAGATGTTTTGCTCGTCAAGAAGGGAGCAAACTCGTTCTGCGGAGAGATTTTTGATATTGAATGAAAGGGTGCTGCCCTCAAAATCGGGCGCATAAACGGTTACTGCGTCAATGTTGAGTAATCCGTCGCGCAAAATACGGAATAAATTGCGCTCGTGGGCTGTAATTTCGTGAAGGGTGCGCTTGTTGACTTCCTTGATGCCCTCACAAAGGCCAACGATTGCTGGGAGGGGAAGCGTGCCGACCTCGTGCCGTTCCGGAAGAAAATCGGGCATATGTGCTTCAAGAGAATATATACCGTTCCCCCCCTCAATAAGGGTTTTAAGTCTGTTTTGTGAATTTATGGCAACGAAGCCTGCGCCCTGAATTCCGTATAAGCCCTTGTGCGCGGGCGCGGATATATAATTGATATTCATCTCTTGCATATCGATATTGTAATGACCTATGGATTGAGCGGTATCGAGCGCAAATGAAACGTTATAATTCTTGCACAATTCTCCGATTTTACAAATCGGAGCACAAAAGGAGCAAATATTTGATTGATGATTGCAGATGAGCAATTTAGTGCTTGGCTTGATTTTGGATTTTATTGAAGTTAGTATTTCCTCGTCGCTTTTTAATAGACAATCAAAAATGTCAAATGTGATTATACCCTCGTCCGCGAGCTTTCTGACGGGGCGCAGGACGGAATTATGCTCCATATCGCTTATCAGCACGTGGTCGCCCAAGTCAAGCGCACCCTTTGTGATCAAATTCAGCCCATAGGAGCAGGAGGGAACAAAAAATATATTTTCAGGAGCTTTGGCATTTATCAGCCTGCAGATGAGCTCACGGCATTCATAAATTTTGTTTGCCGCTTGAAGCGATAGCCGATGGGAGCCGCGCCCCGCGTTACCGCAATAGGTTGATAAGCATTTTTCAACCTCTTTTATTACGGATTTGGGCTTGGGAAAGCTCGTTGCGGCATTGTCGATATAGCAAATTCTGTTTTTCATAATCTCTTTTGAATGAATTGAGAAGGATAAACTCCGGCTCGATTTAAGATTTTTCTAACGTTGCGCTCCTCAGAAGAGGCAAATTCGATTCCGTAAGCGCAGCCTCTTTTGCTCATAGAGGGGGCAAGCGATACGATTTTGCAGAAAATTCGCTCGTCGGCGAGAGCTTTTTGCGCTTTTATAGATAAATTCAATGATGAAATAGTGGCAATACAGATGTTCATAATTTTTCTCCGTTTTTTTATCAGTATATGAAAAAAATGAATAAAGAGCAAAGGGGATGGGAATACTAAAGCATCAAAAAGAAGGAGAATTACAATGAAATTTCAAAAAATTATAGTTTTATGTTGCGTTTTAGTGCTTTGCTTGGCGCTTTGCAATATTTTGCCCATTCACGGCGAGGAAAAAATATATGAAAGCGTAGTGCGGCTTCACGTTCTTGCGAATTCCGACTCCGATGAGGACCAAGCGCTCAAATTGACGGTTCGCGACGCGATTTTGTCCTACGTTTCGCCACTCGTTATCGACAGTAAAAGCAGGGAAGAAGCCATAGAAATTTTGAACGGAGAGCTTACTAATATCGAAAAGCTTGCGAAAAACGTGGTTTTGGAGCAGGGCTACGGGTATTCTGTTGAAGTCACCCTAACGCTTGAGGATTATCCAACGCGAAATTACGAAGCAATGAGCTTCCCCGCAGGAGAGTATGTGAGCTTGCGAGTGCTTATAGGGGAAGCGGAGGGAGAAAATTGGTGGTGCGTGCTGTTTCCACCGCTTTGCTTGTCCGCCGCGAGCGAAAAGGCGGAAAATGAGGATGCCTTTATTGCCGTCGGACTTAACTCCGAGCAATATAAAATAATAACCGAGAGCGAGGATGCAACCTATTATCTTCGATTTAAAATATTAGAAGCAATTCAGGGCAGGTGATTTCAACCGCCCTCTTTTTGTGCAAAATAGATAAAGTTCATAATGGATAAATATATAAATTGCCATTTTTGACAAGAAACTACCAAAAAACATTGACAAAAAGAAATTATTGGTTTATAATCTAAAATGTAATAATATGGCGCGTAAACATTTCGCGATTTTATTTATTATGGAAATTTTGAAAGGAGATAATTTATGAAAAAGATTATCAAAACACTTATTATTGCTATGATAGTTGTTCTTGCTATCACAGCTCTTGCGGCTTGTAATAACGATCAGCCCACAACCCCCACAGAGCCCACAGCCCCCGCTTGCGACCATATGTGGACGGCAGCTACCTGCGAAACAGCTAAAACCTGCGTTCTTTGTCAGGCAACAGAGGGTGAACCCAAGGGACACGACATTGTTGTTGACGAAGCAGTAGCAGTAACTTGTACCGAGGACGGACTTACTGCAGGTGAGCATTGCACAAGATGTGACTATGCGATTGCTCAGGAAACAATCACCGCTCCCGGTCACACCGAGGTCGTTGACGAGGCAGTTGATCCCACTTGCGTAGCTACCGGCTTAACGGCAGGTAAGCATTGCTCCGCTTGCGACGAGGTTCTCGTTTCTCAGAGCGAGGTTGCAATGGTAGCTCATAAGATTGCTTACGTAACAACGCTTCCCACGGCAGAGGCAGCAGGAAAAACAACGGGAGTATGCACGGTTTGTGAGGGCACGTTCACTTATGACGAGGTAAACGTTATGGGTGCAGGCACATACACGCTTGAGGCAAGCGCACTTTCAGGTATTGCTCAGTACTCACTTGCTGACGGTGAAGTAAGAGTTGTTGGTGGTGTATTTGAATGTCACCTTAGCAACAAGTATAGAACTGATGACGGTCAGAAGAAGACATTCCCTGATGAATACTACGGTACATCCAGAATGAACTTTGGTGGTAAGACAGAGATCAACTCTGATGCTAACCCCGATATGATCAAGAACGGTATCGTTTTCACTACAACTGAAGCTGCAACAGTTACAGTTTGGTGGGTAGAAGGCGGCGACGATCATAGACAGGTTGCTTTGTATGATATGGACGGCAACATCGTTGTTCAGTCAGACAATCAAGAGGCTGCTAAGAACGATCCTTGCATGTCTACATTTACAGTTGAAGCAGGCACATACATTGTTGGTAACGTTATCAACACAAACTATATCTTCAAGGTTGAAGTAGTAGTTGGTACATCTGCAGAGGTTCCTGCTGAATAATTTTATTAATAAATATCATTTATATATCCCTGCTCCTTACGGAGTAGGGATATTTGTTTGAATGAAAGTGAAAATATTAACAATAATAATTTTTTTGATTTTTTTAAAAAAACCTATTGACAAGTGAAAAAAATGGTGCTATAATACAGTCAATAAGAAAAAGACGTTTGAGCAAAAAGAGCGCAGAGTGAAATGTTTTCAGAGAATCGGCGGATGGTGCGAGCCGTAAATAAGTAGCTTTGTGGCGTACATTTTGCAAGTTGTGTGTTGAAATCTTTTTTTGAGAGTAGGCACAACGGTGGCTCCCGTTACGAGCGTAGACTTTGATAGAAGTCGGTAAGGGTTAAATCGCGAGGTTTAACCGAAGCAGAGTGGTAACACGGTCTTTTCGTCCCTGCATCCTAAAAAGGATGGGGGCTTTTTTGTTGCTCTCAACAAAATATATTTTTAGAGTCGCAAAGGCGACAGGAAAGGAACACATTATGAAAAAAATGGTAGCACTCATTCTCACACTCGTTGTTTTGGCAACATCCTGCTTGGCGTTTACAAGCTGTGGCGAAAAAGAAAATAATGAAAACAAAGTATTCAAAGTTGGTGTTTGCCAGCTTGTTCAGCACGCAGCGCTCGACCAGGCAACTCAAGGCTTTGTTGACGCACTCAAGGCAGAGCTTGGCGACAGAGTTGAAATCGACGTTCAGAACGCATCGGGCGACACGAACGTTTGTAATACGATAGTTGGCGATTTCGTAAGCAAGAAGGTTGATTTGATTATGGCAAACGCAACTCCTGCTCTTCAGGCGGCATATAACGCAACAATGACAATTCCGATTCTTGGAACATCTATCACAGAATACGGCGTGGCTCTTGGAACAACACTCACAAACGGAGTCGTTGGCGGTAACGTTTCGGGAACAAGCGACCTTGCTCCTCTTGACGAGCAGGCGGATATGATCCTCGAATTTATGCCCGAGGTTAAAACCGTCGGAATCGTATACTGTTCTTCTGAAGCTAACTCCGCATATCAGGTTGCTGAAATGAAGAAGTTCCTTGGAGCAAAGGGAGTTACAACTAAGGAATTTCCGTTCTCAGACTCCAATGATATTTCTGCGGTTGTAACCGCAGCCTGCGCTGAATGTGAGGCACTTTACATTCCTACTGATAATACTGCTGCTTCCTGCGCAGAAACAATCGGAAATATCGTTCGTGAAAAAAAGATTCCCGTATTTACGGGCGAAGAAAATCCCGCAAAGGTTTGCGGTGTTGCTTCTCTCACAATCAGCTACTACGATCTTGGTGTAACAACGGGTAAGATGGCGGCTAAAATTCTCAAGGGCGAGGCAGACGTTTCAACAATGAAGGTTGAATACGCGCCTGCAACGAAGAAATACAATAAAGAAATGTGCGAGCTTATGGGACTTGTCGTTCCTGCAGGCTATGTAGAAATGGATAAATAAAAAAGAAAAATTCGCGATGACTCCCAAACAGCCATCACGGGGCAAAGAGGTATCAATATGAAGAAAATAATAGCAACTATTTTAATGACAGTAATTATAATGACAGCTTGTTTTTCAGCCACGGGATGTAAAAATAATAACAGTACAACCAAATTTACAGTAGGCGTTTGCCAGTTAACTCAGCACGCGGCGCTCGACCAGGCAACTCAAGGCTTTGTTGACGCTCTTAAGGCAGAGCTTGGCGATAGCGTTGAAATCGAGATTCAGAACGCATCGGGCGACACGAACGTTTGTAATACGATAGTTGGCAATTTCGTAAGCAAGGGGGTTGATCTTATTATGGCAAACGCAACTCCCGCTCTTCAGGCGGCTTACAGTGCAACAACCGAAATCCCGATTCTTGGAACATCCATCACAGAATACGGCGTAGCTCTTGGAACAACTCTTACAAACGGTGTTGTTGGCGGTAATGTTTCGGGAACAAGTGACCTTGCTCCACTTGACGAGCAAGCGGATATGATCCTTGAATTTATGCCCGACGTAACAACGGTTGGTATAGTTTACTGCTCGGCAGAAGCAAACTCCGCATATCAGGTAGCAGAGGTTAAAAAACATCTTGAAAGCAAGGGAGTAACGGTTAAGGAATTTCCTTTCGCTGACTCAAACGATATTTCTGCGGTAGTAACTGCGGCTTGTGCGGAATGTGAAGCGCTTTACATTCCCACGGATAACACTGCGGCTTCTTGCGCTGAAACAATAGGCAACGTTGTTCGCGAGCTCAAGGTTCCCGTATTTGCAGGTGAAGAGAACACCGCAAAGGGATGCGGAGTTGCATCTCTCACAATCAGCTACTACGATCTTGGCGTAACAACGGGTAAGATGGCGGCAAAAATTCTTAAGGGCGAGGCTGACGTTTCAACTATGAAGGTTGAATATGCTCCCGCAACAAAG
Source organism: Clostridia bacterium (assembly GCA_017504245.1). Classification (GTDB taxonomy): domain Bacteria; phylum Bacillota; class Clostridia; order Oscillospirales; family CAG-272; genus RGIG4608. Next base: position 2,015 of record JAFVRQ010000062.1, on the reverse strand, counting down.
AAGTATAATAAAGAAATGTGCGAAGCTATGGGACTTACCGTTCCTGCGGGCTACGAAGAAATGAATTAAAATTTAAAGGAAATTTGTTATGCAACAATTATTTGGAGCGCTTCCGGGCGCAATATCCTTGGGACTTATCTGGGGAATAATGGCAATAGGTGTTTACATCACCTATAAAATACTTGCAATATCCGACCTAACGGTTGACGGCTCAATCTGTACGGGCGCGGCGGTTTGCACTATGATGATGATAGGCGGCGCAAATCCGTGGGTAGCAATGCTTTGCGCACTTCTTGCAGGCGGTGCTTGCGGTCTTGTAACGGGACTTTTGCACACGGTTCTTGAAATCCCCGCAATTCTTTCGGGAATTCTGACGCAGCTTGCTCTTTGGAGTATTAATCTTAAGATTATGGGGCAGGCAAACAGACCTCTTTCGGCAAGAAACTTTCCCGTAATTCTCACTCAGATGGATACGACCGATGCGATAATCACTCTTGTTCTTATCGCAGCGGCTATAATCGCCCTGCTTTATTGGTTCTTTGGAACTGCACTTGGTTGCTCAATTCGTGCAACGGGCTGCAATATCAATATGAGCCGTGCGCAAGGAATTAACACAAATCTTAATAAGGTGTTGGGACTTGTTATTTCCAATGCGTTAGTTGCCCTTTCCGGTGCGCTTTTGGCGCAGTATCAGGGCTTCTGCGACATCAATATGGGACGCGGTGCGATAGTTATAGGACTTGCGGCAATAGTTATCGGCGAGGTATTCTTCTCAAAGATCGCGCGCAACTTTGCAGTACGTCTTTGCGGTGCGCTTGCAGGCGGAGTTATCTACTATATCGTATATCAGGTTATCGTATTCTTGGGACTTGATACCGACCTTCTCAAGATGCTCTCTGCGGCGGTAGTTGCGATCTTCCTCGGTGCTCCGAATGTTAAAAACAAAATAATGACAAAGCTTCACACAAACAAAAAAGCAAAGGAGGTAGAGGGAGATGCTTGAAATTAAGAATGTTTCCAAAACCTTCAATATAGGCACTATTAATGAAAAAAAGGCGCTTCGCGAGGTTTCTCTCACGCTTAACGACGGAGATTTTGTAACCGTTATCGGCGGTAACGGAGCAGGTAAATCAACGCTTCTTAACGCGATTTGCGGTACGTGGCAGGTTGATTGCGGTGAAATCGTGATAGACGGCAAGGACGTAACGCATACCCCCGAGCATAAGCGTGCAAAATACCTCGGCAGAGTTTTCCAGGATCCTATGATGGGAACTGCCGCAGATATGGAAATTCAGGAAAATCTTGCCCTTGCAAAGCGCAGAGGAAAAATCCGCGGACTCGGATGGGGAATTACCAAGGAAGAAAAAGCGGAATATCGCGAGCTTCTCGCAACCTTAGGACTCGGTCTTGAGGAGAGAATGACGAGCAAGGTGGGACTTCTTTCCGGCGGTCAGCGTCAGGCGGTAACACTTCTGATGGCGGCAATGGCAGAGCCGAAGCTCCTGCTTCTTGACGAGCATACGGCGGCTCTTGACCCCAAAACCGCAGAAAAGGTGCTTGAAATAACCGAAAGCATAGTTTCTAAAAACAAATTAACAACCCTTATGATTACTCATAATATGAGGGATGCTATAAAGCACGGCAACCGTCTTATTATGATGCACGAGGGCAAAATAATCGTTGACGTTTCGGGCGAGGAAAAGAAAAACCTCACCGTTGAAGATCTCCTCGGACTCTTCAATAAAGCAAGCGGCAAGGAATTTGCAAACGATAGAACAATGCTCGCTTAATATAAAAAGCTCACCTGCATATAGGTGAGCTTTTATTCTTCACATTTTGATTTGTCCGGGAGAAGAAGTTAGTTTAAATTAGGATTTTTTCGTTCTTTTTGAAAAAAGAACCAAAAACTTTTAATCGTGGGTTACAAATAGAGCCGCGCAAATCGTGATGTTTGATTTTGATCAAACATCACATAATGATTTTCTCGCTGTGGGCAGGCAGCTCGAAAATCTGTG
>JAFVRQ010000061.1 GCA_017504245.1 Clostridia bacterium | reverse complement strand
TTATGTGTTGTTTTGTTTCAAAAACTCATACCAAACTATCGAGCAAACCACCGTTTTTGCTCGCAAAATGAGGTTATAAAACCTCAAGGTGTGTTTGCAGGGCGCACCACTATTTGTTCGCACCAATAAAACGTGCGGCGGGACACGATTTGCGCGGAATTTGTATAAATAAAGCGATTAAAAAGTTTTTGGTTCTTTTTTCAAAAAGAACGAAAAAATCCTAATTTAAACTAACTTCTTCTCCCCGTCAAATCAAAATTTGAACATCAAGCAATCAAATATTTCTACTAACAATTTTCTTATAAAGCACAACGGTTGTTCCCTTTCCGGATTTTGAAGTAACGCGCATCGCGTCGGTAAAGCTCTCCATCACCGTAAACCCCATACCGCTCCGCTCGCCCGCGCGGTCGGTTGTATATAGGGGCGTGCGCGCGCATTTAACGTCGTCAATTCCGCAGCCCTTATCCTTAATCTTCATCTTAACAACCGAATTTTCAAGCAGATCAACCGTTATGTAAATATCTCCAATAGTATCGCGATAGGCGTGCACTATGGAATTAGTTACCGCCTCGGAAAGAGCACATTTTATGTCTCCAAGCTCCGAAGCGGTTGGATTTAACTGCGCGCAAAAGGCGGCAACCGCACCGCGTGCTATTCCCTCGTTAACGGAATACGAGGGCAATACAATATACATTGAATTAAGCACCCTGCCCTTCATTTCACTTCTTTTCATTTTTCGCCGTCCTCCTTTATAGATTTATCAATTTTAACCATCCGATCCATCCCCGCAAGCGATAAAATTTTCATCACCGCCACCGTGGGCGCGCGCAGAGATAACGTACCTCCTAAGTCCTTTATCAGCGCATATCTTCCCATTATCAAACCGAGCCCCGAGCTATCCATAAAACTGATCTCAGATAGATCCAAAACCACTTTTTTCGGCCGCAAATCAAATATCAGACCGTCAATATCGGAGCGCACATTCACAGCGTTGTGATGATCAATTTCCCCTCTTAGCTTTACCTCAAGCACTGAATCTTCTATTTTGTATGTGAACTTTTTCTCTTCCTTTACCATAAAGCTTTCCTCCGTTTTTTATTATTTTAGCATTTTGTAAACGCAAAATTTGTCACATCGCGCTATAATTCAAATTTTGATTTATCGGGGAGTTGAAAAAGTTAGTTTAAATCAGGATTTTTTTCGTTCTTTTTGAAAAAAGAACCAAAAACTTTTTAAAGGTGGGAGTGTATTTGAACCGCGCAAATCGTGTCAACGAGTTGACACTAATGATTTTTCTCGGTGTTGGCAGGCACCTCGAAAAATCCAATTTGCTACTATCCAACGAATCCATTTCATTATCAAACGGCTATAGTTTAACAGAGTAAATTTTAGAAAATCACTATGTAAATAGTGGTTTTCGTAGTTTTGAAAGTCCAATACTGACCGTTGTACTTGTACATAAGGGCGGTATTGGACTTTCAAAACCGATAATTTGTTCAAAAACAAATTATCGGAAATTTACGCAGACTCTGAACACACCAAGCGATAAAAGTTTTTTGGTTACTTTTTTTCAAAAAAGTGACCGCCCGCCGCGTAGGCGATCCTAATTTAAACTAACTTTTTCAACTCCCCGATAAATCACAATTCAGCGACAAAAAAGCACCCACATTCGTGAGTGCTTTAACCATTATTTTATTCATTACATATTATCCAAAATTTCTTTTGCTCGTTTTAAAATCGGCAACTCGCGGTTGCAGATTATTCTGCCAAGCGGTGTTTCTCTTCTCTTTTCATACTCCGCCACCGCATCACTATAGGTCAATCTTAAGGTTGAAAGATGATAGGCATTTATTTCGTCCTCGGTCATATGCTTTTCACCGAAAGAAATTGCACGGCAAAGGTAGTAATTGTTGATATTATGCCTTTTGATAAGATTATAGTAATCACTAACTACTCCGATTTTGAACAAGACCTCAGCTTCAGCTCCAAGCTCCTCGTAAAGCTCGCGAAGTATTGCAATGTCCGGGTTTTCATCAGGTTCAACACCGCCGCCCGCGGTTTCAATATATACCGCCCTGCCAAAATCGTCATCACGGTCAACGCGAACGAAATAAAAATAACCTTCGTCATCAACAACTATCGCGCGTGCAATAATTCTATCGTGCGTTACACCGTTAAATTCCCATTCTTCGTCGCAAAGATTAATTGTTATTTGTTCAAATTCTTTTTTCATAATGTACTTATACCAATCACTTTGTACTATATCTTTTTATTACCTTAATATCACGCGATTCAAACAAATCGAGCAAGTATTGCCTAACTTCCTTTGAATTCTTTAGCATACAGCTAACGAGCCGATTTCCGCTCATTAGGTTAAATCGCATTTTTAATCCAACCCGAGCAGGCCAATATTCAACAGATTTCACATCGTATAAATTAATTATTTGCTCACTGTTGCGCGTATAAAAAACAACCTTTCGGTCCTCGATGATTTTTATTCTTTCGTTGGGCTGTTTTAGTTCTGAAAAAAAGCAGAATAGAAATCCCACACTCATCAAGAAACAGATTATACAAGCATATTTTTCCTTAATGTCAAGAAAAATCAAAAACAAAACACCCATTATCAACGCAGAAACAGAACTAACCAAAAATATATACGGTTGCTTTTTGGAATTATATCCAATCAATGTAACTTTTTCTTCAATCATAATTCACCTCAAAGCTATAAAGCCCACCGTCAACAAGCTTCAAATTTCCGTGCATACCAATTTCAAAGCCCTCATACATCTCTTTATTTACGGGAACTTCAAGCGTTTTACCAAGATCGTCACGGAATATTATTATGTAGCGTTCTACGGTTTTAACATTTTTTAACCCAATCATTTTCGTTCCGCAAGCCATATCAATGACCTCTGCGCGTGTTTCGACTATTTCGACATCGTCTTCATATGCTTCTTCTGCTTCTTCGTCTGTTTCATCACTCTTTGACTTTTCGTGTCCGCTTGTTATGGCAAAGGAAAGCAGAAAACCTATTATAATAGCCACCAATACAGCACCTAAAAGTCCAAATATTTGTTCGAAAGGCATAATTCTCCTCCTAACATACATTATTGATGCATTATAACACAGTTTTTTCAAAATGTAAATAGGATTTCAAATTTTGATTCGTCGGGGACGGGCGATTCGTGAATCGCCCCTACGATGTA
>JAFVRQ010000060.1 GCA_017504245.1 Clostridia bacterium | reverse complement strand
TCGCTTGGTGTGTTCAGATTATGCGTAAATTTTCGATAATTCGCAAACGAATTATCGGTTTTGAAAGCACGATACCATCCTTACGCGCGAGCACGACGGATGGTACCGCACTTCCAAAACTACGAAAACCACTATTAACATGGTGATTTTCTAAAATTTACTTCGTTAAACTATAGCCGTTTGAGAACGAAACGGCTACGATAACGGTAGCAAATCACCGATTTTTAAGGCGCCTGTTAAAATGCCTTAAAAATCGTTATGTATTGTTTGATTTTAATCAAACAATACGATTTGCGCGTATTTTGTTAACAACCAACGTTTAAAAAGTTTTTGGTTCTTTTTTCAAAAAGAACGAAAAAATCCTAATTTCAACTAACTTTATCTCCCCGATAAATCAAAATTTGAAAGCAAAAAACAACCGCGAGCTCGTTTAAACTCGCGGTTTTAATATTTATTCTTCAGTTTTCAAAACAAACTCGTTAAGGTCATAAACGTAATCGTCAAGCTTGTTAAGAACTATCTGCTTGCGGATATAATCCTCAGTATAAATTTTCAAAACCTCTTCCTCGGTCTTGCCGGTTTGTTCAATAATGGTTTCAAGCAATGCACGATACTCCTCGTCGGTTGCGGTGAGGTTTTCCGCCTGAATTACTGCATAATAAACGAGGTCCGCCTCAATTATTTCCTTTGCGTAATCGCGAAGCTCATCTCTGTTTGCAAAGCCAAGCTGCTTGAGAACTCCGTCAAAATCAAGCTTTGTGCCGAAATAGTATTCGGAATAAAGCGCGTATGACTCAACCTCTGCCACAAAGTAGTTATAAAGTATATCCAACTGCTCCTGAGGTACGGAATTAAAGGTAATTCCCTCTTTAATCTTGCTCCAGAGGAGTGAAACGTTAGTCGCCTTAATTTCATCCTCAATATCCTTTTTGAGAGCTTCTTTGAGCTCGGCAACGGTTTTGTATTCGTCTTTTGTATATTGCTTAACCCAACCATCAGTTGGTTCACCGGTAGCGATATAGTTAACCTTTACCTCAAAAACAGTTTTCTTGCCTGCCATTTCCTGATTACCGTAATTGTTTGGGAAGGTGATGTCTATTTTAAACGTTTCACCAACCGTCGCGTTAATCATTCCCTGCGCAAAGCCGTCGATAAAGCTGCCCTCGCCTGAGGATGACAAGGTTATAAAGTCAGTGCCGTCGATATATGCGAGCTGACCGGTAGCCGCGCCGCCCTCGAACTTTTCGCCAAGCGTACCGTCCTCATTTGTGAGGTATCCCGTGTAATCAAAGCTGAATACTGCTCGTTCGGAAACGGTTCCTTCATATACCTTAGTAATGTCACCCGCAACGCACATAACCTTGTAAATATCAAAATCCACTTCCTCGTCGGATGCTTCGATCTCATCTACTTCAATAACAAGGTCCTTATACTGACCGAGAGTAACGTACTGGCTAAGGTCAATATCAAAGAACACCGTGGAATCGTATTCGGGAACGGGTTCGCTTGAGGTTGAACCGCCCGTTGTTGTGGTGGTTGTGGTTGTAGTTGAGGAAAAAAGCTTGTTTGAGATATTGTTTTCCGTGCAAGCAATAAATAAAGCTGTTAAAACAACTATACCAAGCACAAATGATAAAATAGTAATAATAGTCGATTTTTTCATAATAATAGCTCCCTTTTAAACTTAATAAATAAAAAAAGGAACTTTTCTCGTCATAAAACAGAATAAGTCCCTTATTTTATAGGAAATTCCGCTTTAAATATTTAAGCGGTTATCGAAGCGAAATTACGCTTCCTCTTTGATAACTTCCTTGCCATTGTAAGAACGGCACTTCTTGCAAACTCTGTGAGAAAGCACGAATTCTCCGCACTTGGGGCACTTTACGATGCCGGGAAGATTAAGCTTCCAATTGTTTGAACGTCTCTTGTCTCTACGAGCCTTAGACACTTTTCTCTTCGGTACTGCCATTGTCCTACACCTCCTTATTAGTGTGATACACAATTTATCTACGATATTATACTACATAATTTTTCATTTGTCAAGTAATTTTTTTAAAACTTCTAATCTTGGATCAATTTCTTTTGTCACACAGCCGCAATCACCGTCTTTTTTGGGCTTTCCACACTTGGGACAAAGACCCTCGCAATCCTCAGAGCAGAGTAGCTTTTTGGGAAATTCAAAAAGAAGCTCCTCGCGAACAGCATCGTCAAGCACGAGCTTATCGTCCTCAAGAACGATATACTCGTCAACGTTTTCCTCTAATTTTTCCTCGCTGACCATACCCTCGGTAACAACGGTTCTCTCAAAATCGAGCGAGAAAACACCGCGCACCTCTTCAAGACAACGGGCGCATTCCGCAACGTAAGGAAGCTCCGCCTTGAGAACAAGACGCATATAGCCCGCTTGGTTTGTGATTTTGCCAAAAACGCGCGCGCCGCCCTCAAAGGTAACGTCTTCAATTATTTCAGGAGTGAGAACGAAATCAATATCAATACTGTTTATCTCACCGCGAAGCATCGGCTTAAGATCAATAACCACCTTGTTTCTCCTTTTTTAAAAATTACTGTCAAATAAAGCAACGGAAAGTATTATAACCGATATTTTCCCTCTTGTCAAGTGATTTGGAAATATTTTTTTATTAGCCGACAAATTGTGATTTATCTATGCCTTCCCCAGCGGGGAAGGGGGACCGCTTGCGGTGGATGAGGAGAACACGGTTTGTGAAAACAATCGTCTTTCTCAACCAAATTTCGTTTGTTAACATAAAGAAATTACTTGAAAATCAAGTTTTTTGTTTTATATTAAAGCCCTTCATTTATACTAAATGGTGCTCTCCTCATCCACCGCCTCGGCGGTCCCCCTTCTCCGCTGGAGAAGGCAAACAGTTAGACAAATCAAAATTTAAATTTCTTATTCCCCATATATTTACAGAAAAACGCAAAAAAACTCTTTACAAACGCAAAAAACCGTGATACAATAAAAGATGCCAAACAAAACTTAATATATCAGTACTTGAAGAAAACTCGCTATTTTTATAGGGGGTCTTATACCCTTTTTCTATTTTGACCATAATGAATTTGGTAAAAGCGCAAATTACGATTGGCAGAATAGAAAGAGTTTTCTTTGTACTGTTAATAAGTTTTGTTTGGCGACAACTCGGGGTTTGCGTTTTTCGGTGCGATAACTTCGGTTGTCGCACCTTTTTATTTTCAAACCTGCCGAGGTAAAACGGGGAAAGGAATAAAATATGAAAAAGATTCTATTAATCGTGGCAGTATTATCCATATTGCTTGTGGCAGTTGCTTGCGGAACGGACAATCCCTCTCCCACCGCTTCTACCACACCGCCAACAAATAACACCACTACATCAACAACCGCAAAGGACGACCCTGCGCCTCACGAGCACACCGCGGGCGAATGGGTAATTGTTGAAGAAGCTCAAAAAACCACAGATGGTTACAAAACTCAAAGCTGTAGCGATTGTGGAGAAGAGCTCGCAAGAGAGATCCTCTACGCAACGGGCTCTGAAGGATTGGACTATACTACGTTCACAGAATTCCAAGGCGAAACTACTTGCTGGGTTACCGGCATAGGCGATTGTACGGATACAGAGGTTTACGTTCCCTCCTACATTGATGGATATAGAGTAACACGAGTTACAATTACATATGCAAAAAAAGTAACAAGCATCACTGTTGCGGAGGGCATTCAAGAGCTTGGTAACTTTGGCTTTTGGGGATGTGAAAATCTCGCAACCGTATATTTGCCCGACTCCTTAACTACTATCCCCAAAGAATCCTTCTTTGATTGTTCTAATTTAACGGAAATCGTAATTCCTAAGGGTGTAACCACTATTGGAGATTCTCCGTTTATTAGTTGCAATAAATTAAGCAAAATCACCGTTGATAGTGAAAACCCCAATTATCAATCCATTGACGGAAATTTATATACTAAAGATGGAACGGTTTTGATTCAGTATGCCGCAGGAAAAAACGAGGACTCCTTCGTTGTTCCCGAAACCGTTACTAAAATTGGTGCGTACGCATTCAATCTTGCTAATTTTACTAATATATCTCTTCCCTCTGGCTTAAAGGAAATAGGCAGATGCGCATTTGTTAACTCGCATAATTTGAAATCGATTGATATTCCCAAGGGATTAGATACCATTCCAGCAAACGCATTCGAGTATTGCATAAGTCTTGAAAGCGTAACAATTCCCGATAGTGTTACCACTATTGAGGAATATGCATTCCATAATTGTAAAGCTTTAGAAGACATCGTTCTTCCAAGTGGCTTAACTGAAATTTCCGGCCATCTCTTTAGTGGTTGTGATAAATTAAAGCAGATAATCATTCCCGAGGGTGTAACTTCAATTGGCGAATACGCATTCTCGTCAATGCCCAATTCCAGTTGGTATATTCCAGCATCCGTAGTTACAATTGATTGTAATGCTTTTTTGACCGTTTTGGCGGAAAAATTTGAAGTAGCTACCGAAAACGAACATTATCAATCAATAAACGGTCACTTGTATACAAAAGAAGGCAAAACGTTAGTTAGATACGCAACAGCTAATACAAGCACCTCATTCACAATTCCCGAAGGTGTTACAACTATTGGCTTTGGAGCCTTTCGTTTTGCAGAACATCTCACCTCTATAACCATTCCTAAAACAGTTACAAAAATTGAAAATGTAGCATTCCAATTTTGCTACGATATAGTAGAATTCAATTTTGGAGGAACAACAACTGATTGGGAAAACGTTGAAAAATTAACTGATTGGGATAAATACTGTGGATCTTTAGATTATCCTCTTTCCGGTTATGAATACATTGTTAAATGCACCGATGGTGACATTACTGTGAAAAAATAAAATTTATTCATTGGAGAAATATATGAAAAAAATAATTTCAGTTTTATTGTTAATATCTTTATTGATATCAATGCTTGCATTAACGTCTTGCGGAGATATTGCAAGTAGTTTAGCCAAAGGCATTGGTGGAAAAATCGGTGAATGGCTAATGGGTAAATTCCATGTACACACCATAGCTATAACCACCGGAACAAATTCCACCTGCACAGAACACGGTTTTACTGAAAGCAGATATTGCTTAACCTGCGGAAAAACCATTATTCCCCAGCAGGAATTACCCTTAGGACCTCACACGTTAGTGGACATCCCCGATGTTGAATCCACGTGTACAGAAAGAGGAACTCACGGAGGAAAAATATGTTCACATTGTAAAGAAACCATCGTTTCAGCACAACTCTCTCCCCTCAAGCCCCACACACCCGAAACAATTCCCCCGGTTGATCCCACTTGTGAATCCACAGGTCTTAGCGAAGGTCAAAAATGTTCTGTTTGTAATACAATTTTAGTTCAACAGAGAGAGCTCCCCAAAGCCCCTCATACATACGATGACAAGTATGATGCTACTTGCAACGAATGTGGTTTTACTCGCCCCAACGTTGAATGCTCACACAGTAACGTTGAGATTTTAGAAGGTTATGAAGCTACTTGCACGTCCACAGGACTTACACAAGGTTTGAGATGCAAAGAATGTGAAGAAATTATTAACAAACAGGAAATTATTCCCAAAAAGAATCATACCGAGGTTATAGACAGCGCAGTTGATGCAACCTGCCAAAGCACCGGTCTTACAGAGGGAAAGCATTGCTCCGTTTGTAATACAATCATAGTGGGACAATGGATTATCCCAGCATTATCACACGTCGAAAGCGATTGGATTGTTGACAAAAAGCCAACCGTCGATTCCGAAGGTCTGAAGCACAAGGAATGTACGGAATGCCATACGGTACTCAAGCAAGAAATCATTCCTATGCTTTCTTGGGTTGCAAAGGAAACGAAAACAAATTATTATGCTGAATTTCCCGAGGGATATAGTGTTGATAGCCACCTTTCCCCAAAGTATAGCAACGAAAAAATAGAAAACAGTATATCCGGCAACATAAAAATCGTAGTCACGGAAACCAAAATATACAGCTATCTTTATTGGCACTGGGTTAGTGCAGAAAAAGCCCCCAATAATAGACTTATTGGTTCATATTACGGTCAACCGTTAGGTGGAGATGAAAGCAGAAAAGCTATCTATTTCCACGAATTCGAGTCATTTGAAAACTATGGTCATACCGATACAACAGGTGTAACCGAAGGCTCTCACGTATTCTTCTGCGACAGAGCCAACGCTGTCGACGGTAGCTGGTGGTGGTATCAAATCCCCGTATACGTACAAACCTATACCGTTTACGAACTGTCAGAATAAAAAACAAAAATAAAAGGTTGAGAGCTCAGCTCTCAACCTTTTTCTTCACCTCAACTCTACCCTCTGCCCTCTCGTCGTCGACGATAATTTCGCCGATGGAGTCAGCTTTGACGTAGCCCGAGTAAACGTTTTTAACCGACGTGATTTCTCCAACAATGTCTGCCTCGACCTCGCTTTTTTCAAATGAAAGGTCGCAATCAATCATCGTGCAATTTATAAGCTTCAAGCCCTTGCAATAGCAAAGCGGCTGCGTACCGATGATGGTGCAATTTTCAAAGGTAATATTTTCCGAATACCACGCAAGGTATTCGCCCTTGACAACGGAATTGCGAACAACAATATTTTTCGCGTGCCAAAACGCGTCCTTCGTGTCAAAATTACAATCCTCAAACGTGGAATTTTCTATGTATTGGAACGAATATTTCCCCACGAGTGAGGAATGCTTCATATTGAGATTTGTTGCTTGAAGCATAAAATATTCGCCCGCAAATTTTGTATTTTCAATATCAATATTATGCGATAACCAACCGAATTCAACGCTTTTCACGTCAGAGTCGGTTATTTTAATATTCTTGCACTCGCGAAGCGCCTTAATCCCGTGAAGCTTAGAAAAACTAATGTCAATATTTTCCGAATACCAAAGTGCCGCGCGGCAAAGCTCGGTCATCTCGCAATTTTCAAGCAAAACGCCCTCGTCGTGCCAAAGCGGATAGCGAAGATTGAAGAACACGCTTTCACACTCAATATTCTTTCCTTCCTTCAAGGCACTTTCACCGTCCTCTTCACCGTCAAACGAGCACTCAAGCAATTCCACTCCGTCAACGCCGTAAAGCGCGCGCTCCTCTCCAAAGCGCTCTCTTGTATATAATCTCTTTTCTCTCACGTTATCACCTCACAGTTAAATACAAGCCCATCATACCATATTTTTTCATATTTTTCAACAGTTTTATTGACATTTTATTCCTTTTATAGTATTATTAATATGAATTAATATGCTCACTAAAGGCGGTGAAAAATTTGAAGATCAACAAAAACCTGAAGGGCTGGCTGTATCTGCTCCCCGCGTTTATCTTTATCGCGGTGTTTATGATATACCCCCTTATCGACGTGCTTATATATTCCTTTGAGGAGGGATATAATTTCGCGTCGGGAGAAAGCTTTGGCATAGGACTTTATAACTATAAATACGTCCTTCGCGACCCCTATTTCATTCAAGCCCTTAAAAACACATTCGTTCTCGTGGCAATCACCGTGCCCACGTCAACAATACTCGCGCTTATCATCTCGCTCGGGCTTTCAAAAATCAAATTTATCAAAAAAGCATATCAAACGATATTCTTCCTGCCCTACGTTACTAACACCTTGGCAGTCGGACTCGTTTTTATGATACTTTTCAACAAAACCGAATACACCGACGGGCTTGTTAACACACTCATCACCGCGCTCGGCGGCAGAGCAATAGACTTCATCGACGGCCCTCATTGGGCAAAAATGCTCGTGCTTTGCATTTACACGGTCTGGGTGGTTATGCCCTTTAAAATTCTTATCTTCACAAGTGCCCTCGCCTCCGTTGATAAAACGTATTATCAGGCGGCTGCAATTGACGGTACACCGGAAAACCGAGTGTTTTGGAAGATAACTCTCCCAATGATTTCGCCAACCATAGCATATCTCACGATAACGGGCTTCATTGGCGCTTTCAAGGCGTATAGCGACGCGGTTGCGCTCTTTGGCACAGACCTCAACGTTGCTGAGATGAACACCATCGTCGGCTACGTTTACGATATGCTCTACGGTGACGGAGGCGGCTATCCCTCCTTCGCATCCGCCGCGGCAATCATACTTTTCTGCATCGTGTTGACGATAACCTGCATAAACCTCATCGTCAGCAAGAAGCACGTAACGTACGGAAAGTGAGGTGCAGAGAATGAACGAATATAAACAAATTAAAAAACAAAGCAAAGTGGTAAAAATCTTCAAGAAAACGGGAATTTACACAGGTCTTTCGCTTTGGGCAATAGCGGTTTTGTTCCCATTCTATTGGATGCTCCAAAACTCACTCAAAAGCTTTTCGGAATATAACTCCGAGTCAATTCCGAAATTCTTCCCCGCAAAAATAGTTTTTGAAAACTTCAAAACCGCCTTTACGGCAGTTCCGCTTTTCAAATATCTTTTAAACACGCTGATTTTCACTGTGGCTACCACGTTGATAATGCTCATAGTCATCATTCTCGCCGCATTCGCCTTTGCGCGCCTTGATTTCAAGGGCAAGAACCTTGCGTTCACGCTTATGCTCTCGCTTATGATGATTCCAAACGAGCTTGTGATAATCACAAACTTCGTAACCGTTACGAATATGGATTTGCGAAATACCTTTTTAGGACTGATTTTGCCCTCGGTGACATCGATTTTCTATCTGTATCTGCTAAAGGAAAACTTCGCGCAGATCCCCGATGAGCTCTATCTTGCCGCGCAGGTCGACGGCTCAACGGATTTCAATTATCTTATTAAGGTTATGGTTCCCATTTCGAGCCCCACGATAGTGACTATTCTTATCTTGAAAATAATCGAATGCTGGAACTCATATATCTGGCCGCGCCTCATTACCGACGATAAAGCGTATTTCCTCGTTTCAAACGGAATTCAGGAAATTCGTGAAAGCGGATTTGGACGTGAAAACGTCCCTGCAATGATGGCGTCTGTCGTTGTAATTTCACTTCCGCTTATAATTTTGTTCCTCGTTTTCAAGAATAGAATTATGGAGGGCGTTTCGAGAGGAGGTACGAAGGGATGAAAAAAATAATTTCCTTGCTTCTTCTTTTGGCAATGCTTCTCTGCTCCCTCTCGCTCTTTGCCTGTCATAAAAAGGTTGCTATGGATTCTCTCCAAATTCCAAGCGAGTTTGACGAAAGCAAGCAATACGAGATAACCTTTTGGGCAAAAAATGAAAACAATGCAACTCAGCGCGAGGTTTACGCGAATGCCGTTAAGGAATTCCAGAAGCTCTATCCGAACATTAAAGTTACTCTTAGAAACTTCACCGATTACGGAGAAATTTATAATAACGTTATCACAAATATTTCCACAAGCACAACTCCCAACGTGTGCATAACCTACCCCGACCATATAGCAACCTATATGCAGGGCGAAAACGTGGTTGTTCCGCTTGAGGAGTTGATGAATAACAAAAAATACGGTCTTGGCGGCACGGATTTGAAATTCGACTCCCCAACCGTTGACGAAATGATCCCCAAATTCTTAAACGAGGGTAACATCGACGGCGTTCAATACGCACTCCCCTTTATGCGCTCAACCGAGGTCTGCTACGTTAACAAGGACTTCGTTGAAGCTCTCGGCTTCAAGCTCCCCGAAATTCTCACCTGGGATTTCGTTTGGGAGGTCAGCGAATACGCGCTCTCGCTCGGCAAGGATTCAAACGGCAACTATATTGCCAACGGTCAGAAAACGCTCATTCCGTTCATCTATAAATCAACTGACAATATGATGATTTCAATGCTGAAGCAACTAAATGCCCCCTATTCAAAGGATGACGGCACGGTTGAAATCTTTAACGAAACCACCAAGGAGCTTTTGTATGAAATCGGAGAGCATTCAAAGTCCAAGGCATTTTCCACTTTTAAGATTTCAAGCTACCCCGGTAACTTTTTAAACGCAGGTCAGTGCATTTTCGCAATCGACTCAACCGCGGGCGCAACCTGGATGGGAGCAGAAGCCCCCTTGGTTGATATTCCGGACGACCAAAGAGTTGATTTTGAAACGGTAGTTATGGAAATTCCTCAGTTTGATACTGAAAATCCGCAAATGATTTCGCAGGGTCCTTCCCTTTGCATATTTAATAAGGAGGATAGCGGCGAGGTCCTTGCATCCTGGCTTTTCGCGCAATTCCTGCTCACTAACGAGGTTCAGATTGCCTATTCTCAAACCGAGGGATATGTTCCCGTAACCTCAAAGGCGCAGAATAGCGCAGAATACCAAGACTATCTCAACCGTGCAGGCGAGGATAACGATCTCTATTACAAGGTTAAAATAGATTCAGCAAAGCTTCTTATCGAAAACACCGAAAACAGCTTCACCACCCCCGTTTTCAATGGCTCTGCTTCCTTGCGTAACGCTGCGGGAAACTTGATTGAATTGACGGTAAGCTCTGCAATCAAGAACAGAGAGATAAACGAAAGCTTTATGCAAACCCTTTTTGAAAGAGTGGTTTCTCTTCATAAATTGGATCAAATTCAGGTAAAGGACGAGCCTCAAAAACAGGAGCTCGGTCAAATGCCCGTGGAATCAAAAATTCTTATCGCAAGCTTGATCGTCGTTTGGCTCGGAATAGGCACATATTTTGGACTCTCAATTATTAAAAAGAAAAAATCAAGAAAATATTGACTTTTTTCTAAAAGTGTATATAATAATAGGTGAAAAAAATCTATTTTCTAAAGGAGAAAAGAAAAATGAAGAAAATTATTTGCTTAGCACTCGTTTTGGTTATGGCTCTTGCAATGTTCGCTTGCGTGGATGATCCCGCAGAGTCAACAACGCAACCCACAACACAGCCCACAACACAACCCACAACCGGTTCCACAGTTAAGCCCAATAAGCCCGACGTTGAAGACACAACGACTAAGAGCGAGGGCGTTATGACCTGGGAAGAATATATGGCAGCAGAGCTTGGCTCACAGGTTGTTATCGAAGCATACGTTCAGGGCCATCAGTCCTGGTGGGATAATAAGCTCAGCGTTTATGCTCAGGATGGCATCGGCGGATATTTCCTTTACGATTTCCCCTGTTCTGAGGAGTTGGCGGCACAGCTCGTTCCCGGCACAAAGATCCGCGTTTACGGATACAAGGCAGAATGGGCAGGCGAGGTTGAAATCGTTACTGACGAGCTGGATCCCGACTATGCAAGAATTGAAGTTATCGAGGGCACTTACGTTGCAGAGCCCGAATACGTAACGGACCTTCTTGGCAAGGATGAGCTTGTTAACTATCAGAATATGCTCGTTAAATTCGAGGGACTTACGGTTGTAAGCATCGAATATAAAAACGGCGAGCCCGGTGATGATATTTACGTAACACTCAGCTACAACGGCACTAACTATAGCTTCTGCGTTG
>JAFVRQ010000059.1 GCA_017504245.1 Clostridia bacterium | reverse complement strand
CCTGAGCCAGGATCAAACTCTCGAATTATTTGTATTTAATCGCCGCTCTCTCGAGCAACGTCTTAATCCGAGCTTTATCTTAGCTTCTTTTACTTCTTGTTTGAGTAGTATTTCTCTTTCAGAATTTCTAACGAGATTTCTTATTTCGCACTATTTGCTCTCACTAACTTTCATTAGTTCGCTTTGTACTTCCTTCTATCTCTTGTTGTTCAATTTTCAATGACCAATCGTTGTTTTTTGTTTACAACGACGACATTATACCACAATGATATTGCGTTTGTCAAGTACTTTTTTAAAGTTTTTTTAACTTTTTTTCCAAATTGTGAATATTTGTTAAAAATCACCAAAATACTATTTTAAAGCACGCATTCGGAGGCAAAAATGATCACTATTTTATGCAGAACCATCATTATATATATATTACTCGTTGGAACAATGAGAATCTTAGGAAAAAGACAGCTAGGAGAGCTCGAGGTTTCCGAACTGATAACCACCATTCTTTTATCCGAAATCGCAACAATGCCAATAGCTAACCAAGATATCCCCATAAGCTATGCCATTATCCCGTTAATTACAATCGTAATGTTTGAAGTTACCCTTTCTTTCATATCAAGCAGATCATCAATACTAAAAAACCTATTGTCCTCTCCCCCAAGCACGTTGATATATAACGGAAAAATCAATCAAAAAGAACTAATAAAAAACCGAATTTCCCCCGAAGAATTAATAAGTGAGCTACGCATCAATAACATAACCAACGTATCCCACGTACAATATGCAATACTCGAGCAAAACGGATTATTGAGTGTTATTCCAAAAATTCAGCATCAACAGCCAACTATTGAACAGTTAAATTTAGAAGAAAAGGAAGAAGGCATAATCCACATCATAATATCTCAGGGCTCTTGGAACGAATATAATCTAAAGCTACTAAATAAAAGCAAGCAGGAATTTGAAAAGTATTTAAAAAAGAAGAAATCAAAAGTCAATGACGTATTTCTTATGACCATTGACGATGACAACAACATAAATTTAGTTTTAAAGGAGAAAAACAAATGAGAGGATTTATAATAACATCCTGCCTTTTTATCGCGCTATTAATTTGCGTTTTTCTGAATTACAATTACATTAACACCGTCCACTCAACGATGCACGAAATGGTTGCACAGCTTTCAAGCGAGCCGAGCGAATATAATGATAGCTTAATCAAAGAATTGCAAAAATATTGGGACAAAAAAAGCACGATAATAAGCATCTCAGTGAGCTTTCGCGAAATAGATGACCTCACGAACACAATCGACTCCCTCGCCGCAGCCAATCAACAAAATGATTGCACTCAATTTGCAATCCAAAAGGAATTAGTTGAAAACGCAATAAACGCGGTTATACGACTCGAACAATTTTCAATAAAGAATATTTTATAAGGGGGCTTAAAATCCCCCCCCTTTTTCTTCGCCCTTTGAAAATAATATAAGAACAACAATCGGCAAAAATACCATTCCAAAAATCCCAAATAACTCGAATCCCACATAAAGCGTAATTAACGTAACCAACGGATGCACCCCAAGATTTTTTCCAAGAATTTTCGGCTCAATCACCTGGCGCACAATCATAATAATCGATGCCAAAACGAGCATTCCCACTCCCACAAAATATTCCTTCATAAATAATAGCACTATTCCCCACGGCAAAAGGACGGCAGGCGTGCCGAAAACGGGCAAAAAATCAACGAATGCAATCAATATAGCAAGAACGAACGAATAATCAACGCCCAAAATCAAAAATCCAACGAACAGCTCCGCAAAAGTAATAAGAAACAATATCAAATATGCCCTTAAATATCTTTTAAGCCCAAATCCAACCTTCTTTTTCAACTTTTGAAGGAACGTTCTCGTGCCCTCGGGCAAAAACGATAAAATCTTCGAGTTGACCGCTTCAATATCAATAGCAAAATAGAAGCACGCAATGACAGTAACAAGCGAAACCAAAACAATATTGGGCAACGCCATCACAATGCCCGTCGCGAAATTCGGAACAGCCGAGCTTAATGCATCGATAAGCTTTTTCCAAACGCCCTCAATAAACAGATTAACGTTCTCCGTTATCTCCTTCACAAGCTCCTCATCCTGAAGCTTATTTATAATAGGAAGCTTTTGCCCCACGGTAAACAGCGAATCAAACAAATTTTTGAATTGCACCGCTATTGCTTCGCCGTTATCGGTAAGGTACTGCAATAAATTTTTAATTTCATAAAACAAACGGTTCACCGCAAGATAAACCAACGATAATATCAAAATCAACAACAACAGCAATACCAAAAAGGAGCACACCTTTCGCGATATTTTGATTTTTGAACTCAATTTATTTGCTATTGGATAAACGAGATAAGCAATCCCCCACGCAATCAAAAACGGAATCGTATATCCGAATAAATACTTAAAGAAAAGCAACCCCAGCACAAATATAAATCCCCAGCAAAACAGCTTAAACGCAAGCTCGCGATAATTAATCTTACCCATTTTTTCCTCCAAGCTTTTTGGTATATTATAGTTTTCCATACGTATATTTTTGCTCTCTTGAAGCAAAATAATACTGATATTATAAATTTTGGAGTTTATATGAATAACAAAATATTAAAAACGAACGCAAAAATCGTGTGCGGTGCATCGGTGGTTGGACGCAAGGAAAAGGAAGGACCCATCGGTGAATGCTTCGATATATGCGATACAACGGATAAATTCGATCAAAAAACTTGGGAAAAGGCAGAGATAGAAATGCAAAAGCGCGCTCTCACGCTCGCCCTTGAAAAATCGGGCTTTAGTGAAAATGATATTGGAGCAATGTTCGCGGGCGACCTGCTAAATCAATGCATCGGATCGGCTTACGGCTTGCTCGATTTTGATATTCCCTATTTCGGACTTTACGGTGCCTGCTCAACGGCGGTTGAGGGATTGATGCTCGCTTCCCTGCTCATTTCGGGCGGTCATTTTAAGCGATGCGCCTCGGTCGCCTCATCACACTTTTGCTCCGCAGAGCAGCAATATCGCACCCCTCTCGAATACGGCGGTCAACGTTCCCCCACGGCTCAATGGACGGTCACGGGTGCGGGCGCATTCATAACCGAAAAAAGCGAAACCGATCGCGGAGTTTTCATCACCGAAGCACTCCCCGGCATTGTAATTGATAAAGGAATAAACGATGCTTCAAATATGGGCGCGGCTATGGCTCCCGCGGCACTTGATACCCTGCTCCGCTTTTTCAAGGAGAGCAAAACCTCACCCTCCGACTACGACGCCATATACACGGGCGACCTCGGTCACGAGGGTAGCTTGATTTTGCGCGAATTTATGTCAATAGAGGGCTACGATATGGGCGAGGACTATTTCGATTGCGGAAATATCATCTTTGACCGCGAAGCGCAGGACGTCCACTCGGGCGGTTCGGGTTGCGGATGCTCCGCGGTGGTCTTAGCTTCATATATTTTGCCCAAGCTAAAATCTGGCGAATTAAAAAACGCTCTGCTTATCGGCACGGGCGCGATGATGAGTCCTTCAAGCTTGAAGCAAGGACTTTCCATTCCCGCGATTGCCCACCTTATCAAGCTCGAACACAAGTGAGGTAAATATGGATATTTTAAAATATATTTGGTCATTTTTGGCAGGCGGTTTTCTCTGCCTTATCGCGCAAATCCTGATTGACAAAACCCGACTCACCCCCGCAAGAATTTTGGTTTCTTACGTTGTCGCAGGCGTGATTTTGGGAGCAATCGGGATTTATAAACCCTTTGCCGAATTCGTCGGAGCAGGCGCAACGACTCCTCTCACCGGATTTGGCTATAATATCTCCAAGGGCGTGCGCGAAGCGGTTGACGAAAAAGGACTCCTCGGCGCACTAACAGGCGGACTCAAAGCCGCCGCAGGCGGCACCACCGCCGCCCTCTGCTTCGGCTACATCGCGGCAATTTTTGCTAAGGGAAAAGGACAAAAATAAAAAACCAACCACGGCTCGAATCAAGCCGTGGTTATCATTATTTAATTTTACCCCAGCCCCATAAACTTCTTGCCAACCATTTTGCCGTTATAATAAAGTCTAATGTTAAAAGAGCTCATCACTGCCTTCACGGGAATTTTCTTGTCTCCAACCTTAATCTTCCCCTTCAACTCAAATTTGTCCGAAACGATCCCATAATGCCTGTCAACGACCTTATCATTTATAACAAGCGAGCAAGCATCAAAGGAATTATGGATGCGAATTACATTCCCATCCTCAATATATTCTATCTTGATTTTGCCAAGCCCCTCGTCATCAATCGCCTTAATATACCTAACGAAAATATATATCAAAAACGAGCACATAAGCATCAATATCGGACACACAATCATTCCGGCAATTTGATTATCTTGATTGCTCTCCACGTAATCCGTTAAGCTCAATAAAACCGTCGATTCGGAGCTGAATTCACAAATTTCGTAATCATAATTTCTGTTAGAGGTATCACAGTAATATACCTTTATAATTTCGCCATTCATTAAACCCTCAAGTGCTTTTTTATCCAATTTTTTGTTGGTTATCGTGCTTATTTCAAACGGCTTATCATACTCATCAAAATACATCTCATATCGCCACGAGCTTTTATACCCTCTCTTTTTTTCAACTCTATTAAACGTTAATTCTTCATAGGTCAAATCGCTGTAATCCAAATCAAACTCGGAGTAGAAATAGAACGAGTTACAAAACATAAACGCAAATAAACCGCCAATAGCCACAAAAAGCACAATCAAGCCAATCAAGAAACCTTTATATCCTTTATATCCGTCCATATAGCACCTCCATAGTTTACTTTACATTTATATTATACAATAGTTATATTAGCATTGTAAAGTGTAAAATCCGCAAAATAGACACCTTTATTTTGCATTTTGTAGGAACTAAGCACCCTTCTTTTCCTTAAATTGCAATATCCCCTCGGCAAAAGCCGAGGGGATATAATCTAACTAATCTATATTTACTTCAATTATTTTTCAATTTCGTAAACGTTGATTGTACCTACTGCAATAAGGTTACCGTTTGCATCATACTGGTTAACCTGAAGTCTTACAGGACCTTCACAGTAGTTATCCTTTCTACCGGACTGGATTGTGAGAACGCCTTCGCTCAACGTATAACCCATATCCTCATCCTTATCGTTTGTGATAGAAGCACTTGTAATAAGATCAAATACCTTACCGTCAGTTGCATCCATTTCTATCTTGTCAAGTGTCCAAGTCATACCTGCCTTGTTAGTAATCTTATTACCTTCTTCATCGTATGCAGTTACCTGGGCGTTAAGATATACTACGAATGTTGCTGCGCCATCCGCAACCGTTACGTAGTAGCCGTCTTCACCCTTAGTGGGGATAATTGATCCAATCTGAGTTGAAGAATAATCAAAGCTTGCATCATAACCGCTAACTTCCGTACCGTTAAGAACGAACTTAGAAGTATTGGATGCCATATACATCAACTTGTCGCAAGTAGATCCGTTTGTTGTGTACATTACACCAGTATAACCGGAATTATCGTCAATATTAATCGTAAGAGTATTGCCTGCGCCTTCGTAACCGTGGCCGATCATACCGCCGATACCGTTACCGGATGTACATACAAGCGCAACGTCGGACTTAGCGTTAACAAAAGCAACCGTATAGCTTGCGCCCGTTCCATCGCAGTTAGCCGTACCGTAGTTATAGAATGAACCCATATTGTAAAGGCCTTCGATATAGCCGTGAAGAGTAATGTTTTCGAACGTTGTTGTGCCTGCATTAAAGATGTTTCTTACAAGCGCATGACCATCGTTATTGTTCATCATTACCGTAAAATTAGAAATCTTGATTGTCTCAACATTGTTCTGATAACCAACATACGCAAAAAGTGATGTTGTAAGGTTAACGAGTGATACACCGTTACCGTCAAAGCTACCGTGAAGACTGATTCTACCAACACCCGTGAGGTCAAGAGAGCCAACACCGTCAGCAACCTTATAGTACTTGTATGTATCATAATGCTTGCTGATATTAGCCAACTGATCGGGAGTTGCTATAAGATAAGGAAATTCAACAGTACCGAAACCGCCCGCGAAATCACCAACATCGTTTGCGTCAACTACCTCGTTAACGATTACATCCTCAGCACCTGAAACGATAGTACCAAGGGATTCAAGAACCTCTTCCTCTTCTGTTGCTACAGCACCGATTACAGCATCCGCATTAGCATCAACCTTAGCAGTTGCCTCGTTTACAATAACCTTAGCGGTTTCAGAGCCTGCTTCAAGAGTAACCGTAGCACCCGCTGTAATTGTCAAAGAAGCAACCGTACCGTAAACCTTAACGTTACCCGTTGTTGCAACGTTAAGTGCGTTAACCATACCGTGTTCGTGATAAGAGTTTGGAGCAACCTTATTTACGTTGATAGTACCTGCTTTACCCTCGTGTACTACGTGAGCATTTTCAGCATCAATGCTGAGCACAAGAGTAGGATCATTTGTATAAACCACAAGATTTCTAACTGTAGAAGAAATAATATCTGCAGTACCTACATAGTAAATAGAATAATCGCCATTAACCTTATCCGCGTCTTCCGTTACCATCCAAATATTGTCGCCCGAAAGATTTTCATCAGCCGAGTAGAAGAATTCCTGCGCTTCCATATTCCAAAGAATATCGTGATCCTTAGCAGTTGCCTGCATCTTAGCAACGTCAAAGCCGTTTGCTGCCAGAACCTCGGCAACCTCGTGCATAGATTCATAGCGTCCGTCAACCTTTGTTACTGCAGTATTAAGCTGTGTAACAAGGGATCTGTCGTTGGATTCCTTTGCTTTGTTTATAAAGCTTGTGTAACCAACTACAACCACTGCCGCTAAAATCGCTAAAATGGCAATAACCACAAGCAATTCAACGAGCGTAAAACCTTTTTTGTTTGTGTTTTTCATTTCGTTTTCTCCTTTAAATTAATTATTATAACTGAAAGCATTCATTTTGTATGATGGTACATCATACAAAGCAGGGGTACCCCTGCTCGCTTTTTTGTTATGCATTCATTATAGCACCTTGAACAATATTTGTCAACATTTTTTGACAATTTTTCGCATTTTTTCATTTTCGATTTTTATTTGCGCAGCCAAAGCTCGCAAGGTATAGTTCTCCTATGCCTTCCCAATAGCAACCTCTCTCTATGATTATCTTATACCCTATACCCTCGGGGGCGCGAGGGTCGATGTGAAGCATCGGGGAGTGGATGGGGGATAGCGGGACGGAAAGATACAAAACAAAAACGGGAGGCAAACCGCCTCCCGCAAAAGTTAATTTCATTTCAACTCATTAACCAACATCTTCTTTTCCCTCTTATAGCAAATAGCGAACGTAACAAGTAAGGTAGTCGCCGTCACAAGCCACGAAATCGGGAAAACCACATACAAAGCCCTAACGTCGTTAAACATCGGGAAAACGGTATAAATCCACGCGATTCTGAGCGCGCACGAGCCAAGGAACGTGATAATAAGCGCATAGAACGAATAACCGATTGAGCGCAAAAATCCCGAGCCAACGTCCATTATTCCGCAAAGGAAATAAGGAAGCGCAACAAGTGCCAAACGCTGCTTCGCAAAAACCAAAATTTCGGGGTCGGAATTAAAGATTCCAACAAGGGGCTTTGCAAAAGCATAGACAAAAACGCCGAGTGTAAGTCCAACAAACGTAGCCGCGCCAACTCCGGCAAAAACCACCTTCTTCACTCTATCAAACCGCTTTGCGCCAAAGTTCTGCGAGCAGAACGTAAGGCAGGTGTGATAGAACGAGTTAAGTATATTATAAATGTAACCGTCAACGTTCATCGCGGCAACGTTTGCATTTACAATAACAGGACCAAGTGAATTATACCCCGTCTGCAAAAGCATATTTGAAACCGAGAAAAGCGAGCCCTGAATACCTGCAGGCAAGCCCACCTTAACAAGCTGCTTAAGAACGGAAAAATCAATAGTCAATTTCTTAAATTCGAGCTTGCATTCATCATTCAAACGCATCGTATGAATAATAACCAACACAGCGGAAATAAACTGCGAAACGATGGTAGCAATCGCAACGCCCTCAACGCCCATTCCAAAGAAAAGCACGAAAATGAGATTAAGAATAATATTAACAATTCCCCCGGCCATTGAGAAAAGAAGCGGACGAACCGTATCTCCGCGCGAGCGCAAAATACTCGCAAAAAAGTTATACATAATATTCGCAATCGAGCCGCAAAAATAAATTCTTACGTACTTGCTCGCCCCTACCAAAAATTCATCGGGCGTATTCATCGCGTGCAGGATAGGAACAGCAATAATATTACCGAGTGCGGTTACAAGCGCGCCCAAAATCAAAGCCATAACGAAGGCAGTATGAACTATCTTGCTTGCCCTCTCCTTGTTACCTGCGCCCAAGCTCTGCGCCAAGGTAACCGCAACGCCTGCGCCAAGGCCGATGAAAACACCAAGAATCATATTTATAAGCGCACCCGTACATCCAACCGAGCCAAGCGCGTTCTTATCAGCGCAAAAATTACCAATCACGAACATATCCGCAGAATTATAAAACAACTGCAAAATATTCGTCAACATAATAGGCAACGCATATCTCAACATATTCGGCAAAATCGGACCGTCAATAATATTCACGTCTTTTTTTGAAAACAGTGCCATAATAACACCTCACTTTCAAGTTAATAAATTATAGCACAAATCAAAAGCATTTTCAACACTATTTTTCCACAATTATTTTATTTTTGGCCGGTTTTTATATGTGCAAAAAAACAAGGAACGAAAGCCGTTCCTTGTTTTTCAGAAAACCTTTATCAATTTATATATATTAATTAAAATCTATATCAATCTCTGGGCTGTCTTCTCTTTGCGAAGCAAGCACTGCAATAAACAGGTCTGTCTTCAGAGGGCTGGAAGGTCACCTTTGCCTCTCCGCCGCACTCGGAGCAAACAACTGTGAAATATTCACGGGGTTCTCTTTGCGCGTTCTTTTTAGCATCGCGGCACGCCTTGCAGGCCTTTGGCTTGTTCAAAAAGCCCTTTTCCTTGTAGAATGCCTGTTCGCCTGCTGTGAACACGAATTCGTTTCCACAATCCTTGCAAACAAGTGTTTCGTCCTGAAACTCAGTAACCTCTACAACTTTTTCTTCGTTTTCGTACATTGGTTTTGTCCTCACTTTAATTGGATTTTTTATTGCCCCCGGCGGATTTTAACCGCCATCTCCCTTTCGGGCGCTTTATTTAAGCTAAGTGGGTATATCAATCTGCTATCAGCAGAGTTTTTAACTTTCGTCTGATTCTGAAAATAGCATTATCGATTGACTTTTCACTTGAGTTAAGCTTTCGGGCAATTTCCCTTGATGAGTAACCGTTAACGTAGTACGACCAAACCTCGTTTTCATACCCTGAAAGAGTTTTCTCAATCTGTTCTCCAAGCTCCCTTTCGCTCTCGCGCATTTCAAAAAGCTTCGGGATCTCACCGTCGGGATCGGTGATACTGTTCATCTCCTCGTCCCCAACAAGCGTTTCATTCGACTTCTTCGCAGTCGCGCGCTTCAAAGAAATCATGCTATTCGTAACGCAAATCTTTGCGTAAAGACCAAATTCAACGTTTTGCTGCTCCTTGTCAAAATTGATTATCGCGCGATAAAATGCAATAAGCTCCTCTTGACTAAGATCCTCAACGTCCTCTTTTGACATTTCCTCGGTAGTGTATGCATAAAGAATTTTCTTAAGCATCGGATTATAGGCTTCAACGAGTGTAGAAAAAGCATCCGAGTCACCCGCAATAACAAGATCTATCAATTTATACAATTCTTCATTTTTTTTCATTGATTTTTCTCTCATTATACCATCCATCTGCAAAAACCACTATCCTTACAATACTATTATACTATATTTTTCCAAAATGTCAACAAAAATTTGTCGATTTTTCTGAAATTTTTATATTTTTTTCACAAAAATTATTAAAATATAACAAAGAAATCAGTCAAGCAAGAAATTCACGTTACCGGCAAGCAGCGCAAGAGTCGCTTTATAAATACCCTCCGGCCTGCCATAGAAGTTTTCCTTCATTCTCTCAGCCCTTGAAAGAGTGTCAACAACCACCCTTGTCGAATAGATAAGCTCGCCCTTCTCCACCATTCTGCACTCAATATCGTATCTTCCGTCATCGCGCTTTTCAATTGCGCACTTTGCCTCAACGCCGCGCTTCTTAAAATCAAGATAACGAAGAGCCGCAGACAGGCTCTTGTCAAGAATTGACGTAATAATATCGGAATTCAGCTCCCTTGCAACAATCTTTCCCTTTTCGGAAACGATATACATCGGCTGGTTTTCCTCCTCGCCCTCAACCTCAAGAATGAGGGATGCGTCAATCATCTCGTGAAAGCTCTCCGCAAAATCAAGATACATAACGTAGTCCGTCTGCATAATAATATCGTTCAGCGTTGCATAATCCAAGGGGTAGTTTATATTTTCCATTAAATAAAGCACGAAAATCTTAACGTTTCTCTTGCTTCCAATAGCACTTGACGCCATATTTGTCCTCCATAACCGCAAAATTTATTTCTATAATATATTCTATCATATTTTTTATTTTTTTCAATACTTTTATTTGCTTTTTGATAAATTTTGTGGTATTATATAAATGTATATATAATTTATTGTAAAAATTTACACGAAACGGAGCTTTTATGAAGAAAATTGCAATTTTGGGCTTCGGCGTTGTCGGTAGCGGCGTTGCCGAGGTGCTAACACAAAACAAAAAAATAATAGAGAATAAACTAAACGAGGAAATCGAAATCAAGTATATCCTCGACCTTCGTGATTTTCCCGATTCCCCCTTTGCAGATAAGGTAATCCATAATTTTGATACGATTCTCAACGACGATGAAATCTCAATCGTTGTTGAAATGATGGGCGGCTCCCACCCTGCCTATGATTTTTCAAAGGCATCGCTCCTCTTAGGCAAAAACGTTGTCACATCAAACAAAGAGGTCGTGGCAAAATTCGGCACGGAGCTTTTGCAAATTGCCAAAGCAAATAATGTTAGATATTTGTTCGAAGCAAGCGTTGGCGGTGGAATTCCGATTATCCGCCCCATCAATAATGACCTCGTTTCCAATAAAATCACGGGTATAGACGGAATTTTAAACGGCACAACCAACTACATTCTCACCCAAATGAACGAAAACGGCACTTCCTTTGCCGATGCCTTAAAAGACGCGCAAGCAAAGGGCTATGCCGAGGCAGACCCAACCGCCGACGTTGAGGGCATTGACGCAGCAAGAAAAATAGTAATCCTTTCTTCCCTCTCCTTTGGCAAATGCATATCTCCCGATAAGGTTTCTCGCCAAGGAATAACAAAGGTAACAACCGAAGATTTTGCAATAGCAAAATCACTTGGCTACACAATAAAGCTAATCGGACACGCAGAGCTTATAAACGGTAAAATCCTTGCAACCGTTTCCCCAAGCTTTGTTCCCCTCTCAAATCCTTTGGCGCATATTTCCGACGTTTATAACGGCATTTTGGTTGAAGCGAATATGCTCGATAAGGTCCTCTTCTACGGCAAGGGCGCGGGCAAGCTCCCAACTGCAAGCGCAGTAGTTGCCGACATTATGGATATAGCTGAAAAAATGCAAAATGCACAAGCGCCCGTAATCGAATGGACGAACGCAACCGACGATGATATCGCAGATATTAACGATTATCTCTGCAAAAGATGCATTATCGCAAACGGCGAAGCGATCATAACCGAAAAAATCAACCTCGCAGATGCGGAAAAGCTCGCGCAGTCTCATTCCGAAAGCTATAAAATATATTCAATTTTGTAAAAC
The DNA here is from genome assembly GCA_017504245.1 of Clostridia bacterium. Taxonomy (GTDB): domain Bacteria; phylum Bacillota; class Clostridia; order Oscillospirales; family CAG-272; genus RGIG4608. Next base: position 3,582 of record JAFVRQ010000059.1, on the reverse strand, counting down.
TCAGAATACTAAACAACGGCTCCCTTGTGTAAAGGGAGCTGTCGTTTTACGACTGAGGGATTGTTTTTTTACATACTATCTACACTTAAAATACCTATTTGTTTCCCTCTTCACCTCTCCACTCATCAATGAAATTATAAGCAAATTCATCAAGGTCATTCCGCCCACGGCTAAATCCGCAAGCTCCCACACAAAGTCAAGCGAAATCCACGAGCCGATGAAAACAAAAGCAATATACAGCGCATAATACACCCTCTCCGCCCGCTTGCTCCTGTTCAAAAAATAAACGCATTCCTTCCCGTAATATCCCCAGCACACAATAGTGGCAAAGGCAAACAAAAATACCGAAACACTCAACAAAACGTTCGATATATCTCCTAAACTCTGCGAAAAAGCGGCAAAAGCCATCATAATAGGAGTTGACAAAAATTGCGCCGCGCCCTCCCAATTCAACAAAATTACAAAAGCGGTCATCGTGCAAACGAGCATAGTGTCAATAAAAACCTCAAAAACCCCAAGAAACCCCTGCTCAACGGCTGAATTCGTATTTGCCGTTGCGTGTGCTATGGGTGAGCTTCCGCATCCTGCCTCGTTTGAAAAAAGCCCGCGGATCGTGCCGTATCTCAATGCCCTCGACGTCAAAAATCCCAAAGCTCCTGCACCTGCCGAGCGAAAGGAAAACGCGCCCTCAATTATTTCACTAAATACCAAGGGCACTCTTTCTCTCGCAGGCAAAATCACCGCAAGCGACATCACGATGTATAATAAGCTCACAAACGGAACAAGCTTCTCGCAAAGCGAAAATATCTTCTTCCCATTGAAAAAGAAAACTATAACCGAAAGCAATAAAAGAAACGCACCGACCCAAATCTCACTCACCCCAAAGGTCGACGAAAATGAATTCGAGATCGCATTCGCTTGAATAACACACCCCATCGTAAACCCGTTCAAAAGGCAAAAAAACGTGAAAATAAACGTAAAAATTCTGCTAATATTATTGCAAGATTTTAAAAAATCCTTCATATAATACATTGCGCCGCCATAGTTTTCGCCATTTCTCTCCCTGTGATGCAAAACGGCAAGCACGACCTCGGCATATTTCAGAATCATAGCAAGAAACGCACTCACCCACATCCAAAAAACCGCACCTGCTCCACCGAGCGCAATAGCCGAGGCAACACCTACGATGTTCCCAACACCAAGCGTTCCCGCAAGCGCAAAAATCACCGCGCGAATAGACGAAACTCCACTTTCCTCCCTCCTTTTGAAAAGCGACTTAACAATCGCACTTGGATTTATCATCGGTCTGCCCCTCAACCGCACGAAAAAGAAAACCGAACACAAAATAAGTGCCAAAGGCACTAAAGCTCCCGAAATATATTGATTTATAATCTCCATTTTTTACCTCTTTATCATCTTTTTTCTATATCTTATTGAATTTTCCGAAAAATTATGATATAATAATAAAGATATAAAAAAGTATTTATTAATTTCTTAATCAGGAGGATTAAATAATGACTATTAAACCCCTTGCAGATAGAGTTGTAATCAAGCTCGTCGCTGCAGAAGAAAAAACAAAATCAGGACTCATTCTCACAGCATCCGCACAGGAAAAGCCGCAGATTGCAGAGGTAATCGCAGTAGGACCCGGCGGACTTGTTGACGGACATACCGTTGAAATGACGGTTAAGGTTGGCGATAAGGTAATAACAAGCAAATATTCGGGCACAGAGGTCAAGGCGGACGGTGTTGAATACATCATCGTTAAGCAGAGCGACATCCTTGCCATCGTTGAATAATTTTCGGAGGATTTTGTAATGGCAAAAGAAATAATTTACGGACTTGAAGCAAGAAACGCACTCACTCGCGGCGTTGATAAGCTTGCAGATACTGTTAAAATCACACTCGGACCTAAAGGCAGAAACGTAGTTCTCGATAAAAAGTTCGGTGCTCCCCTCATCACGAATGACGGTGTAACGATAGCAAAGGAAATCGAGCTTGAGGACGCGGCAGAAAATATGGGCGCACAGCTCGTTAAAGAGGTCGCAACGAAAACGAACGATGCCGCAGGCGACGGCACGACAACCGCAACCGTTCTTGCTCAGGCACTTATCCGCGAGGGTATGAAAAACGTGACCGCAGGCGCAAATCCTATGGTGCTCCGCAAGGGCATCAAAAAAGCGGTTGATAAAGCAGTTGAATGCCTCGTTGCAAACTCCAAAAAGGTAAACGGCTCAGCAGATATTGCAAGAGTAGGAACGATCTCCGCAGGCGACGAGCTTATTGGTGAGCTTATTGCCGACGCAATGGAAAAGGTAACGTCGGACGGCGTTATCACAGTTGAGGAATCCCGCTCCGCAGACACCTATTCCGAGGTTGTTGAGGGTATGCAGTTCGATAGAGGTTACCTCTCTCCCTATATGGCAACGGATATGGACAAAATGGAAGCAGTTCTCGACGATGCTCTCATTCTTATCACGGATAAAAAGATTTCAAATCTTCAAGAGATACTCCCCGTTCTTGAGCAGGTTATTCAGGCAGGCAGAAAGCTCCTTATTATCGCAGAGGACGTTGAGGGCGAAGCACTCACGACCCTCGTTCTTAATAAGCTCCGCGGCACGTTCACCTGCGTTGCGGTAAAAGCCCCCGGCTTTGGCGATAGACGTAAGGAAATGCTCAAGGACATCGCAATCCTCACGGGCGGCGAGGTAATTTCAAGCGAAATCGGACTTGAACTCAAGGACGCATCCATCGAATATCTCGGCCACGCGCGTCAGGTTAAGATCAATAAGGATACAACTATTATCGTTGACGGCGCAGGACACCCCGCTGACATTTCCGCAAGAGTTCACCAAATCAGATCTGCACTTGAGGTAACAACGAGCGAATTTGATAAAGAAAAGCTCCAAGAACGCCTTGCCAAGCTCTCCGGCGGTGTTGCAGTAATCAAGGTTGGCGCGGCTACAGAGGTCGAGATGAAGGAAAAGAAGCTCCGCATCGAGGACGCACTCAACGCAACACGTGCCGCAGTTGAAGAAGGCATCGTTGCAGGCGGCGGAACGGCATACCTCAACGTTATCGCCGACGTTCAAAAGGTCGCAGAAACAGTTGAAGGCGACGAAAAAACAGGCGTTATGATAGTCCTCAAAGCACTCGAAGCACCCGTAAGACAAATTGCCGAAAACGCAGGCCTTGACGGTGGCGTAATCGTCCATACAATCAAAAATTCCGAAAAAATCGGATGGGGCTTCGACGCATATAAGGAAGAATATTGCGATATGGTCGCAAGCGGTATAGTTGATCCCACAAAGGTAACTCGCTCTGCCCTTCAGAATGCGGCTTCAATCGCAAGCACAATTCTCACAACCGAGAGTGTAGTTTGCGACAAAAAGGAAGAAAATCCAGCACCCGCAGCTCCCGCAGGCATGGGCGGAATGTACTAAACACCACAAAAAACTAAAAAACAACTCAAAAGAGCTTTTCCTCGCATTTTTTATTCCGTAAAAACAAAAAGCGGTATCACATAATTATGCAATACCGCTGAATATTTTTCATTTAAAATTAAAAAATAGTTTACTTTTT
>JAFVRQ010000058.1 GCA_017504245.1 Clostridia bacterium | reverse complement strand
GCCATATAGCTACCAAAATGGCTATATTCAGTGGTAGCAAATCACAGATTTTGCGAACGTGTGAGCTAAATCGTTTTGTTCCAACACCGTTGGAACGATTTGCGCGGAGTTTAGTAGAGTTTTCGCTAACTTCACGGCTACTCTTTTACCCACTTTTAAAAGTTTTTTGGTGTCAGGGGTTCCCCGAAACGAGCGTGCGCAGTTTTGGGGGTTCACGGGGCTTTTTTTCAAAAAAGAACAACATTTTTATTTTTATAACTACTCGATAAATCACAATTTTCCTACACTACTATAGTCAAGATTTTTTCGAAAAAGTGTAATGATTTTCAAAAAATATCTAAAAAACAGCAAAAAAACCGCAGAGCAAGGCATCAAACACCCTGCTCTGCGGATTTTTTACATATCAAAGCTATGAATTTTTCTTGTAACGTAGTTAAGCATTCTGCGTTGAATATAGCTTGCGTTTTCATCAAGGAACGCAGCCGCTTCACCAACGGAACTCTCACCCGTTAAGCGATACATATTGAGATTCTTTGCAAGCTCGTCGTCACCGTTTTTAACCAAGCACTCCTGCAAATCCGAAAAATCAACGTCGGGAAGCTCAAAGAACATCTTCCAAACCTTTTTACTGCGCTGCACCTGAAGATCGGAAAGCATCTTATAAGCAAGAAGCACCTTGAATGCGCCATCCTTACCGAAAACCTCCTGCTCGCCCGAAAACACACTGTTTTTCCAAAGCGCGATGGGTGAGCCGAATGCGTCAATGATGAAGTGGTTCATCTGCTTATCAATAATCTCAAAGGTGAGATCATCAAGCGCGATACCGTTTCTCTTTCCGTCTGCATTAAGGAAATAGTTGAGCGGCTTTTTCGTTGAGCCATACTGACTTGGAGTTACCTTAAAGGTATCCATATAAGCAAGGTAAGCGATAAGTCCTGCAAGGACGAGGAACAAAACCGCAACCAAAATAAGAATCACTCTGGTAAACAAAGCAGTTGTTCTGAATGAGAATATAGTTGCAAGTATAACAAGCACGAGCGAAATACCCGAAACCGACCACAAAAGCACGTTTAATATTTTATCTGTTTTCATAATACCTCTCCGTAACATCTAATAAATAACAACTAATATAATATCACAAATCTCCGCTTTTTTCAATAGGATTTTATATTTTTTTGTTATTTTAGATCATATTTTTTGTATTCAACGTCGAAATATATTTTCATCCAATCCATATATTCTTCATAATCGGATAAAAGAAAGCTTTCCCTGTCCGCAAATGACGTCTCACACTCGTCGTTTATATATGTAAACAGTTCAAAGCTCTCATTGATTTTGCGCCCGTCGGAGCCGATAATCAAATAGTTGCTTCCATTAATATAATCCGCAAAAGCGCGTGACTCTTCAAGATAGGTATTAAAATAAGGCTTACCGATAAAGCTAATCCTTGATTCACCGTTTTTGTACGTCAACACATAACTCGGGTGCGCGTAATTGCCCGTATAAGCTCTATCGCTCAAAACAAGCTCGCCCGAAAGGATATTCAGCACCTCATTTGAGCTGTAAATATACGCCTCCACCCCTTCTTCGTTGAGAACTCGAACGATGCTTCTCATATTCAAATTCTCTTTTTCGTTTTGGGGCATTGGAAGAAAGACTGCTCGCACCATAAATTCCCTTGCAAAGCGTTTTAGCGAAATAACGTGATCTGCGTGATAATGAGTAAGTATGACCCCGTCAATTTCGGTAAAGCAATTCTCCTTCGCTATAGCCACACCTTCATAGAGATTACCAAACGAGCCGTCGGACATATCGCAGATATAAATTCCCTCACTTGATGAAAGCACAATTCCGTCGCCGTAATAGTACTCCGCGCGAACGAAATCTGCACGCGAAGCATTATAGAATAAAATACTAACGCATATCAAAGCTCCAAAAATCGCGCTTGGAACGAATATCGTCCATTTTCTTCCCAGACGAACCGCAAGCATAACGATAAATGCGAGAAAAAGCCCCCACACTAAGATTTGCGCACCTGGATAGCGGAGTGAAAGCATAATACTTTCCATATCAGCAATAAGTGATACCACGCTCGTCATCATATTCCCCACAAGCCCCGCAAAAAAGCCGAACACGGGATATATGAAAAGCACTCTCGCAAAGAAAAGAGTTAAAAGCGCGAGTATCATAAATATCTCGCATACCGCACCAATGAAAAGATTGCTCACAAAGGTGGCAAGCGAAACCTCGCCAAAGCATATCATAACCACGGGCAAGGTGCAAATAAACACGCAAAGCGACGATATGCTGACAATTAAACATTTATATGCCAAGGATTTGATAAGTCCAACAAAGCTTTTATCGAATTTTTTACCCAAAAGCTTGAGCTTTTTGCAAATTAAAGTTGAAGAAATAACGCCAAACGTTGACAAAAACGAAAGCTGAAGTCCAACGTCAAGAACGGCGCTCGGCTTTAGCAATACGATTACCGAAACCGCAAGGAAAAGCGAGGTCATGACGTCGCGTTTCCTTTGCAAAAGCAACGAGATATACACAACCCAAAGCATCAGCATCGAGCGGCACGCTGAGAGCGCAAAGCCCGTTAGCGCAATATAAAACAAAGACATTGAACCGAGCAAAAATATCCTGAGCTTTGTCGGAATAAAGCATTTTTTCAAAATCCATTCCAAAATCCCAATTAAAATTGCAACGTGCAAGCCGCTCAGCGCCAAAAGATGATAAACACCCGCGCGCTTAAAATCGCGGAGCGTGCTGTCTGAGAGCAAATCGCGGTTGCCGAGCAGGAGCGCACTTGCAAGCGATCCGTTTTTCGTACCCAAGGTTGCCTTCAAGGTAGCGGATAGCTTTGAATTCAGATCTGAAAGCATAAGAGGAAAACGAAATTCCCTTTCGTTATAAACTATCTCCGCTCCCGATTTCAGCACACAGGCAAGCGGATAATCGTAAACACTGTTACTTAATAAATATAACGCCTTGCCATAATTTTGCGATGGAATCAAATCTCCGATCCATTCAATAAAGTCGCCACGCTCAAGCTCGGAATTATACTCAGTTATAAGAAGCAGGTCAAAGCTCCTCCTCTCCTTGTCAAGCTCCTCAACCCTCACAAGGTATTCGCTAAAGTATTCCTCGCGCGACGCGACATCAAGCACGTAGCCCGAAAGCAAATGCTCACCCGAAAATTCTTCGACCCTTTTATCATTAACAAGCACCAGACTGCGCGAGCATAAAACGCCGAGAACGGATGAAATCAAAAGACATAGAGAAATCACGTTCAAATTACTCTGTTTTTTGCTTCTCTTTTTCAAAATTAACCAAAGCAGAGCAATAAAAAGCACAAATACGACAAAAAATATAAAATTATTAAAATTGAAGGAAAACCCCGAGAAAGCAAGGAAAATCAAGGAAATCCACACCAAATATTTCTTTGAAAATGCCCTCATTTTTACCCTTTCTGAAAAAAATTTCAAATAAATTGTTGACAAACGCAATAAAAATATGTATAATAATCAGGAACGGGTTTGAAAATGCATATTATTGCATAAATATTTAAACTCAACATTCGATTAAGACACAGAAATTAAGGAGATTATTATGTTTGAAAAAGTAAAACAGATTCTTATGGAAGAGCTCGGAGTTGAGGAAAATCTCATCACTCTTGATGCAGAACTCACAAACGACCTCGGTATCAACTCTATCGAGCTTGCTGACCTTGTTATGATTTGCGAAGATAAATTCGACATCGAAATCGACGACGAAAATATCGGTCAGTTCGTTACTATTCGTGACGTTGTTAACTATCTTGAAACACTTTAATCAAAACTAAATATCAAAAGCGAAACGGTCTGATACGTTAATGTAAACAGACCGTTTTGTTTTTTATTTTTGCTTTTGGGCTCTTCTCTCCTTAAAAAAGCTTGAAAGAAGCTCGCGGCTCTCATCTGCAAACGGTCCTTCCTCGGTTGCCACCTTGTATAAAAGCGGATAAGCATTCAGATCTAAAATACTCCCAAGCGCGCCCGAGCGCAAATCCCGAAGCGCAAAGCAAACCTTACCTATTCGGGCATTGAGAATTGCCCCGGCACACATCGAGCAGGGCTCAAGGGTAACGTACATTTCGCAATCGGAAAGTCGCCACCTGCCAAGCTTTTCAGAGGCGCGCTCAATAGCAAGAATTTCCGCGTGAGCGGTTGCTCTGCCGGTAAGCTCCCTCTCATTATATGCTTCAGCAATAATCACGCCGTCACGCACTATCACCGCGCCAACGGGAACATCCCCGTTTTGATAGGCAATTTTTGCATTTTCAAGGGCTCTCAACATAAACTGTTCTTTCATAAAACCACACTCAAATAAACGTAATAAGACATAATTGCAACGCAATAAACCACGAATATAATCATTCCAACCGAGAAAAATCCGGAAATTCTTTCGTTAACACTTAAAGGAAGAACATCGTTTCCGTTCTCGTCGGGCTTCATTTCAATTCCCTTTTTGAAGCTGATTATTTTCTTTTTATAAAGGCAAAGGAACCCAACGCAGGAAAGCAAGCCAAAGCACAAGGTTGCCACGTCGGTTAGCGAAATATATGCTTCATAAACAATTGGCGAGCAATTCTGATAAAGAATTTCACCCACAACAGAAATAGAATTATTCACGAAATGAAGCAAGGCAGGTGCTAAAATGCTTTTCGTTTCAACGTATAGCCACCCAAAGAAAAGACCCGCCACAAAGGTATAGAGAATCTGCTCAATATTGGTATGCATAAGCGCAAAAAGAACTGCACTAATTACAATGGCTGTTCCCTTTCCATATACAGTTAACGAACGGCAAACCGTTCCCCTGAACAAAAGCTCCTCAACAAGCGCGGGGATTATCGCATAGGAAATGAAGTAAATTATTATCTGATACGGCTGCTTTAACTCCACGAACCACAGAAATTCGCTCGAAAATTCGGAATAATCCGTGAAGAAATTTACTATAAAATAGTTAACAAATGATGAACAATATATGAACACAAGCCCCATACCGAACAGCATTGCAACGTAAAGCGGTGATTTTTTCTCGCTCTCCTTTGGCTCATAAATCTCCTTTTGTGAATTTTTATTCATTTTATTGAATAAAACCACGGGCAAAACGAAGGATAAAAAGTAAACCGCGCATTCAAGCAAAAGATATGCCGCATCGGGAATATTTTTCAAGGTGCCAAGCAATTTTGAAAGCACCAAAATCAGTCCTTGGTTAACGAGCATCACAAGTGCTATGCGGTTGATAAGAGAAACGTAAATTCTTCTATCTTGTTTTTTCATATTTGATTATAAAACTTGCCAAGAGCCAAAAGCAAGGCAATTACTATATATACAATCATTAACGGCGAGAAAAAGCCCTTGCTCTTTTCTTTTCTTGTAAGGGGGATTATTTCTTCTCCGTCTTCAGTGGGAAGCATTTCAAGTCTTTTAGCATACTTTTTCTTGTGCTCGTTGTATTGCTCTAACGTGCCGCCAATCCTTGCTGCCAATCTTTCCATATCATCTCGCTCTTTTTTGATTTTAAGTAATCTCCATACACAAATAATTGCCATAGGTATGTAAACAATAAGGAGAATAGTATTGAAAATATTGTATGCATCGCTCGAAACCTTATAATAAAGAACAATTGACAATCCTGCCAAAAAGTTATTAATAAAGTGCATAAGCATCGACCATTTTAAGCTTTTAGTACCAACGTAAAGCCAAGCCGCAGCAATTCCAAACACAAATGTGTATATAAATCTTGCAAAATCAGCGTGAAGCAAAGAAAAAACAAGCGCACTTACTATTATCGACGTCTTTTGCCCGTAAGGAGCTAACGCATTGCACAATGCCTTGCGACAGAAAATTTCTTCAGCTATAGCGGGAATGACCGATATGCTGAACAAATAGAAAAATATCTGATAATTATATTGAAATCCACCGCGATACAAAAAGTCTGCCGCGCTATTTGAATTACCAAATAAATCCACTATCTTATCATTGAACAGAGCTACAATATGGTTTGCGCTAAGTCCCAATAACAAGACGTAAGGAATAGCACCCTCTGGCAAAATCTTCTTTTCAACGGGCATATATTCATCACTGTATGTGCTTGAATTCATAAAATTAAATATCTTAACAGGCACAAGTATAGTAGCAAAATCGGCTATGCATTGAATAATTAGAAATATAAAGTTAAAGGTGTTGGTACTGCCTAACGCTTCATACATAACAGAGCCCAAAAACTCAAGAGTATATCCCCCAACGTATATAAAAACAAAGCAGACTAAAGCAGAAACCGCAATAGAATTCATAAGCGATTCGTATTTGCCCAAGCTTTGCTTATTTAATTTTTTAAAAAAGCTTATGTCCATAATCATTCCCCTATCTCATAAGACACGATATTATCCTTAACGAAAACAATATCGTGGTCCTTGATATAAAATCTCGGCACGCGCTCACCTATGGCGCAAATCATTTCGTAACCTATCGTGCCGTTATTTTTCGCGAGCTCGTCTGCGGTGACGGTTTCACCCTTATCTGAACCGATAAGCGTAATATAATCGCCCTCGCGCACGCCCTTGACGTCGGTAACGTCGAGCATAAGCTGATCCATACAAACCCTGCCCACGATATTCACTCTTTGACCGCGAATGAGCATCTGCGTGCCGTTGGTCGCATTTGAACGCCAAAATCCGTCTGCATACCCAACGGGAGCGGTGGCGATCTTCATTTTCTTATCCGCCTTAAAGGTACAACCGTAGCTAACCGTGTCGCCCGCTTCTATCTCTTTTATCATAGAAATAACGGATTTCAAGCTCATAACGGGCACTAAATCCTCGCAGCCGCGCACCTTGCTTGAGGGCGCAACACCGTAAAGCACAACGCCCACGCGCACCATATCAATATGGTATTCGGGATATTCAAAGGTCGTGGCACTGTTGGCGCAGTGCTTGATTTCAAAGGCAATCCCCTTTTGCTCTAACGAACGAACTGTATTTATAAATCTTTCATACTGAAGTCGCGTAAATTCCTCGCCGCCAGCCCCGTCATCCGCAAGAGCAAAGTGAGTAAAAATGCCCTCTTGAACAAGACCTTCCATCGAGCATACATCAGCAATAGTTTCAACGGTTTTGTCGGCATCGTGAATTGAATCAAAACCGATTCTACCCATTCCCGAGTCGAGCTTTATATGTATTTTAACGTTCACTCCGTCTGTCCTTGCACTCCTTGAAAGCTCCTTTGCATAGGAATATGAAAACACGCTTTGAGAAATGTTATTCTCTGCAAGAATTGAAGCGCAGGACGTGGGAGTATAGCCCAGAATAAGAATGGGTGTTTTTATTCCGTTGTTGCGAAGCTGCATCGCTTCTTCAATATTGGAAACGGCAAAAAAGTCCGCGCCCCAAGCTTCATAAAACTTTGAAAGATACACCGCGCCGTGTCCGTATGCGTTCGCCTTAACCACACAGCAAAGCTTTGTATCTTTAGATAATTTTCCTTTGATTATATTGAAATTCTTCTCGGCAGCGTTCATATCGATTTCTGCCCAAAAGCGCTTTCTCTTTGAAATGTATTTGTCCTTCAAATCCGCTGCCTCCCCATAAGTGATATTTACAATATTTTACCACACCTCTCTCCAAAAATCAATAATTAGTAATAAAATATATGCGATTTTTTTGACTTTGGTTTCAAATGTTCAAATTTTGATTTATAGGGATGTTAATGTTAGTTTAAATTAGGATTTTTCGTTCTTTTTGAAAAAAGAACCAAAAACTTTTTAAACGTGGGAGTGTATTTGAACCGCGCAAATCGTGTCAACGAGTTGACACATAACGATTTTGCTCATATATTCGCAAAATCTGTGATTTGCTAATGATTGCATAGCCGTATAGCTATCAAAATAGTGATGTGTGGATAAATGTTAGTTTAAATTTCAATCCCTCTCAGTCGCTAATGCGACAGCGTCTCGCTGCGGCTCGGTCACACTCGCGTTCTAACAACACACCGTGTTGTTATTCATTGCGCTCGTGCCACTTCGTTACCCCGACGACCCGCCTCTCCCAACAAAAACTAATTTCATTTTTTCACGGGAGGATAATATCCTCCCCTACGGATACGCACAACCAAAGTAAATTTTTGAACATCAAACCTTTAGGTTGGATGTTCGTAGTTTTGAAAATACAATACTGACCGTTGTATTTATACATAAGGGCAGAATTGGAGTTTCAAAACCGATAATTCGTTTGCGAATTATCGAAAATTTACGCAGACTCTGAACACACCAAACGATTGTTTTGACCCACTTTTTCAAAAGTGGGAGCCCAAGCGGCGTGAGCGGTTTTGCTTTAACTAACTTTTCTACCCCCACTAAATCCCAATTCAGCAAAAAAGAGCAAACCCGAAGCTTGCTCTTTTTTGATTATTTTTTATTTTTTATTCTGCGCATCGATATAGCCCTCGGTGAAGATATAAGCCGCAAGGACCCCCATTGAACTGATAACGGCAAGAAGTCTTTCGGTGGTCATCTCGTCAATGCCGAACAAAACGCACAAAGCACACGCGAACGCGCCGAGAGCCGCCCAAAATTTGCGGCTTGAAAGCTTTCTTTTCAAATCGTTCATATTCTCGTACCCGTTTCCCTTTCGAGCACGGATATTCTCTTTTCGTGCTCCGAAAGCTCCGTGTAAAAGTGCGCGTTTTTGTCCGATTGGCGCTCCATTGTTTCTTTAAGCTGAAGCACTGCACTTTCAAGCTTTGAAAGTGTGGAATTGATCTTAACAACAACGTTCATAACGGCAATAAATGCGGACACAATTCCAAACATTCCAACTGCAATTTCCCACGTCATATTTATCCTTTCCAAGCGTTTTTCTTTATTCCAAGCATATTTTAGCATATTTTCCACCTCAATGCGCGACAGTTTTGTGTCAAAATTAAGTTTTTTCATTATTACAATTTGTTGTTTTTCTCGTATAATAAACTCTTGACAAATGATGGTAAAATATGCTATACTAATAGTGTAAATATATAAATTGGAGGTGTTATTATGAATTTCATTCAAAAACAGCAGTTTTACCTGTCGCAGAATGTGTTTAGATGTCGCTTTCAATCGGAAAGAGGGCAACTAAAAATTGTAATATAAGGGCGCATAGGTAGAGCTGCTTTGCAGACTATCTATGTGCTTTTTTGATTTTGGAATGTTTTGAGAAAGAGGTGCACTAATATGAATAAAATTATTTCATTTGTTTTGCTCGGTACCTTATTGCTTATGTGTTTTTCGGGGTGTAGAATTATAAACAATACTAATGGTGATAAAAATAAAGAAACTACTGATGATACAACTATCAAAGATAACAATGCTTCGATTGTTAAAGGTGAATTGGATAAAAGCAATAAGCTTGTCTGCACGTTGATTGAATATTTACAAAGTTTGTTCTGCGATTATGAATTACCGGATACCTCAACTGCTATAAAAATAGATGAGATAAAAAGCGGAAAACAAGCGTTGCACGTCGCTTTCAATAAATCCGAATGTTATTTTGTGTGCGCATACTATAATGACGGACATAATGATGAAGCAAAAGATTATTGTTGTGTCACTGATTATACGTGGGTCAAGTTTAATGACGCAAACGAAATCAGCGAGAAATATAATGATTTAAATTTTATTGTCGGTTTTCAGATTAATAAAGCATCTTTGGTGAGAGATATAAAAACAAAAGGTGCTAAAGTACCGAGCATAGAGCATTTTCAGGAGTATGTGCCAAACTTTAATGACGGCATAAACACCAACGATGCTATTGTATTTGATACTAATTTCATTTATTTAAATTCAACTGTTGATGAAACCGTATATCATTCTCTGTCAGCATATTATAATGGTCTGATAATAATTCCGTGCGTTTCATTTAACGAGAAATGTTATGTAGTTAAAGAGCTTTATACTATTTACCCTGATGACACTCGATATGATAAAAACTTAGTTCAGGATTTCGGCGAATATTATGATGCTTTAGTGGCTGTTATGGATACAGAAAGTTATAGTAAAATCGATGATAAAGAAAGAACAATCTTTTATGGATTGATTGAAATTAATGATTTTGCAAATTGTATTAATAAATAGGGGGAGACGAAATATTGATTCTTGCAAAAGATTTGTTGCATTTGTTTTTACATTGATAATCTTTATTAACGTTTTAGTATTTAGCAATATTCAGGTTTTTGCACATGATTCTATACTAGATGTTGATTATGACAATTGTATACTGAATGAAGAGGCAGATGGCATTGATGAAACATGGTATGTCTTAAATAATAGTTCTGTGTGTCGCCATATAAGCCATGAATTATGTACCATTAAATACTATTTTGCTAATTCTATTGAGGGAAGCACGTATACTTGGACCACGGATGTTTCTGCATTTGTTGCTCAAGAAATAAAAAATGCTTACGCAGAAAGCATGAAAAAGTGGAACAATGTATATTTCTATTCTTATAACGGTTCTGGTGATTTAGTAAAACACAAAATTATTAATATAGTTGAGGGAACAGAAAAAGATCATAACTTAATTATATACCCTGTTTCAGGAAAGTTTTATATTGCCGCAACCAACTCTGTAGGAACTGAAAACGAAATAGAAATCGGAAATATAACTCATAAACATTACTCTCAATGGAAAATGGAGGTTAACATTGATTATTTTTATGTGCACGATGGTTATAGTCTAGAATATATTGATGTAGTAAGAGAAAAGACGGGGGCTCATGAGTTTGGACACATTCTTGGTTTAAGAGATGTTGATTATGATATATTTAATTGGCATCATCATGAATTACTTATGGGTTATGGTAGTCCAATGGAAACTAGAACTACCGACATAACATACAAAGACATCGCCGGGGTTGCCATTACTAGAGGATTTCACACAGATAGCGATCACAAGTGGTTAAATTGCGGTCTGCAAAGCAACGGGAATTATAAACTTGTATGCTCGATATGTAATGGCGTTAAAAGTGTTGCTAGTTTAAGTGGTTACACATACAAAACTTACGGAGCATGCGGAAATAATCATACGTTATCAAGTGGGAATATGATGGCGGTTGCGAGTTACGGAACAAAGGATTACTACAAATGTGAGTATTGTAGATATGTTACTCCGTTTGATTCTAATGTAACGCAGAATTATACCAAAACATATTATAATAGTTCCCTTCACAAGTGTGTAAATAATGTTAACGGATTGGAATATACGTTCTACGAGGAACATATGCGTGATACGTACGTATATGTGGATAAATATAATCACATACGCAAGTGCTCCTGTGGAACGGACGCGCAAACGGAAAAACATACTATTTCTGCATCGGATGTGACTGGTGGTGGAAATTTTGCTACTTGTATGGGATGCGGTTATCTTCTTGACTTACGTGATGATTATTACAATTCGATAGCATCCATCACTCAGGTATCAATCAACGGCAGTTACGTATTACCCAGCGGTATCCTTGTTTTAGTTGACGAAGATATTCAGGCATATTTAGATGGAATGTTAGTATTCTATCATCCGGACAATATTCCTACTACACAGTAAAGTGTAAAATAACACAATAGAGAAGATATCTCTTTGGGTGTCGCTTCGGCGGCACCCTTTTTATATCTATTCAATAACTCAATAACTATTCAACAATAATGATAACCATAAAATTAAGTTTTTTTCATTATTTTATTGACAATTTGTTTTTATTGTGATATACTAACTCTTGATATAAAACGCCTTGACGGGAAAGAGTAGTTTTGTGCAAGTCCAAAGAGAGCAGACGGTTGGTGTGAGTCTGTAGCGGAGCAAAATGAAGTAGTCCCCGAGCGGTTTTTGCGAAACGGCTTTTTACCACAAAAAAAGAAAGTAGCAAAAAACGGCAATCTCCGTTAAAGATTTTGAGTGCGCATTCCCCTTTCGGAGTGCGAAATCAGGTGGTACCGCGTTCCCACGTCCTGATATCAGGATGGGGGATTTTTTGTTTTTTAGTATAAAATTATTTTACATATTTCAAGAAAGCGAGGTTCAAAAAATGAACAGCTACAACGAGCTTCCAAAAACGTATTCGCCCTCTGAATTTGAGGACAGAATATATCAGGAATGGTGTGATAAGGGCTATTTCACACCCGACAAAAACAATAACAATCCGTCATTTTCAATAGTGATTCCTCCGCCCAACGTAACGGGTCAGCTTCATATGGGTCACGCGCTTGACGAAACCTTGCAGGATATTCTCGTTCGTTATAAGAGAATGCAGGGATTTAACACCCTTTGGGTCCCCGGCACCGACCACGCGGGTATTGCTACTCAAATTAAGGTTGAAGAGCGTCTTCGCGTTGACGAGGGTCTCTCTCGTTACGACCTCGGTCGCGAAAAATTCCTTGAACGCGTTTGGGGCTGGAAGGACACCTACGAAACAAGAATTACAAGTCAGTTAAAGAAGCTCGGTGCTTCTTGCGACTGGTCACGTCAAAGATTTACTATGGACGAGGGCTGCTCACACGCGGTTCGCGAGGTTTTTGTGAATCTTTATAACAAGGGTCTTATTTACAGAGGCTACAGAATTATCAACTGGTGTCCCCGTTGCCTTACCGCGCTTTCCGATGCAGAGGTTGAATATAAGGATATGCCCGGCAGCTTCTGGCACATCAAATATCCCATCAAGGGTGAGGACGGCTACGTTGAGGTTGCAACAACTCGTCCCGAAACAATGTTCGGTGATACTGCGGTTGCGGTTAACCCCGACGACGAAAACACAAAGCACCTCATTGGCAAAACTCTTATTTTGCCCATCGTAAACCGTGAAATTCCCGTAATTGCAGACGATTACGTTGAAATCGGCTTCGGTACGGGTTGCGTAAAGATCACTCCCGCGCACGACCCCAACGACTTCCTAGTTGGTCAGCGCCACGATCTTGAGCAGATAAAGGTTATGAACGATGATGCAACGATGAACGCATACGCAGGCAAATACGAGGGTATGGACAGATATACCTGCAGAAAGGCACTCGTTGCCGACCTTGAAGCGCAGGGCTTCCTTGTTAAAACAGTTCCCCACGATCACAACGTTGGTGTTTGCTACCGTTGCGGAACGACCGTTGAGCCAATGACGAGCGACCAATGGTTCGTTAAGATGAAGCCCCTTGCACAGCCCGCCATCGAAGCGGTTGAAAGCGGCGACGTAAGCTTCATCCCCGAAAGATTTTCAAAGAATTACTTTAACTGGATGAACAACATCCTCGACTGGTGTATCTCCCGTCAGCTTTGGTGGGGACACAGAATTCCCGCGTTCTATTGCGACGATTGCGGCGAAATGACCGTTTCTAAAGAGGACATCACAACCTGTCCCAAGTGCGGAAAGCCCGTTCATCAGGATGAGGACGTTCTCGACACCTGGTTCTCCTCTGCCCTTTGGCCTTTCTCAACTCTCGGTTGGCCCGAAAGCACGGAGGATCTTGCAAGATATTATCCCACAAACGTTCTCGTTACGGGTTATGATATTATCACCTTCTGGGTTTCCCGTATGATCTTCTCAGGTCTTGAGCATATGGGCAAGAAGCCCTTCTCCACCGTATTCATTCACGGTCTTGTAAGAGATGCTCAGGGTAGAAAGATGTCCAAATCTCTCGGTAACGGTATTGATCCCCTTGAAATTATCGATAAATACGGCGCGGATGCTCTCCGCTTTGCGCTTGCAACGGGTAACTCACCCGGAAACGATATGAGATTCTCAGACGAAAAGATCGAAGCGGCAAGAAACTTTGCAAATAAGCTTTGGAACGCTTCCCGTTTCGTTAGAATGAACCTCACAATAGACGAAATCAAGCTTCCCGAGGAAAGCAAGCTTGCCATTGAAGATAAGTGGATTCTTGATAAGTTCAACGAGCTTACAAGAAGCGTTGTTACAAACCTTGATAACTTTGAGGTTGGCGTTGCTCTTGCAGAGATTTACTCTTTCACTTGGGATATCTTCTGCGACTGGTATATTGAGCTTGCAAAGGCAAGATTTAATGAAAAGGAAACCGAAGCAAACCTTGTTTGTCAGAACGTTATCGCATATGTACTTAACGGCACGCTCAAGCTTCTTCATCCCTTTATGCCCTTTATAACAGAGGAAATCTATCAGGCGCTTCCCCATACTGCAGAAAGCATTATGATCGACACATATCCTGAATTCGACGCTTCTCTTTGCTATCCTGCGGATGCTGAGAAAATGACCAAAATCATTGATGCCATCACCGCAATTCGTACAAGAAGAAGCGAGATGAACGTTCCTCCCTCAAAAAAGGCAAAGGTATTCGTTGAAACGAAATATGCGGACATTTTCGGTGCTTCGAGCGAGGCATTCTTCGTTCGTCTTGCCTCTGCGAGTGAGCTTTGCGTTGCGGAAAAATTCGGTAATGAGGTTAGCGCAGATAACTCCGTTCAAATTATCACCGACGCGGCTACAATCTATCTTCCCTTAGCCGATATTATCGACTTTGAAAAGGAAAAGGCGCGTCTTGAGAGCGAGAAGAAGCGTCTTGAGGGCGAAATCGACAGAATTGTCAGAAAGCTTTCTAACGAGGGCTTCGTTGCCAAAGCACCTTTGGCGGTTGTTGAAGGCGAAAAGGTAAAGATGGCTAAATATCAGGAAAATCTTGACGGCGTTCTCGCAGCGCTTTCAAAATTGAACTAATACATCATCAATCCAAGCCCCTCGGGGCTTGGATTGAAATATTTATTGACATTATGATATATACTAATTACAAGCATCTTTATATTTCAGAGGATAAGGAAGAAATAATCTATCTCGGCTACCGCCTGAAGCTCACGAAAAGCGAATACAAAATATTAAAAATACTAACAAAAAATCCCAAAAAGCCAATCCCTGCCGAGCAAATTGCTAACCAATGTGAGCTTGATTGCAGTAAAGAAAGCATAGTTTATTATATTTCAAGCATAAATTCCAAAGCAAAAGTCATAGGAAATCGCATTTTGATAAAAAATATTGCGAAAAAAGGATATTTTTTAAACGATAAAATGTAAAAATTCTTGACAACTTTTGTTCGATATGATATAATGAATTATAAATTGTGTAAATTTTTATTCGTTCGTTTATTTTGTTATTTTAATCGTATATATATAAGAAAGGACTCAAGATGGAAATTGCAATTATAGCTCACGATATGAAAAAAGAACTTATGACACAATTCTGTATCGCTTATTGCGGAATTCTCAGCAAGCATAACCTTTGTGCAACAAGCATTACCGCAAAATATATCTCGGACGCTACAGGTCTTAAGATTGAAAAATTGCTCACAGGCGAGCACGGTGGCGAACAACAGATCACTTCCCGTCTTGCCTATAATGAAATAGATCTTCTTCTCAACTTCAAGGACACCCGCTCCTCCTCAGCATATAACGAGGAGGAGGCAGAGATGATGAGAATGTGCGACCTTCACAATATACCCGTTGCTACTAATATCGCAACCGCTGAAATTCTCGTTCAGGCACTTGACCGAGGCGACCTTAACTGGCGCGAGGTTTATAACCCCCGTTCAGAATATAACAGAAAGAGAAACGGTCTTATCTAATAATAAATAAAAAATGCAAGGGACAAGTTCCTCTGCGCACTCTTGTTCAGAGAGAGGATGATTTGCTGTGACATCCTTCAAGAGAGCAGTTGTAATACCACCCGTGCGTCACGTTGAATACATTTTGAAGTTAAAACTTCGGGTGGAACCGTGCGAATTTGCTTGTCGCACCCCGAATGGCTTTTGCCATTTGGGGTGTTTTTTGTTTAATATTACAAAGTAACTACTACAAATCATAGCCGTTTTGCTGCCAAAATGGCTATAGTTTAACAGAGTAAATTTTAGAAAAACAAATCTTTGATTTGGTTTTCGTAGTTCAGTTGATGAAATCCTTGTCGAAAATTCATTTTCGCTAAAGGATTTTAGCAAGTGAACCGATAATTCGTTTGCGAATTATCGAAAATTTACGCAAAATCAGCACAAACACAAGCAATAAAAAAGCTTTTTGCTTCTTTTTCCCGAAAAAGAAGTTCTTGATAAACTAACTAATATATTAGGAGATAAAATTATGAAAATCAAACTTTATGATCTTGAGCTCTCATTTGACGCGCCGATTACTGTTTACGATGCGGCCCGTTCTGCAGAGAAAATTGATCGCAGCGTAATTGCTGCAAGGGTTGACGGCAACGTGGTTGCTCTCAACTATCTTCTTGAAAATGATGCAGAGGTTGAGCTTCTTACGTTTAAGGATGCCGACGGCAAGCACGTTTTCAACCACACCGCTTCTCACATTTTGGCTCAGGCAGTTAAGCGCCTCTATCCCGAAACGAAGCTTACGATAGGCCCTGCCATTGAGAACGGCTTTTACTATGACTTTGATTCCGAGGTTTCCTTCACTCCCGAAATTCTTGCAAAGCTTGAAAGCGAGATGAAGAAAATCGTTAAAGAAAATCTTCTTATCACAAGAAGCGAGCTTCCCAGAGCCGAGGCAATCGCACTTATGACTGAAAAGAACGAGCCCTATAAGGTTCAGCTTATCGAAGAGCTCCCCGAGGATGCAGTTATCAGCTTCTATACACAGGGCGAATTTACCGACCTTTGCGCAGGCCCCCACCTCTTCTCAACGGGCGCGGTAAAGGCGATCAAGCTCACACAGTGCACGGGTGCTTATTGGAAGGGCGACCAGAAGAATAAGATGCTCCAGAGAGTTTACGGTGTTGCCTTCCCCTCTAAAGACGAGCTTAACGCATACATCACGATGCTTGAAGAAGCAAGAAAGCGCGACCATAACAAGATCGGCCGTGAGCTTGAATATTTCACAACCGTTGACTCTATCGGTCAGGGCTTGCCCATCATTCTCCCCAAGGGCTCAAGAGTAATTCAGACGCTTCAGAGATGGATCGAGGACGAGGAGCAAAAACGCGGCTACCTTCTCACGAAAACGCCCCTTATGGCAAAGCGCGACCTTTATAGAATTTCAGGCCACTGGGATCACTACCGTGACGGTATGTTCATTCTCGGCGATCCCGACGATGAAGCGAAGGAATGCTTCGCGCTCCGTCCTATGACCTGCCCATTCCAATATCAAGTATTCCTTAATAAAAAACGTTCCTACCGCGACCTTCCTATGCGCCTTGGTGAAACGTCAACACTCTTCAGAAACGAGGATAGCGGCGAAATGCACGGTCTTATCCGCGTTCGTCAGTTCACGATTTCCGAAGGACACCTTGTTCTCCGCCCCGAGCAGCTTGAGGAGGAATTCAAGGGCTGTCTTGACCTCGCTCTCTATTGCCTTGAAACTCTCGGACTTTTGGAGGATTGCACCTTCCGTTTCTCACAGTGGGATCCCAAGCGCACGGACAAGTACGAGGGCACACCCGAGCAGTGGGATGAAGCGCAATCCATTATGGAAAAGCTTCTTGATGCAAACATCGGACGTGAAAACTACGTAATCGGTATCGACGAGGCGGCATTCTATGGCCCCAAGCTCGACATTCAGTGCAAGAACGTTTTCGGTAAGGAAGATACTATCGTTACAATTCAGGTTGATATGCTTCTTGCAAAGAAGTTCGGAATGGAATACGTTGACTCCGATAATACTCTCAAAACTCCCTATATCATTCACAGAACTTCTATGGGCTGCTATGAGAGAACTCTCGCGCTCCTTCTTGAAAAGTACGCAGGCGCGCTTCCCACTTGGATGGCTCCCGTTCAGGTTAAGATGCTTCCTATGGGCGACAGTCAGATCGCTTACTGTGACGACCTCTCCCGTAAGCTCACCGCTCTTGGAATCAGAAACGAGGTTGACAGAAGAAATGAAACTATCGGCTATAAGATCAGAAACGCACAGCAGGAAAAGGTTCCCTATATGCTCGTTGTGGGCGGTAAGGAGCTTGAAAACGGCACAGTTGCAGTTCGTTCTCGCAAGGACGGCGACATCGGCACAATGACCGCCGACGAATTCATCCTCAAAATCGCAAAGGAAATTGCGGATAAGGTTAGATAATTTGATAAAAATTAAGGACACTCGAAACAGAGTGTCCTTTATTTTAGTTTTATCTTATATATCCCCATTCAAAGATATACTGACCCACAATTTCAAAAAATGCCTCATCCATTTCTTCAAGGAGTATTTTAAATTCGGGATTATCGGTTTTATATGTTTTAATGCTTCCATCCGTGTAGGTAAAGGTTAATTCCCATTCCAACGTTACAGATTCACTATTACTTTCGGTATATCTGTCAAAATCAAACAGTCCCAAATCATTAAATGCCGATAAAATATCTCCTCTCATTTCTTTGTTATAATTATAAGTAATGTAATATTTATCAGACCACTGATTATTCGATGGAACATTCGGCCCGTTTTTATCCTTAATAACATATCCGGTTGTAAAAATTGTTCTATATTTGATTGAATTATCGGTGGATTTATCATATTCCACAACATCAATCATTTCAATGAGCTTATATTGCTCCTCTTTTTCGAGAGCCTTTGTAGAAATATAATATTCTGCAGTTCCATATTTTAATTCAAGTTCAATAATATAGTTCTTATTTGGTTCTGCCTCAAAACGAAAACTACGAACGCAATTGTCACCGGAGATATACTGACTGTATTTTTCAACCTTAACTGATTGCTTATCCTCAACATTTTCAGTATATGAATATGCACGCGCTTTTTTAAAACCAAATATCGAAGTATCAACTGTAAAAGAAACTCTGTAATAGCTTGCCGATTCATAATGATCGGCAAACGTAAAATAAGGCAAATAATTCATTTGATCGCCATCAACCTTTTTATTATTCCAAAGGTATGCAGATGAATAGATTCCCTCACTATAGTCATATACACAATAATTCCCTTTTGCTCTATCCTTATCAGGATAAGCACCAAAATCTATATGTATCATCGGTGGCGACATAAACTCTTCATCGCAATATCCCAAAAACTCATGTCCTGTAAGCAAGAAAAACGCTTCATCGAAGTTTTTAAATTTCAAGTGAGGTCCTGCATTGCTTCCATGTGAGGTTTTAGTAGTACCGTCTGCATAATTAACAGTAAAATGCCAACCACCACCATCCATTATAGGCAAAACATTGCTATAGCTTGGAAGCAAACTAAACATACCTTGATTATGGAAGGCGTTTATTATATCATCCGAAATCTCGGAATCAAAAGAATAATCAAGTCGGTAATCATAGGAATCTTCCTCTTGACCGGGGATAATATAGCTTTCATAAACTCCGCAAGTCGTGAAATCTATTTTTGATTTACTTTGCACTCCGCCATTATAATCAACGCTTATATATTCAATAGAAGCAATTTCCTTGCCCTTGTAATCTAATTTAATAACACCGCAAGAAGAAAAAGCACAAGTAAAAATTGACACAACAAACGATAAAAATAATATTTTGCAAATTAATTTTTTCATATAGACCTCCTAAATTTTGGTTTCTATATATATAGTCAAGATTTTTTCAAAAAAAGTGTAAAGATTTATGTAAATTTATTATAATATTTCATTATTTTTTTGTCAAGGGTGTTTTTCGCTCGCACGGAGTTGCTCCCCTGCCGAGCTTGCGCCAACAAATTGGGGTTTATCTATGCCTTCCCCTCAATGGGAAGGCTTATGTTAGCGCAAATTCGCTCGGAGTTTGCGTATTAAAACTAACCGACAACTCAAAATTTAAAAAACTTCCCCAAGCAAAAAATCAGCAGGATTTCCCCTGCTGATTTTTATCTTTTATTATATTCCCAAAATACCTTTAACGAATATATAAATGCCAATGCAAACAAGTATCACACCGCCGAAAACGGTTGCCTTGCTTGAGAGCATATTACCAAACTTTTTGCCCGCCCATACACCGAACATACAAATAATAAACGTTACAAGTGCAATCACAAGCGCACAAACAAACGCCTCAACGAAATTGTATTCGCCAATGTCAAGACCAACCGAGAGCGCGTCAATCGACGTTGCAATTCCCTGCACTATAAGGCCGAGGAAGCCAACCGCACAGTCATCGCAATCGCAATTTTTATGAAGCCCCTCCCAAATCATCTTTCCGCCGATATACGCAAGAAGCACGAGCGCAATATAGGGTATAAACCTTGAAAACCGTGGAAATATTCAAGAATAGTATGCACCGCAACCCAGCCAAGCAAGGGCATAAGCGCCTGAAATAACGCAAAAATTCCCGCAATCTGACACATTCTGCCAAATTTCATTTTGTTCTCGTTCATTCCGTTCGCCAAGGACACCGAAAACGCATCCATAGCAAGCCCGAAACCAAACATTATGCTAACAATAAAAAATTCAAAATCCATTTCTTACCTCTGTTTTTTAATAAAGCAAGTGAGATTATAACATATATTTTTTATCTTGTCAACCACATAATAACTATCTTGCATTAAAAGACAAAAAATGCTATAATTGGTGTAAGATTTTGCATTTTCGAAAGTCATATATTAAAAGGAGGTGATGGCTTTATGAATTTTGAGGAATTATATAAAGAATATTTCAACGACGTTTACCGCTACATATTGAAGCTTTCATCAAGCCATCATATCGCAGAGGAGGTCACCAGCGACACCTTTTTCAAGGCAATGCGCTCCATAGATTCCTTCAGGGGCGATTGTGACGTTCGCGTTTGGCTTTGTCAAATAGCAAAGAATTGCTATTACTCATATCTGAAAAAGCGCAATAAAATAAATTCGCTTGAGGATTACACCCCCGACGAAAATGAATCCGTTGAAGAAGCCGTCGCCGATGAATACGATGCCAAGCGGATAAAAAAAGCGCTTCACGAAATCGAAGAGCCATATAAAGAGGTATTTATGTGGCGAGTTTTCGCCGATATGAGCTTTAAGCAGATAGGTCAGATATTCGGCAAAACGGAAAACTGGGCTTGCGTAACGTATCACCGCGCAAAAGCAAAAATTCTTAAGAAATTGGAGGACGAGAATAATGGATAAGAATTGTAATATAATAAAAGACCTGCTCCCTCTCTATGCGGAAAACCTCTTGAGTCCTGAAAGCGAGGAGCTTGTTAAAAAACACCTTGATGAGTGTGAGGAGTGCCGAGCGGAGCTTGAAGGTATAAAATCAAGCGTTAACGTTCACACCCCTTGCGAAAAAGCGGAAAAAATGAAAGCGTTTATGCTTGCTATGAAAAAATATAAAAAGCTCATCATAGCAATCATATACGGCTGGGTTCTTTTTGCAACAATGGTAATAACGGGATTTGAAACGCTTGACTTATTTTTAAACGTTGCGTTAATGATTCCTTTCGGCGCCATCGGATACGTTCTTTTGGGAAAAAGCGCATTTTATAAGGTACCCTTAATAATAGTCGGATATTCATTGATGTATTTCTTCCTTGCGGGAATGATTCCCCTTTACGGCAAGACCATAGGCATTATTACAAGCATCTTATTCTATATGCTTCTGTTCATTCTCCCCGCACTATTGGGTATTGCGGCGGCATCGTCCGTTCATTCGATTTTCAAAAAACGCACAAAAAAGATTATTTCTAAAAGAATTGCTGCAATAATTCTGTCATTAATACTCGTCGGTTCTTCCCTTTTTATATTTTTTGCTTTTATCGGAAACCCCTTCATCGGGTTTTCCTCATATATAAATGCAATGGAATATATTAACGAACGCTTTGAAAAATCGGACTATTATCCATATAAGATAAGACACGACTGTGTGTTTGAGGGAACGTATATCGTGTACGTAAAAAGCTTCTCCAATAAAGATGTAAACTTTCAAATCAAATATACGCACAAGGGAAAGCTCCAAAAATGCGACTATGACGAAAAATACAAGTCCGACGATCAAACCATTTTGTCACTAAAATATGCAAGGGTAATAGATAACGCCTTGAATAAATCCGATTTTTCTTATGAAATAGTTAAAACCAATTCATATTATTACTTTCCCTATGAAAAAAGTACATCAGAAATATGGATTAACGCGCTCAAAATGGAAGAGTTCAACGTAAAAGATGATTATAACCTCTCCGCCCTCGGCAAAACAAACGGTGCTATTACGGTTGAAGTATATTCAAACCGCGTCAACTTAGCAGAGGCAAAAAAGGTCTATTTGGAGCTTAAATACGTTCTTGATGAGCTGGGAATTGGCTTTAGAACGTTGAGAATTAATATAATATCAACGGAAAATAATGACAAAGCATCCTTCTCATCCATTCGCTATGAAGACATCACCGAAGAAAAAATAGACGGTGAATTGGAAAGATTGACGAAATATCAAGAAATCAAATAAAAAAATCGGGCTCCCGCCCGATTTTTTATTTCTTCTCCGCCGTATCGCAGGAATTCCTGTAAACCACAAAGCGCGTAAACAAAAATTCAAGCACGAAATTGGCAAGCATATTAATGCCCTCAACGAGATATTCATTCCAGCCCGCGCCCGTTGCCCACTTCATAAAGAACGTGGAAGCCGGTGTGAAAACAACGTAGAAAAGCGCAACGAGTATCATCGACTTAACAACGTTGTTTGAAGATTTAAACGTAACCTTGCGGTTGATCGTGAAATTCCAAACCACCGACAAAATAAGCGCAATAAGGTGCGATATTTCGGGATTTTGGAGCTTAAAGACCTCGTTAAGAAGCGTGAACGAACCGATTTGTATAATTCCCGCGCTAAGTGAAATAACGGTAAATTTGAGCGCGCGAATAATTTCCTTAGTATTCTTTGCCATAATACTCTCCTTAAATTTTTAACTCAGAGTGAATATTTATTCCAAGTTTTAGAATATTATAACATATTATGCATAAAGATGCAAGCAGTATTCAAAAAACTACTTTTCAATATAATACAAAACGATGTAATCCGCTTCGTTGTTATAGGTCGAAAGCACGTCACCCTCGACTATCTCGCTGAGAATTTCATAAGAGCCGTCGGCTTTTATCTTGATTGCGTAAGCCGCAGTTCCCTCTTTTATAGGATACGAAACGAACTCGTTAAACTGAACGGAAAAGCCGTTTTCGGTCTTAACCGCCTTCGCTTCGTGCAGATCGCCGAGATTCCCATCAAGAATTTGCTTAACCACATCGTCAATTTTGATACCGCTTCTGCTGTTTTCCGTGCGGAAATTATAGAAAACACCCTTGTATTCAAGGCTGAGCTTCGCCTTCTTGCCCGATTTCATACTCGAGCCCTCAATAATATCGCCGTTTTCAAGCGTGATAGTAAAGTTGGTGTAATTTCTCTTAACGTGCTCATAGGAGTAAGTGCCCGCGTGCGTCACTCCGTCAACGTCGGTAAACTCAACGCTGCCGTCCTTCGAAAATGAAATGGCAATATTGTCACACGCCGCCTCTGCAAACGGAAACGCCTGCGAAGCATCGGAAAAGCCGAGCGTAAGCTTAACCCCATTCAAAAACTCCATCTCCGCCCTGTAGCTGTAAAAATACCATTTTTCGCCCGACGGCACACAACGGCAGCCAGTCATCACAGTCAACGCGAATAACGCCAAAACAAAAACGGATAAAATTCTTGCAATTTTCATTCAAATCTCTCCTAAACCAATTTAATATAATCATAATATCACATTTCCTTTTAAAATGCAATTGTATTTGAATAAAAAACAAATAAAAATAATAATTTTGCCAAAAAACTATTGACAAACACATAAAAATAAGATATAATAATTGGGCGTGAACGGAATGGAAGCGGCAGTTCACGAGGTACTATGGAGAAGTACTCAAGAGGCCGAAGAGGCGCCCCTGCTAAGGGTGTAGGTCGGATATACCCGGCGCGAGAGTTCAAATCTCTCCTTCTCCGCCAAAAACAAAAAGCAGACCTTGTGTCTGCTTTTTGTTTTTGCCTGAAATGTGATATTTGAACTCGTAAGAGCGACAGGACCGGCAAGGGTGAACGAGCAAAAACATCACAGTGTGATGTTTTTGCGAAGTGAAGGAGCCAAAGCAAGGAGTGTTGCGAGCGAATTATTCGCGAAGCAAGACGACTATGCGACGCGAGTGGGGCGTTGTTTGCACTTTCGGTGTTATACTGATACATAACGTTATGTTTTTACTAAGCGAAGGAGCTAAAGCAAGGAGTATCGGTTGTAAAGTTGCACTTTGCAACAGATACGACTATGCGACGCGAGTGGGTGGCAAATCCACGAAAATCTCTCCTTTTTTAGCATTTCTTGTTCTCAATTTTCGGGCTTAAAATAGGCTTTTACCCCTTATTTTACCCCTTATAGAATAGGCAAAAAGGGTCAACCACCCATTTCAATACCCATTTCGCGTTTTTGGGATGATTTAATGTGGTTAATTTTCACATCAACTGCCGCACAAATCAATAATTTACACTCGCGAATATCAAAAAAATGCCCCCGAAATTTAGATTTCGGGGGTGTTATAGTTTATTATTTATTTTCAGTTTAAGGAAACTGTTCCGTCATAGCAGACAACTTCTGTTACTTGAGTACCTAAGTTCCATTCATCACCCTTAGAAATAGCATTCCACTGGTCTACTGTTCCTTCAAAATTGATGCTTGTAAGCGATGTGCAACCATAGAATGCATCATAACCAATACTTGTAACGGAGTTAGGGATTGTTATGCTTGCAAGCGATTTGCAATCACGAAATGCATATTCCCTAATACTCGTCACGGAGTTGGGAATTTGCACGGTTGTGAGCGATGAGCAATCCGAGAATGCACCATATTCAATAGTCTTTACGGAGTCGGGGATTTCTATACTTGTAAGCAATCTGCAACCAGAGAACACAGAACCACCAATACTCGTCACAGAATCGGGAATTTCTATGCTTGTAAGTGATTTGCAATCAAAGAATGCAGCACTACCAATACTTGTTACCGTGTCGGGAATTTCTATACTTGTAAGCGATGAGCAATACGCAAATGCATGTCTACTAATACTCGTCACAGAGTCAGGAATTACTACACTTGTGAGCGATGAACAATTTTCGAATGCATAATCACCAATACTCGTCACAGAGTCAGGGATTTCTATGCTTGTAAGCGATTCGCAACTACCGAATGCATATTCACCAATACTCGTCACGAAGTCGGGAATTTCTATACTTATAAGGGATCTACAACCCGCGAATGCATATTTACTAATACTTGTCACGGAGTCGGGGATTTCTATGCTTATAATCGATGAGTAAGCACTAAATGCATTGTTCATTATTATTCGAGTATTTTCATTAATTTTGTAACTAGTGATATCCGTACTTAAAGGCTCAATTAATACCAAATACGGATTATTGGTATTTCCAAGATATATCGCATTATCGTATTCATTATATTGAAGCGATTTACACATATTAAATGCACCAATACCAACACTTGTCACGGAGTCAGGAATTTCTACACTTCTGAGCGATGAGCAACCAAAGAACGCCCAATCGCCAATACTCGTAACTGAATCAGGGATTTCTATGTTTGTAACAAGTTCACCATTAAAATAAAGATTTTTTGCATAAAACATTGGTGTAGAATCAGAACTTACAAAACTAATTCCAAGCCAATCTGCAACATCACCGGTGTAATATACATCTTTAAGCGATGTACAACCACGGAATGCATCATCACTAATATTCTTCACGGAGTTTCCAATCGTTATGCTTGTAAGCGATCTGCAATTATAGAATGCATCTCTACGAATGCTCGTCACGGAATTGGGAATTACTATGCTTGTAAGAGATTTACGATTTGTGAATGCATAATCACCAATACATGACACAGGCAACCCTTTATAGGTGCTTGGAATTACAACTTCTGTATCGATGCAAGTGCCAATACCTATTACGGAATAACTTTTACCGTCATCCTCAAGCAAAAACACAAGACCTTCGGAATGATTCTTCTCCACAGGCGGTTTTAAGGGAGGCTCTTGAGTTGTTGTAGCAGTTGTTGTTTGATCACCATAAACACACGAAGCAAGTGCGAAACAAAATGCCAACACAACAAGAGCGAGTATTAAAATCTTTTTCATAGCATTTTCCTTTCTCGTTTAATCTCGGCAGGATTTATTATAAATATTATACTACTATGTAAAAAATTTGTCAAGGAAATGTGATAAACATATAAATTGGGATTTATCGAGATGTTTGAATAGTTAGTTTGGGTTTAAAACGGACAGTCGAGGACGCCTGTCCGTTATTAACATAAACTATCTCCCCGATAAATCAAAATTTAAAAATCCAAAATCGGCAAAAACGATGCTAAAAATCAAACTAATCTTCTCCATCAAAAAAAGCCCTTGAAATCAAGGACTTTCTCTTTTTTTACAACTCAAAATCCCATACCACCCCATAGGTATTTTTTAAAGCACCGAGTTTGAAACTCGGCGCTTTTATTATTAATCAAATGCGAACTACATTAGTATGCTAATTCGATAATTCCGTTGGGATTTTTCCAAAATATTACAACCCCTGCGGAGCAAATATGTTCCGCAGGGGCTTTATATGTAAAATTATTTTCTAATGCTCGTTTCAGTTTCCTTGTCAAAGATGTGTATTGCTTCTTCGTCAAGACCGAAAATGATTTCGCTCTTTCTTGCAGGGTTCTTCTTAAGCTTTGCGGAAGCAACGATGCTTGTGGGACCCTTTTCAAGGTGAACCTCGGCATTCTTGTCAAGGTCAGCGTAAATGATAGTTTCGTTACCAAGAGCTTCAATAACCTCAACTCTTGCAGTTACGCTCATATCGTTCTCTGCGTCAAGAACCTTGAGGTCACCGGGACGGATACCCATAATAATATCAAGACCGTTACCGATTTTATTTTCATCAAAATTAGCAAGCGCTTCTTTAGAGAGCTTAATTGTCTGATTGTTAGCAAATGTAATCTTACCGTCGGGAGTAATTCTACCGTCGAAGAAGTTCATCTGAGGAGTTCCGATAAAGCCTGCAACAAAGGTATTGATGGGATAATCGTAAAGATCCTGAGGTGCGCCGATCTGCTGAACGAAGCCATCTCTCATAACAACGATTCTTGTACCCATCGTCATAGCTTCAACCTGGTCGTGAGTAACGTAAATAAACGTTGCACCGAGCTGATCGTGAAGCTTAATAATTTCGCTTCTCATCGTCGCCCTGAGCTTTGCATCAAGGTTAGAGAGGGGCTCGTCAAGAAGGAATACCTTGGGGTTACGAACGATGGTTCTACCAAGCGCAACTCTCTGACGCTGACCGCCTGATAATGCCTTGGGCTTTCTCTTGAGATAATCCTCAATAGCAAGAATTTTAGCCGCGTGCTGAACCTTTTCGTCGATTTCCGCCTTGGTATACTTTCTCATATAAGTAACCTCGTTGCCATCCTTGTCGCGCTTAACGTCGGGAATCTTACGAAGCTTGAGACCGAACGCCATATTGTCGTAAACGGTCATATGGGGATAAAGAGCATAGTTCTGGAATACCATTGCGATGTCTCTGTCCTTGGGGGCTACGTCGTTAACGAGCGTATCGTCGATCCAGATTTCACCGTCAGAAATTTCCTCAAGACCTGCGATCATACGGAGCGTTGTTGACTTACCGCAACCGGAAGGACCTACGAAAACGATGAATTCCTTGTCCTGAATTTCCATACAGAAATCAGAAACGGCGGGCTTGGGCTCACCTGCAGCTTTTTTGTCTGCATTGTCATAGATTTTGTACACGTGCTTAAGTGTAACTGTTGACATATTTTTCTCCTTTTTGCGTTACTTTTGGCCGCACTTCTCGGCAGCATAAATATTCGCTCCTGCGGTTTTCCTCAAACGCTGTTTAATCAAGAGTGAATTTAACAAAATCCACCAAGTACATCATATCATAGATATATTCATTTGTCAATATCGGCATATTGCACAAAAATGCAAAAATTGACAAAGAAACCCACACCAACCAAAACCTGCCCCCTTCCCCACCTTCAAATTTTGATTTGTCGAGGAGATAGTTTTCGTAAACACACGGGCGCACACAGTGCGCCCCTACAGTTTTTAAGTTACTTTTTTGTCAAACAATAGCCGTTATATTGGCAAATTGGCTATTGTTTTACTAAAAAACTGTTTCTATCATTGTAGGGGCGCACTGTGTGCGTCCGCTACTAACACAAACATATATTATTGCAATCTTCCCTATAAATCCCAATTTATAGGAAAGCGGCAAGCATCCCTGCTCACCGCTTATGGTTTGAGTCTGCCGTCGCAAGCTCTTTTTATTTAGTTGTTGTTTCGGTTATACTGTGATGCTTACTGTGCTTTGCATTCGTCGCACTCGCCGGTGTGGGTCAGAGTGATGCTCTTCCACTCGGTATTCCACCAAGTATTGGTATCGGGGTTCGGCTGGTAATCGATTGCGGCTTGTAACTGTCCGCAGTTGAGAACAAGGTTGCAGCCATCGATTTCATATCCAAGGTCGTAAAACACCTCTCCACTATTGTCGGTAATATCATCAACTACCGAACCGAATGTCAAAGTCTCTAAATAATAGCAAGCCCAAAAGCCTCTGTCACCTACTTTTGTTACCTTGGGGAGAGTAATGCTTTTAAGCACATCACAAACATAGAATTCGTATTCTACAATTTCTGTAACATCCTGATAAATTAAATCAACTGTACCCCAATAGCTGTCAATATTTTCGTCCTGATAAACATAAGTTAGTTGCTCAAAAGCAAGGGATACCACCGGAATAAGATATCCGCTTTCAAGAAGCTTCGCAGGTTGGCTACCTGTTACGATAATCGTGGTCATTCCGTTTTCTATATAGCTCCTGAGCAATTCCACCATCGCCGCAAGATCTTCCTCGGTAGCTTCTGTCTTACCGCCCAATGTGCCGTCTATAACGGCTATAACGGTCGCTCCGCAGATACAATCATAGCTGTCGGGTGCGGCGGTGTGCTTTTCATTATCCACTTCCATATAACCGCACTCGGAGCAAACTTTCTTATGGGTTCCGTCGCCGTTATCAGTATATCCAAAGCTGTGATTTACCGTTCCGTCCACGCAAGGAAACTGAACGGACTTGAACGTGTAACCGTTCCAAATATTGTCTGTCACTTCACTCTGCTTATCAAGATTAAGAACAAGATCAATATTCTCTGCCAAACACTGATCCGAAGCACCGAAAACGCTCGTTCCGAGAGTAACCGTACCCTCTGCAGTCAAAACAACGCTCGTCAATTTGGTGCATCCAAGGAAAGCACCGCCTGAAATCGAGGTTGCCTTTGGAAGATTAACGCTCGTAAGATCAACGCAAGCGCTAAAACCAAATGCACCAATCGTTGTTGCCTCGGGAAGCTCAACAGACGTAAGCCCCGTGTAAGCAAAAGCGTCCATACCAATCGTCTGAACCTTGGGTGCATAAAGAGTGGTCAAATAATCGCAATGATAAAAAGCATACTGACCGATTGAAATAACGTCGGGCAAATTAACTGAGCCAAGGTCTAAAAGGTTTTCCTCTGCGGTAACAGTTCTGCCAAGAATTGTATCGCCCGTGTAATCAACGTCACCACTCACCCTGCCAAATATAGCCGAGCCGTCGGATGCGCTTGTGCTGTGATCGGGAATAACCGTCACACCCGCAAGAGTAAGAGTAATACTTCCGTTAGCCAAGCCCTTAACGTCAAGAAGAGCGCGGCGAATAGCGGTAAACATTTCAACCTCGGGAGTGGAAACAAGTGTAACGTGTATATCCTTAATTCCTAAGCCAAGTCTATACATCACCGCTGCGTTGAGCTCCTCGGGTGTCATCTCGGTTGCATCAATAGCAATCTTCAAGCTGCACTCCGTGCATTCTCCAAGCTCTGCATCGAAGGAATGATTATCGGGAGCCACCTTTCCGTATTCCGTGCCGCAGGTTTCACAAATCTCACCGCTAACGCAGGTTGCCGAGCCACCCACGTGATTTCCCTTTGCCCCTATTGCAACGTTGTTACAAACAGAGCAAAGAACCTCAGTCGTGCAATCACCGTCGTCCTCAAACGGCGTATGCGCAAATCCGGGTGTCAACACCTTATCGCAAATTTCACAAAGCACGTCGGTAACACAGTTACCGTCATCCTCCTCAGGTCTGTGACCGAGTGCCTCGCCCTCGGTTGTGCCACATTTAGCACAAGTTCTCGGATTTTCGCAATCCGCTTCAATCCAGGAGTGCTTCACCGTCGCCTTCGTAGGAGCTTGCTCAGTTCCCTTCCAAGTCCACTCGCAGGAGGAAAGCATAACCGCCATCGCCACGCAACAAATAACTAATAATAACTTAATCGTTCTTTTCATAGTTTTTCTCCTTATAAATGTGATTTTTTGATCACCATCTTAGGTTTACGTTATAATTATACCATATTTTTTTCATCTTGTATACGTCTAAAACACCCCTGTTTTAGACATATTTTTATGTCTAAAAACGCCCCATTTTAGACACTTTTTAAAAAGTTCAAATATCAAAATAATTATATAAATCATATTGTTTTGCCCAATTAACCCCATTTTCACCACATTTTTTCCAAGCTTCTTGATTTTTTTGATATTTTGTTTTGTTCGCATATGCGAAAATTTCGCATCTTCCATTCCTCAAAAATTTCGTTTATGCGAACAAGAAAAAAATCGCAAAGCCCCCCTCCCCTTGCCTATATAAAAACCGAAAAACAAACAAAAAAAGAAGTACAAGACGTTCCAAATAATCCTGTACTTCTGTTTAGTATTATTCAATAAAAACTCGCGCGTTTTCGGAGCCCCACCCTGCAACCGTACAAATATATTCCTGATTTTTAATACCAAGCTTCACGGTTTTAGTCGGATATGACTCAATATCCGTTTCGCGCGGAATAAAATTCGATGCCCTCTTCGTCTTAAAAATCGCTTCCTTGATAGTCCAGATCTCAATCAATCGCTCCTCTTTTGCATCGTTGGGCAAGGAATTAAAAGCCGCAAGCTCCCCTTCATTCATAATGAATTCCGCCATTCTATCCGAGCGCGACTTGTGAACCCGCTCAATGTCAACCCCAACGGGATTTCCCGATTTTGAAACCGCAACCGCCACGGCACCGTCACCGTGTGAAATGGAAAATTCCGCTCCGTCAAGTACCCACGCACCCCACTCAAGCTTTCCAAAATCAAGCTTTTCTGCCTCAAGTCCGAATGAATTTTTCAAGGCGTGACACAAGAGCTTCCACGCACAATATTTCTCGCGCTTCACTCGTTCGTTTGATATTTTTTCAATCTCCTGCCTGCGAGCTTCATTTTCAATTTTGCCAATAGGCTCGTTGTTATCAATGGCAGAAATATAAACGTCAACTATCATTTTCGCCTCCGAAAAATCAATCGAAAAATTTTATTGCTTCTATAGCAAAAAGATTGCCAAGCTTAAGTCCGCTCATAGAGTCGTAGTGCGCAAGGTCGGGCGCCCCCTCGGGTTCTTTATCGCAAGTGAGGCCGTGAGCTATCGTGTCGATAACAACGTTCATATTTGAAGAGTCCGCAACCGCCTTTTTTGAAGCATTCACAAGGTCGCAATATACCCAAAACGCAGGATTGTCGGCAATATAGGCATCAACGAACGCGATTCCGTCCCTTGAAGCATATTTTCTAAATTCGTTTCTGATGTCCTTTATAAAATTCCTCAGATGAATTTCATATTTTTCACCGTGCTTTATGCTAAACGAATCGGACTCACCCTGCATCCAACACATTGCCTCAATTTTCACGTTGTAATTCTTGCTTTCAAGATAGGCAATGCTCGTGTTGACAAATTCAACGAATTGCTTGTAAAGCCCTCCCGTTTTACCCATACTTGAGGGTGAGAGCCATTGATCATAGAGATTTGTGCCTCCCCACGCGCATTTAATGATAAAAATCATCTCATCGGGATACTCTTCGTGAAGCTTTTCCGCAATTCCGAGCTCAGGGCCAAAGCAACCGTCCATCTCCCCTTGAAGCGTGGCACATTTTACAAACCCATTTGACCTCTTCGCACCCGAAAGATAGTTGATATACACGTTTTCGTAGCCGTTTTTGAACTCCGCATACTTTTCTTCCGAAACGTATTTTTGCAAGTAATCGTCACGGCTGCAGCCCGACGCATTCGATTGACCGCCAAGCAAAATCACCCTAACGTTCTTTCCTTCACCATC
The DNA here is from genome assembly GCA_017504245.1 of Clostridia bacterium. Lineage (GTDB taxonomy): Bacteria > Bacillota > Clostridia > Oscillospirales > CAG-272 > RGIG4608. The sequence continues at coordinate 6,617 of JAFVRQ010000058.1, read as the reverse complement.
GGGCAAAGTATCGTTTACTGAAAAATCATACGTTATCATCTCGTTATCATAAATTTTGATTGCAAAAGCCGTAGCTCCCACAACGAAAATCCATATCAAAATTATAAATATAATGTTTTTTATTTTCATATTACTTCCATAAAACCCGACGAAAAACGTCGGGTTTGATTTTATTAAAGATTATAGTACTTATCAAATTCCGCAGGTGTGGGAATTTTCGCAAGCTCTGCGCACTCTGCTCTCTTCGTCTTGATAAAGTTCTTGAGAAGCTCCTCGGGGAATACTCCTCCCGCGGTGAGGTAATCGTGATCCGCTTCAAGCGCGTCGAGTGCCGCATCAAGAGACGTGGGCAAGCCCTTGAGCTTTGCCTTTTCCTCGTCGGAGAGGTGGAAGAGATTGAAATCGTAAGGTCCCCAACCCTCTGCGTGAGGATCTATCTTGTTCTTAACGCCGTCAAGACCTGCCATAAGGATTGCCGCATAGCAGAAATAGGGATTGCAGGTAGCATCTGGATTGCGAAGCTCAAAGCGGCGCTTGTCGGGACTCTTTGCATATGCGGGAATTCTTATAACCGCGCTTCTGTTTGAGGTTGCGTAGCCAACCGTCACAGGTGCTTCAAAGCCGGGAACTAAACGCTTAAACGAATTAGTTGAGGGATTTGTAATAGCGCAAAGAGATGCGATGTGCTTGAGCAATCCGCCCATAAAGTAGTGCGCGGTTTCGGAAAGATGGGCATAGCCGTTATCGTCGGAGAACACGGGCGCACCGTCCTTAAAGAGAAGCATATGAACGTGCATACCGCTTCCCGCCTCACCGTAGATGGGCTTAGGCATAAAGGTTGCGCTCTTGCCGTATTTAAGAGCCGTGTTGTGAATGATATATTTAATCATCATCGTGGCATCTGCCATATGCAAAACCTCGCCAAGCTGGGGTTCGATCTCAAACTGACCCGACGCCGCAACCTCAGGGTGATGATAGTTAATTTCAATACCCGCGTCAAGCATATGAAGGCACATTTCACTTCTGCATTCATAAGACGTGTCAAAGGGCTTTGCAATGTGGTAATTCTTCTGCTTGGGAACGATCACCCCCCTGCCCTCGCTATCGCTGTTCCAATAGCTCTGCTTTGCATCGATGTGAGAGGAAATCTCCTTGCCCGAAACGTTCCAGCCCACGTTGTCAAAAAGATAGAATTCAAATTCGGGGAGAATTTTCATCTCGTCAGCAACGCCGCTTGCCTTCATATAGTCAACCGCTGCGCGAATGATGTTTCTTGGATATTGAGGCAGGGGACGGTTTTGAGGATAATCAATAATCATCGCATTACCCGTCATAGAGAGCGTGGGGATGTCGCAGAATGGGTCAACGAGTGCCGTGTCAGGATCGGGAATAAACACCATATCGCTCTTTTCAACCACCGCATATCCGTAGTTTGAAGCGTCAAAGCCGATGCCGTATGTCATAACCTCCTCGGAGAAATTGTCCGCAGGAATAGTTACGTGACGGTATTGACCGTTGATGTCAACCATCTTAAAATCTACCATTTTAATGCCCTTCTCTTTTATAAGGGCGAGAATATCTTGAACAGTTTTTGCCATTTTTAATAACCTCTTTCTTTGCTTTTTACCATATCTATTTCATTATACCATATCTTTCCCCCTTTTGCAAGGGATTTTACTCAAAAGATATTTTGATTAATGGCTACACTTCAAATTTTGATTTATCGGGGAGAAGAAATTAGTTTAAATTAGTTTTTTTTCGTTCTTTTTGAAAAAAGAACCAAAAACTTTTTAAACGTTTGGTATTACTTAAAGCCGCGCAAATCGTGATGTTTGATTTTGATCAAACATCACATAACGATTTTTAAGGCATTTTAACAGGCGCCTTAAAAATCGGTGATTTGCTATTGCAAGGCGTAGCCGTTTTGCTATCAAAAACTCTATGTGCAGAGTAGCAAAGCGCGGTTTTTTCGTTTGTTCGCAAACGGAAAAATATTTGCGTTGGGCAGTGTAGCCACCAACGCGCGATTTGCGCGAGGTCTGTGGAATTAGCACAGACCATACGGCTATTGGGCGTAGCGTTTTAAAGCTTTTTTGGTTACTTTTTTCTCGAAAAAAGTGACATTTCTTTTCTTTGTAACTTCTAACCGCTAAATCCCAATTTATCGCAAAAACGGAGCAGAATGCTCTGCTCCGATATGATTTATTCACAAAATTCATCAATAGTAACGTTATTTGAGGTAACGTTCACGGTTCCATCGGCATCAATACCCTTTCCATTGGTTTTAATAGTAACCGTTCCGCCCGAGATCGTAACGTCGCATCGTGGCGAGTTGCCGTTTTCAAGCAAGCCGCCGTCATTTTTCGCGGAAATACCGTCATCATAGGACATAATACTAATCCTACCCGACCTAATCGTCACGGAATTAGCCGCTTTAATTCCCTTTGCAGAGGTAAAAGCAACGTCGCCCGAAAACTCGGAATACTTATTCGTAAATATGTCCAAAACCGTAGCAGACTCGGTTGAATTCTCAATCACAACGTCGAAGGACGAATCTATTCCGTCGCAAGCGGAAGAAAATCTGTGCGTTCCGCCCGCAATATAAACAGTTCCCTTCTGATTACCCGTCTTTGCGCTGATATGACTGTTGGTTGTCTTAACGCAATCTCCCTTGAATGCAATCAAGGTAGTGTACGCATTGGTAATTTCAACGCTGTCGTTACCCCTGAGAGCATTGTCCATACAAATAACTCTTAATGTAATATTTTTAACCTGAAGATCGTCCTTGGTGTGAATTCCGTTGTTGTTTTTTGAATTCACAACGAGCTTTCCCTTACCCGAGATTTCAAGGTCAACCTCCGAATAAATAGCCGCCGCCTTTTGCGTTTGGTCAGCACCGTCAACCGCCTCGCGATTATCGTAAATGAAATTATCATAATCCTTTTTTGCTTTAAGATCGACCTCGTCACCGCTCAAAACGGTAATGGGACTCGTGTAATCGCAAATCAGGGTAAATCCGTGCATTTCAAGCTCAAATTTATAGTTATCACCCGTATCAATAACGATATTCCCCTCAAAAGTGCCGAAGATAGCATAAATCGAGTCCGCGCTAACGCTTGTAAAGGTCAATGTCGTGCCGTCAAATTTATAGCAATTTGGCGTTCCGGCAAGACAAGAGATCAAAACGGGCTCTTTCACAATATCATCGGGATCGGGAATTGACGTGTCATTCGGATCTTGCGTGCTTGAAGCACCATTTTTGTCTGAATTTTTAGGATTTGTATTATCTATTGGTTGATTGCAACCGGAAAAAGCAAGAAGCAACACAGAAAAAATAATTGCCGCCGCAAAAAATCTTATCATTTTTTTAGCCATATAATCCTCCATTTTATTTATCTAATAAAATTATATCAAAAAGCAAATTTTGTGTCAAGCATTTATTCATATTTTGTCACAGAAGCGAATAGTATTTATCAAAAAGCAAAGGAGCAAATTATGAATTCTTCTCAAAATGAACTTGGTTATTTTCCGCAAATGCCCGTGTGTGATAAGCATTTGTCAAGCGAATTAAATTCCGATTTCACCCTCCCCGACTACAAATGCGAGATAAGACGCCTGCTCTCCGTCGTTCCCTGTGTTGTTCCGCCCTCGGAATACGTATCAAACGCGAGCGCGCAGCTTGACGGTGACGTCTGCTATAAAATCCTCTATCTCGGGGCGGACGGTGAGCTTTATTCACTTAATCTTAACGATAAATATGCCTTCAAAATTCCCCTCGACTTCGGTTTTTATGCAGTAAATCCCGACGAACTAACCCTCGTCAGCGATATAAACGCTGAAAACGTCAGTGCAAGGGTTTTAGGCCCCCGAAAGTTAAATCTGAAATCAAAGCTATCAATTCACGCGCTCGGATTTTCCCCCGAGCTTCATAGTCCCAACCTCGTCGGCTCACATAATATCGCAAGCGTTGAAAATTTAGTAAATAAAACGCAACGCGCAAAAATCAAAGTAAGCAATTGTGATGAAGAAACAGTAACAGATTTTATCCCCCTCGATGCAGCGAGCGACAGCATAAGAGCTATTGATTGCTATTCAAGCGTTACCGTAAGCGAATGCATCGCCCAGAGCTCGCAAATCAACGTGCGCGGCGAGGTGATTTTAAAGGTACTCTACTGCAACGATTCCGCAAGCGCCCTCCCGCAATGCGCGATAAGAAAAATTCCGTTCTCAAAATCCTTTGACTGCGAAGGAGTTGACAGCACCTACGAATGCTCCTGCCAAGGTCTAGCAAAAGACGAAAAAATCGAGGTTCAGGAAAACGGAATATCCCTTGAAGCAACCGTAGCTCTTTACGCCCGCGCACAAAAAAATGACCAATCCTCATATATTGCCGATGCGTATTCCACCGAAAAGGAAACGGAGCTTTCGTATTCAAATATCAAAATACCGCGCGCACTTAAATGCACAAACGTCAATCTGACGCAAAACGAGGTTAACTCCCTTGAAGAAATCGGAATTTCAAGAGATTCTAAGGTAGTGGATGTTTGCGCTACGGCTCACGCAGAGGAGCACACCCTCGAAAACGGACGCATTTCCATAAAAGGACGTTGCGACTACCAAGTAATTCACTTCCTTGATGGCGAATATGCTTGCAAAACCATCAGCGCCCCCTTCAAATATGACATTGATTGTAAGGCAATCGATAATGATTCACCCAAGAAATACTTTACAAAGATTAATGCTGCCTCAAGCAAAGCTCGAAGCGACGGCGAACGCCTTTTCCTTGACTCCGAGCTTGAATTTGACGTTTTTGTGCTTGATGAATGCGAAGCAACACTTCTTTCCGAAATGATTTTCACACAAAGCCGAGATAAGCATAACGATGAGCTTCTGCTCTGCTATCCCGACCGAGAGGCAACGCTCTGGAGCGTAGCAAAAAAATACGGAGAGCCCGTTTCAGCAATCAAAAAACGAAACTCCATCTCCGAAACCGATACCGCAATCAAACGCAGATTTTTGGTAATTTGAAACACTTCAAATTTTGATTTGTCGGGGAGTTAAAGTTAGTTTAAATTAAGATTTTTTCGTTCTTTTTGAAAAAAGACCCGTGAACCCCCAAAACTCATAAATGTCGCTTCGGGGAACCCCTGGCACCAAAAACTTTTTAAACGTTGGTTGTTAACAAAATACGCGCAAATCGTATTGTTTGATTAAAATCAAACAATACATAACGATTTTTAAGGCATTATAAATGCGCGCCTTAAAAATCGGTGATTTGCTACCGTTATCGTAGCCGTTTCGTTCTCAAACGGCTATAGTTTAGCGAAGTAAATTTTAGAAAATCACTATGTTAATAGTGGTTTTCGTAGTTTTGAAAGTTCAATGCCGACCGTCGTACTTGTACGTAAGGGCGGTGTTGGACTTTCAAAACCGATAATTCGTTTGCGAATTATCGAAAATTTACGCAGACTCTGAACACACCAAGCGATAAAAGTTTTTTGGTTACTTTTTTTCAAAAAAGTGACCGCCCGCCGCGCAGGCGATCTTGATTTAACTAACTTTTTCAACATCCCGCTAAATCCCATTTAACACACAAAAAACCGCAGAAACCTGCGGTTTTTTTAATATCTGCTATTTATTTCTCAATCTCTGGCAATACTGTGTGCAAAGCTTGTCGGTACACTCCGAACACTTGAGCGCCATATTGGAGTTTTCCCAAAACCTTTCGGGGTGAAGATATATCATTATCTCCCAAACCACGAGGTCAATGAGTGCCAAAAGGAACAATGAGCCTGCAAAAAAGCTATTTACAAAAATCATCGGACTGAACATCATAAAATGGTCCCAGTTAAAAATTCTGCACGTCGTACAGCATTTATTTCCAAGCATCAAACGGAAGGGGCACCAAATAAGGACACAAATCAAATCGCAAACGTAAAACGCGATGCTTATAAGAAGTATATGCTTGTTTTCAATAACCTTAAAATGCTTCAAAGCGCCGATAAACGCTATAAGAGCCGCCCACGCAGCCATCACCTTTCCCGCGGCTTTATTTGTTTTTTTGATATAATCACCAAGCTTGTCCCAATCAAGCAATTTATGAAGCGAGGGACGAAATTTCCCCTTGAAAAGCTTCTGAGAGCCAAGCGCAATATTCTTAACGGGAATAAGCTGAGTTATCATATCGAAAACCCAAACGAGCCACATAATGTGAAACAGAGAAAATTTCTTAAAGAAAGTCCAACCGTCAACGACGTCAAACTGTGACGGAGCAAATATGTAAAGCAATATGCTTGCAATTAAAATCGAAATTCTCGCGTAAAGCTTTCTAAAATATACTTTCCTTATTTTTGACATTAATTCACCTCGTAAATGTACATACTAATGTAATTATACACTATATTTGCGCATTTTTCAAGATGCTTTTGTAAATTTCCTTATTAGATATCATTTTTATGCGCAAAACTATAACTTGGGATTTATCGAGTAGTTACAAAAATAAAAATGTTGTTCTTTTTTGAAAAAAAAGAACCAAAAAACTTTTAAAAGTGGGTAAAAGAGTAGCCGTGAAGTTAGCGAAAACACTACTAAACTCCGCGCAAATCGTTCCAACGGTG
>JAFVRQ010000057.1 GCA_017504245.1 Clostridia bacterium | reverse complement strand
GGGTTCCCCGAAGCGATATTTATGAGCTTTGGGGGTTCACGGGTCTTTTTTCAAAAAGAACGAAAAAAATCCTTACTCAAACTAACTTTTACTCCCAATTTATTATCCCCATATAATAATATGTAAATTCACGCGAAAGGAGAAGCGAATGAACGAAAAATTTACTGCAGAAAAAACAGAAAATTTAATAACGACGTATATGGAGCGCTCCTTACACGCGTCCTTGAAGAAGCATTTTTGTCCTGACGAAGCGTGCCACGAGGTAAAAATCGGGCGATTTGTAGCCGATGCGTGCTCCGGCGGTATCGTTTATGAAATTCAGACCGCAAAGCTTGGGAATCTTGCGAAAAAATTGAAATTTTACCTCGAAAGCACGGATTATCAAATTGTTGTTGTTTGTCCACTTGCCAAAAACCGCAGAATTATTTGGCTTGATGAAGCATCGGGCGAGATGGTAAAAGTGCCCCGCCTCTCCTCAAAGCACGAAAACCTTGCGAGTGGAATTGCCGATTTGCACTATTTAAAGGATTTTCTTGGCAACGAGCGACTGTCCTTTTGCTTTGTGTCTATGGAAATTGACGAGGTACGCCTGCTCGACGGCTACGGAAAGCAAAAAAAGATCCGCGCAACGAGTGTGGATCGTGTCGCGGGAGAGATATATTCTTTTGATTACATAAATAATATAGAGGATGTCAAAAACGCAACACTTCCGCTCCTGCCAAACGGTGAATTTGATCGCGAAACACTTTCAAAATCCCTCAAATTAAAGGGAATGAAGCTCTGGAGCGCGCAAAAGCTCCTTCTTGAAACGGGGCTCATTTCCGCGCGTAAAAAGGGAAGAAAACTCATTTTTGAGAAAATCTGACTTTTCAAATTTTGATTTTACGATTAGTTATATTACTCGCAAAGCTCGCAAGTGTATTGTTCGCAAGCGAACGGTGGTATTTATTTGCCCATTATTCAGCTCGCGAAGCGAATATCACTTGACGAAAGCCAAATATCACTGCGTAGCAATATCACTCGCCGGGGGACGAATATAACTGCGGTGCTTAGCATCGCTAAATCCCAATTTATACCCCCTACAAACGCAAAAAAGCCCTCAAAACGAGGGCTTTTTATACTGAATAAATTATTTCTTAGCTCCAAGAAGGCCGAGTACGCCGTCGATGATAAGAAGCACGCCGATAATAACGATGAGGTCACCGAGAAGATTACCGAACGCAAGCGCAATACCAACAACGATTGAAATAACGGGGAATACAACCTGAAGCGCGTTTCTCTTTTTGCCCTTAAATACTTCAAGAAGGTCTATAAGTCCCTTAACGGCAATAAGAATACCGAGAACGATAAGTACCACGCCAAGAAGAGTATTACCAAGAACAAGGATGAGAATACCAATAACGAGGTTGATAGCTCCGCTTGAGGTACGGCTCTTTGTAAGGTCGATTATACCCGTAACAATGAAGAATATACCTGCTATTGTCATAGCCCAGTTGAGCATCTGCGCCTTGAAAATTACAAGAAGCAAGCCCAAAACGATGTAAAGAAGGGGTGAACTAAGATTTACGTTTGACTTTTTAGCCATAAATTTTCTCCTTTCAAGGTTTTATGCTTAAATTTTACCATAAACTGACAAGATTGTCAAGAACAATCAGTAATAATTATCAATTATTTTTAAATTTATAATCGTTTGTTTGAAAAACTAATAAATTATTTTGATAAAATTTCAAAAAATGTTGGACAAATCTATTATTTTGTGGTATGATATAGTCGAATAATATCGAAAGTAGGAAAAAAACGTGCTTTTTTATGACATTGAATTAACAACGATACCAAAAATCAAATATAATTGCGTGGTTGTGGCAAGTGATTATCACGCTGTGGTGAACAAAAACGAAAATCTTTTCGAGCTTTGCTTTATAGACGGCGGCGAATGTGTTTGCCAAACTCCGAGCGGCGCGCTCGCGTGCGAATCGGGGCACCTCTATCCGCTTCTTTTTGGCGAAAAATGTGAGATTTACACCGAGGACGAGCGCCCCGTGAAAATGCTTTCCGTGGGACTTGAATGCGGACTTAGGGTAAACGTTATCGACTCCGAGCATCTTTCCGAGGACGATACGCGCACTCTTATGAAGAATTTGCTCGCAGGCAATCGCTTTTTGTTCCCCAAGGAAGGACTTTCAACGCTTCAATTCGATTGGATCCTGCCCTATATGAAGAAAATTCTCGCCTGCAAGCCGGGTGAGAGAATTGGAGAGGAAACGCGCGCGCTTTCCCTCATTATAGAGTTTATGAGCAGAGTGACGAAATCGAGCATGGACACCGTTGCCTTTGATGCAAAGGCGTTTCCAACGAGCGCGGTTGCGTATAGCGAAATGGTGATTTCATATATTATTAAAAACTACCGCAAAAAGATAAGCGTTATTGAAATTGCCGAGGAATTTGGACTCACTCCTAACTATCTCCACGCAATTTTCAAGCAGGTGAAGGGAACTACTATAATTGACTACCTCACCGCGTATAGAATGAATATGGCAAAGATCTATATCGAGCGCTTCGGGCTCCGCGCCTACGAAGCAGCGGAAATGGTCGGAATTGACGACCCCGCCTACTTTAGCCGAGTTTTCAAAAAGCTATATGGCAAAAGTGTTTCCGACTTCAAACGTCAAGGAAATTGAATAACAACATAAGCGAACCTCATCTAAGGTTCGCTTTTTTATATACTCATTCAAATTTAGATTTATAGGAGAATTTCATAGCATAATCAACGTAGGGGACACTCCGTGTCCCCGCTTCAAATTTTGATTTGTAGGGGAGTTAGTTAATATTAAGATCGCCTACGCGGCGGGCGCGCGCTTTTGAAAAAGCGCGACAAAACAATCGCTTGGGGTTGTACTGACTCGACGTAAATTTTCGATAATTCGCAAACGAATTATCGGTTCGCTCCATAAAACCCACTTATGAAAATAAATTTTCAACGTGAATTTTATGTGGCGAACTACGAAAACCCCTCTTTACAGAGTTGTTTTCTAAAATTTACTTAGTTAAACAATAGCTCTTTTCATAGTAATACGGCTACAATTACAGTAGCAAATCACAGATTTTGCGAATGTATGAGCAAAATCGTTATGTGTCGCTTTACTTCATAAAGCGACACGATTTGCGCGAAATCTCTGGCGAAAGCGCCATAAAAGTTTTTGCCAAGCTTTTTTCAAAAAGCGTAAAATTGGTACTCAAATAACTTTTTAAACATCCCTATAAATC
>JAFVRQ010000056.1 GCA_017504245.1 Clostridia bacterium | reverse complement strand
TGATCAAAATCAAACATCACGATTTGCGCGGTTTTAATCAATACCAAGCGTCTAAAAAGTTTTTGGTTCTTTTTTCAAAAAGAACGAAAAAATCCTTACTTAAACTAACTTTAACTCCCCGATAAATCAAAATTTGAAATATAAAAAACAACAAAAGGTAACAAAATGCAAAAATTTTTAAGAACGGAAATGCTTCTTGGAAAGGAAGCGGTTGAAAAGTTGAAGAAAAGCCGCGTTGCAATTTTCGGCATTGGCGGAGTGGGTGGCTATGTGCTTGAGGCGCTTGTACGCGCAGGAGTTGGCGAAATAGACGTAATCGACTCCGACGAGGTTTCTGCTTCAAACATCAACCGCCAAATCCTCGCCACCACGAAAACGGTTGGAAAACTCAAGGTTGACGTAGCAGAAGCGCGCGCAAAGGAGATCAATCCCGACGTTAAAATCAATAAATATCCCGTCTTTTATCTTCCCGAAACGGCGCATCTATTTGATTTTTCAAAATACGATTACGTTGTTGACGCCATTGACACAGTTTCAGGCAAAATGGAGCTCGTTAAACGCGCAAACGAGGTCGGAACACCCATAATCTGCTCAATGGGAACGGGCAATAAGCTCGACACCACCGCATTTGAGGTTGCAGACATTCACAAAACAAGCGTCTGCCCACTTGCAAAAGTGATGCGCGGACTTTGTAAAAAAGAAGGCATTAAGCACCTCAAAGTAGTTTATTCAAAGGAAATTCCAATAACGCCCCACGAAATCGAGGGCGCGGAGCAAAATGGCACCTCAGGGAGAACGTCCCCCGCCTCCTGCTCCTTCGTCCCCCCCGTCGCAGGCCTCATCCTCGCCGGCGAGGTTGTGAAGGATATAATTAAAAGTTAGTTAAAGCAAAACAACACATAATGATTTTGCTCATTTTTTAATACCCAATTATCTCTTTTCGCCATCAAAACGGCGATGCGCCCAACCTGTAGGGGGGTACTCCGTGCACCCGCTTATAAACACAAACTAATTTCATTTTTTCATTGGAGAATATTATCCTCCCCTATGGCTACGCACAACCAAAGTAAATTTTAGAAAATCACTATGTTAATAGTGTTTTTCGTAGTTTTGAAAGTTCAATGCCGACCGTCGTACTTGTACGTAAGGGTGGTGTTGGGCTTTCAAAACCGATTATTTGTTCAAAAACAAATTGTCGAAAATTTACGCAGACTCTGAACACACCAAGCGATTGTTTTGCCCCACTTTTTTCAAAAGTGGGAGTCCAAACGGCTTGAGCGATTGGTACATAACTAACTTTTCAAAAAGGAGAACCCTTATGAAACACCCGACTTACGTTAAAAATTGCATAGAGCTACTCGCTAGGTCGGGCTATTCCGCATACGCGGTAGGCGGCGCGGTCAGGGATTCCTTGCTCGGTAAAGAGCCGTCCGACTGGGACGTGACGACGAGCGCAACGCCTGACGAAATTTTGTCCGTTTTTGCCGATTTCCGCACAATTCCAACGGGGATAAAGCACGGCACGGTTACCGTTTTGCTTGAGGGAAACGGCGCGCGCCACCCGGTCGAGATAACCACGTTCCGCATAGACGGAGAGTATCGCGATTCCCGTCACCCCGAAAGCGTGAGCTTTTCAAAAAGGCTTCAGGAAGACCTTTCGCGCCGCGATTTCACGGTAAACGCGATGGCATATAACGAAAATGAAGGAATTGTAGATGCTTTTGGCGGTCAGCGTGACCTTGAAAATAAAATTATTCGCGCGGTGGGTAACCCCGAAACGCGTTTTCGCGAGGATGCGCTCAGGATTTTGCGCGCGTTCCGTTTTTCCTCTCAGCTTGAATTTGAAATCGAAGAAAATACGCTTCTTGCCGCAAGAAAATGCGCGTCCTTGCTCAAAAACATCGCGCGCGAGCGAATTTTTGCGGAGCTGAAACGCCTTTTTGCATCAAGCGGAGTTGCATATTCGCTTCAAAAAATGGTCGAATGCGACGTATGGCAAAATATTTTCGACGTTTTCCCACCCACAACCGAGCAAATTAATCAATTAACGCTTGCATCAAACGGCAATTTTGCCACGCGCCTTGCAATTTTGCTCTCAAATTATACCGAAACCGAGCGCGAAAACATACTCAACTCGCTCCGCCCCTCAAACGAAGAAAAAAAGAAGGTTTTGCGCCTTTGCAGAGTGCGCGACTTCCCTGCCCCAAACTCAAATTTGCCAAAATCTGCAAGGCATTTCCTTAATTTATATGATAATATCCTTCCCGAAGCACTTGAAGTCCTCTCCACTTGGATGAAAAACGAGGATTTCGCCCCACTCAAAGAGGCAATTTTGAGCGAGCAAAAGCAAAAAAGACCGCTAAAAATATCCGATTTAGCCATTGGCGGCGAGGTTTTGCTCCCCCTCTGCGAAAAAAATCGCGCACTCGTGGGAAAAACGCTCAATTCCTTGCTCGAAGCGGTAATTGAAGACCCAACGCAGAACGAAAAATCGCTTTTGCTCGATAAAGCCAAAGAAATTATCGAAAATTTTAAATGAAATATTGCAATTAATCTAAAAATTTGCTATAATAAATCCGAATTTGTTGGAATATAATTACTTGGTGAATTTTTAAGTTTAATCGGAGGTACTTATGAAGATTATTAAGGTAAAAAATTACGATGAAATGAGCGAGGAAGCGCTCAAAATAGTGCTTAACGTTGTAAAAAATAAGCCAAACGCAGTGCTTGGACTTGCAACGGGCTCAACACCCTTAGGCCTTTACGCAAAAATGGCTGAGGATCACAAGCAAAACGGTACTTCTTATGCAGAATGCCGCGCAGTAAATCTCGACGAATACGTTGGTCTTGACGTAAACAGTGACCAGAGCTACGTTTATTTTATGAGAGAAAATCTCTTTAAAAATATCGACATCAAGCTTGAAAACACACATATCGAAAACGGAAAAGCAGCTGATAAGGACGAGGAATGCACGCGCTATAACGCGCTTCTTGACGAGCTTCAGCAAGACATTCAGATTCTCGGCATCGGCTCAAACGGTCACATCGCTTTTAACGAGCCCGGCACACCCTTCGACTCCGTAACTCATATCGTTGACCTTGCCGAAAGCACAATTAAGGATAATTCACGCCTCTTCAATTCAATAGATGAGGTTCCCCGTCAGGCGTTCACGATGGGACTTTCAAATATTATGAACGCAAAGAAAATAGTAATCCTTGCAAACGGCTCCGGAAAGGCATATGCAATAAACGAGCTTGTAAACGGAGAAATCCGCGAGGACGTCCCTGCAACTATCTTGCGCAACCACCCCGATTGCACCCTCATCTGTGACGAGCTTGCAGGTAAGGATATTTAAAAGTTAGTTAAGTAAAGGATGTTACTTTTTTCGAGAAAAAAGTAACCAAAAAAGCTTTTAATCGTGTGATATAAAAAATCCGCGCAAAGCGAAGCCGTTTTGCTATCAAAATGTCTATGTGCAGTGTAGCAAGGCGCAGTTTTTATCGCACGAGTGCGATGAAAACATTTGTGACGAGCGCGAAGAAGTGAGTCACGCGAGTTGCGCAAAGTCTGTGGAGTTAGCACAAATAATACGGCTACTGGGCGTAGCGCGATAAAAAAGCTTTTTGCTTCTTTTTCTCGAAAAAGAAGATAATCTTTTTTCTTTGTAACTTCTTTCAATCAATAAAAACAAAAGGAAAATTAAAAAATGGCACAATCAAAAATTTTGCGCGCTATGACAAGTGACGGCAGCGCGAGAATACACATTATCAATTCAACCGACATCGTAAACACGGCAATTGAATATCACAAAACCACACCCACGGCAAGCGCAACGCTCGGACGTTTGCTCACCGCGACCTCAATTATGGGCTGTATGCTTGGAAATATAGATGATAGCATCACGGTCTGCTTCGGCGGTGACGGCCCTGCGGGCAGAGTTTTGTCGGTTGGCGACTACTACGGAAACGTGCGCGGATATATTCAAAATCCCGACGTTGAACTTCCCTTAAAGCCGAACGGAAAATTGGACGTAGGCGGCGCGGTTGGTCAAGGACTTTTAAACGTTATTCGTGACACGGGCGCGGAAATCCCCTTTTCGGGTTCAATCAGGATTGTAAGCGGCGAGATTGCCGAGGACATCGCGCAGTATTATGCGGAAAGCGAGCAAATTCCAACGGTCTGCGCGCTCGGAGTTCTTGTTGAAACGGATTGCACCTGCCGTGCGGCAGGCGGAGTCCTCATTCAGCTCCTTCCCTTCGCGGACGATAAAACGATTGCCGCGATTGAAAAAAACGTTCCAAAGCTTGCAAACGTTTCTTCCCTCTTCGAAGCAGGACTTTCAAACGTTGAGATTGCCGAAATTGCTCTTGAAGGTATTGAATATGACCTCTTTGACGAGCTTGACGTTGATTATCTTTGCAACTGCTCACGCGATAGAATGGAGCGCGCTCTCATTTCTCTTGGTAAGCCCGAGCTTCAAAAAATGCTTTGGGAGCAGGTAGTCGAGGGCAAGGAGGAGCAATTGGAGGTAAATTGCCGCTTCTGTAACAAAAAGCACATATTCACACGCGAAGACATCGAAAAAATGTTTCAAGAATAATAAAAATTTCAGAAAAAATTTGCAAAAAAACTATTGACATTTAAATTTGACTGTGATATAATAACTTCTGCCGTTGGAAGAACGGCAGGTATGGAAGCATAGCTCAGTTGGGAGAGCATCTGCCTTACAAGCAGAGGGTCATAGGTTCGAGCCCTATTGTTTCCACCATTTTTTATAATCGGAGGCACATAACACTCCGATGCAGGAATATGAGCGGAGGATACTCCG
>JAFVRQ010000055.1 GCA_017504245.1 Clostridia bacterium | reverse complement strand
GTGGGTGGGAGGACGCGGGGGTGGGGCGAAGGTGGGTCGCGAGGGGGCGGGAGCGGAAGCGGGACGTCGAAGGAACCGTCCACTACAGAGTTTGTGGAGAAAGGCGATTGTATGTACAAACCGTGTTCTCCTCATCCACCGCAAGCGGTCCCCCTTCCCCTCAGGGGAAGGCTTTTGGTTCTGCGATTTCGATCGTGGTTTTGTTTGTGCTCCGCGCAAGATTCTTCGGTCTTCTAAAGCTCAGTTTGCGGATGACACGCGGGGGTGGGTGAGGGTGAGAGTGAGAGTGTGAGTGTGAGTGTGAGTGTAGGTGAAGGGTGAAGGGTGAAGGGTGAGGGGTGGGGGGCGTACTTTGCGCATCCGTGTGTTTACACAAACCAGCTCCCGGATAAATCAAATTTTGGACCACAAAAAACGGCAAGTCACCAAAGCAACTCGCCGTTGATTTTATTCAATTATTCCGGGTTGTAACCCCAAACTACAGGACGCTTAGACTCGTTCCACCAAGAATCCCATCCACTTGGCTTTGATGTCGCCTCACAGTAAATCGTAAGCGATGAGCAATTATAGAAAGCTTCACTACCAATACTCGTCACGGAGTCGGGGATAACTATGCTTGTAAGCGATGTGCAATAATAGAATGCACCATTACCAATACTCGTCACGGAGTTGCCGATTGTTACGCTTATGAGCGATGAGCAACTAGAAAATGCATAATGACCAATACTCGTCACAGAGTCGGGGATAACTATGCTTGTAAGCGATGTGCAATCTTCGAATGCACAATTACCAATACTCGTCACGGAGTCGGGAATAACAAAAGTTGTATCCTCTTTACCTATTGCGTATTGAATAAGTGTTTTTGCATCCTTATCATAAAGATTTCCGTCGATTGATTTATAATAAGCATTGTTTGCATCAACTTCTATGCTTGTAAGCGATGAGCAACCCAAGAATGCATCATGATCAATACTCGTCACGGAGTCACCGATCACTATGCTTGTAAGCGATGAGCAACAAGAGAATGTACCATAAACAATACTCGTCACGGAGTCACCGATCACTACGCTTGTAAGCGATGAGCAACTCCCGAATGCACTTTCACCAATACTCGTCACGGAATCGGGGATAACTACGCTTGTAAGCGATGAGCACCCCCCGAATGCACAAATACCAATACTCGTCACAGAGTCACCGATCACTACGCTTGTAAGCGATGAGCAACCAGAGAATGTCCTTTCACCAATACTCGTCACGGAGTCGGGGATAACTATGCTTGTAAGTGATGAGCAACCATCGAATGCAGAAATACCAATACTCGTCACAGAGTCGGGGATAACTATGCTTGTAAGTGATGAGCAATTATAAAATGCATAATCACCAATACTCGTCACGGAGTCACCGATTACTACGCTTGTAAGCGATGAGCAATTATAGAATGTAGAACCACCAATACTCGTCACGGAGTCGAAGATTTCTATGCTTGTAAGCGATGAGCAATTATAAAATGCATAATAACCAATACTCGTCACGGAGTTGGGGATAACAAAAGTTGTATCCTCTTTACCTATTGCGTATTGAATAAGTGTTTTTGCATACTTATCATAAAGATTTCCGTCTATTGACTTATAATATGCATTATTTTCATCAACTTCTATACTTGTAAGCGATGAGCAATTATAGAATGCTCTTTCACCAATACTCGTCACGGAGTCGGGGATTTCTATGCTTGTAAGCGATTTGCAATAAAAGAATGCCAAATCACCAATACTCGTCACGGAGTCGGGGATTTCTATGCTTGTAAGCGATGTGCAACCAGAGAATGCATAATTACCAATACTCGTCACGGAGTTGGGGATAACTATGCTTGTAAGCGATGTGCAATTATAGAATGCTTCCCTACCAATACTCATCACGGAGTCACCGATCACTATGCTTGTAAGCGATGTGCAACAATAGAATGCCTTCTCACCAATACTCGTCACGGAGTTGGGGATTTCTATGCTTTTAAGCGATGTGCGATAATAGAATGCCTTCTCACCAATACTCGTCACAGGCAAGCCATTATATGTACTTGGAATCACTATATCAGTATCTTTACAACTTCCAATACCTGTTACTGAATAGCTTTTTTTGTCGCTATTAAGAGTGAATTTTAGCCCCTCTGATGCTGGTTTTGGCAACTTTGAAATTGTTTCGGTCTTAATTGTTGCACCGCAAACTGTACATTCTGCATGCTTCGAGCCCTCAGTGGTGGTAGTGGCTTCAACGTCAACAATCCAATCACTTTCGGTATGTTCCTTTATCGCAACAACATTTTGTGCAATTAAAATTTCATCACAAACAGAACAATGCTTACCTTCCGTCAAACCTGTTTCGATACAAGTTGCTTCAACTGCGGGGTCAATCACTTCGCTATGTCCCAAAGCATCAATAGTTTTAGTCGTTCTGCTCATCTGCGTACCGCAATTTACGCAGTAAATCACTTCGTCATATTTTCCGTTTTGAGCACAAGTCGCTTCAACGCGATTTTCCTCAACCGCTTCTGCAGGTGTGTGAGCAACCATAGGCACAGAAACCGTCTTTCTTGAAAGTTCCTTATGTCCGCAATCGTCGTCAAGGCAATAAACAACCTCATCATAGCTTCCGTTTGATGTGCAAGTTGCCGCAACTTCATTTTCAACAACCGCATTACCGGGGTGATGAACAAGCATATCAAGAGTATGCGTTGTTCTTTCAAGTTCTGCGTGGCACTCTGCTACTGAACAGTAAACTACCATCTGATAGCTTCCGTCCTTCTCGTGTGTGGGATTTACTCTATTTTCTTCCACCGCGTTTGCAGGCATATGCTCAACCTTGCTCAACGTATGCGTTGCTCTTTCAAGCTCTTCCTTACATTCAGAGCAATAAACAACCATATCATAGCTTCCCACGGCATAGCAGGTCGCTTCAACTCGATTTTCTTCTATCACTTCGGCAGGATTGTGTCCTAATGCAACAACAACCTCACTCTGCTTTTCACCACAAGAGCAATAGCGAACTTTTTCACCATTTTCTGTACAAGTTGGATTTTTCACAATATCCCAGTCCGCATAATTATGTGTATGTACGGGTGGTTCGGTAACCGTGGGTTTGGTTGTTGTTGAATTGTCGGGCGTTTTTCCGCACGAAGCGAGCGAGCAGGTCAAAGCCAACAAAACGAGAGCGAGTAATAAAAGCTTTTTCATTTTGTTTCTCCTTTTTGAAAAATAAAAAATGCGTCAACCGAAGCCGACGCATTAAAAATGCACAGCTCCAATTGTCGCCAAACAAAAAGCCTTACAAAACCCTAACGTGTATGCAAAGAAGAGCGTCTGCATTTTTATCAAAAATAAAAATACACACAGCTAAGGTTTATTAACTTTTTGTTTGGCAGATTTATTTTATCACAATTTTTTATGAATTGCAAGTAGTTGTGGGGAATTTATTGGGATTGCAAATTAAAAAATCAACCCTGATTGAAATCAAGGTTGATTAAAGTTTTTACATTATTTATTATCATACCACGTCTCGCCGACGGTGAGTTCGACGGAGAGAGGCACGGGAAGGGTGATTGCGTTTTCCATTTCCTCGCGCAGAATTTTCGCGGCAAGGTTGGAGCAAGATTTATGTGCTTCGACGAGGAGCTCGTCGTGGACTTGGAGAATGAGCTTTGCGTCAATTCCCTCCTCTTTTAAGCGGCGGTTGACGTTGATCATTGCGACCTTGATTATATCCGCGGCGGTGCCTTGGATCGGGCTATTCATCGCCACGCGTTCACCGAATTTCTTGAGCATTTTATTCTGCCCCGACAATTCGGGGATATATCTTCTTCTGCCGTAAAGAGTGGAAACGAAGCCGTGCTCATAGCCCTCGGCTACGATGTCCTTGAGGTATTTATCAACAAGCGGATAGCTTGCCTTATAGCTTTCGATATACTCCTTTGCCTCCTTCATTGAAATGTGGAGGTCATCGGAGAGCGAAAACTCGCCAATTCCGTAAACGATGCCGAAATTCACCGCCTTTGCGCGTTTACGAAGCTCGCTCGTCACCATACTTTCGGGCACGTGAAAGACGTTTGCGGCGGTTGAGGTATGAATATCAACGCCCGAAAGGAACGCGCCAATCATATTTTCGTCGCCCGAAATTGCGGCAAGAAGGCGGAGTTCAATCTGCGAATAGTCCGCGTCGACGAGCACGTAATTCTCGTTTTCGGGAATGAAATAGTGGCGAAGCTCCCTGCCGAGAGTTGTTCTTATCGGTATATTTTGCAAGTTTGGTTCGGCGGAGGAAAGACGTCCCGTTGCCGTTCCC
This sequence comes from Clostridia bacterium, assembly GCA_017504245.1. GTDB lineage: Bacteria > Bacillota > Clostridia > Oscillospirales > CAG-272 > RGIG4608. The sequence continues at coordinate 14,301 of JAFVRQ010000055.1, read as the reverse complement.
GTTTGCTTAAACGTGGTGTGGATTTTGTTGTCTTCAGTAAGCAATTTCACGAAGCCGTCAACATAAGTTCCCTTTAATTTCACTACTTGGCGGTAATCGAGAATGTCTTGAATAATGGGGTGGTATGCACGAAGCTTATCAAGAACCTCGGCGTTGGTTGAATATCCCGTTTTGGTCTTTTTGCCGTGGGGGAGCATAAGCGTTTCAAACAAAATTTCGCCAAGCTGCTTGGGGGAATTGATATTGAATTCCCTGCCCGCGTATCCGTAGATGCGATTTGCAAGCTCGCTAATGGTTTCGTCAAGCGAAAGCCCGTAATTGACAAGCCCTTCCCTATCTATTTTGAAGCCCTCGCGCTCCATTTCAAAGAGCACGCGGGAAAGGGGCATTTCTATTTCGTAAAAGAGCTTTTCAAAGCCCAAATCCTCGATTTTTTGCTTCAAAATCTTATAAATTTCGTAGATTACGGGGGCGCGCTTTGTGTTTTCGTCAAGAACGAGTGACAAATTTGACATAGCCAAGCGTTCAAGGTCGAACGAGCCCTCGCCTGCGTTTAAAACATAGGCGGCGAGCATTATATCGAAGTGGCAATTTGTAAATTCGATGCCTGAAAGCGCGTGGTAGGCGGTTTTGCAATCGTGCATTATAAATTTGCGCTCTGTGTCGCACAAAAATTCACGAAGTGCTTCGGGGGTATCCTCGCAAACGAGGGTTTCACTATCGGTTGCTATATAAACATTACCGTTTTCAAAGGAAAGCGCGCACGGAGTGGATTTTTCAAAAGCCAAAAGCTCGTCAAGGGTTGCGTTTTTCTCTGCCCTCTCGGTGTTTGCTTCTATTGGAGTTGTGAAAAATCCGAGCTGCTCGCCCTCAATTATTTCGGGTTGAGGCGCGGGAGCATTTTTTGATTTCGTTAAGCCAAACTTTTTGATAAATCCCATAAATTCAAGCTCGGCAAAGAGGTCATACGCGCCATCTCTGAAGCCGACAAATGCAATATCCTCAAGGGCTTCTTCAAGCGGAACGTCGGTGCAGATCTGCGCGAGCGTTCTTGAAAGATATGCGTTATCTTTATTTTCTGCAAGCTTGGTATTAACGGATTTTCCTATTTTGTCGCTCGGTAAATTGGCATAGATATTGTCAAGCGAGCCAAAATCCGAGATGAGCTTGAGCGCGGTCTTTTCTCCAACGCCCGCAACACCCGGGATATTGTCGGAGCTATCGCCCATAAGCGCTTTTACATCTACGAATTGGCTTGCGTCCACTCCGTATTTTTCAAGAAACGCGTTTCTGTCCATTGTGAGCGTGTCCTTGTTCGTGGCAAGGAGCACGGTCGTTTTATCGGTTATGAGCTGGAGTGAGTCGCGGTCGCCCGTGAGTACGAATGCTTCCATTCCGCTTTCTTCGGCGCGCTTTGCGAGTGTGCCTAAAATATCGTCCGCTTCGTAGCCCTCTTTTTCGAGCACGGCAAAGCCCATTTCGTGTAACACGCGCTTTGCATAGGGAAACTGAACGCGAAGCTCGTCGGGCATTGCGTGTCTGCCCGCCTTATACGCATCGTACATCTGATGACGGAAGGTGGGGGCTTTGAGGTCAAAGGCAACCGCCGCGTAGTCGGGCTTCACCGCTTCGACCTGCTTATTTATTATGTTTATCATACCGAAAATCGCGTTTGTGTAAAGTCCGTTTTTGTTGGAGAGGAGCTTCACACCGTAAAATGCTCTATTAAGTATTGAGTTGCCGTCAATTACAAGTAGTTTTTTCATTTTTTCATCCTTTTAATAAAGGGCAAATTAAAATTTGCCCCTGATTATATTTGATTTTCGCCAAGATCCTTCGCTTACGCTCAAGGATGACGCGCCCACGCGCGCCGGCGAGGTAAAGTTTATTTGTTTTTCATATACCAAACCTTGAGAATTGCGGTTTGGGTTTTTGCGTCCTCGATTTCGCCGCGCATAGTCATTTCAACGAGCTCGGCAAGGGGGATTTTTACGATTTCGATGAATTCGCCGTCGTCAAATTCGGTTTCGGTAAAGGTGAGCCCTTCTGCAAGGTAAATTGAAATTCTCTCCGTCAAAATTGCGGGAGATGGGATTATATCCCCTATATGAGTCAAGGTTTCACAAAGCGCGCCCGTTTCCTCACGAAGCTCGCGCAAAGCGGCTTCTCGTCTGTCTTCATTTGCATAGTCGAGCTTGCCTGCGGGAATTTCAAGGAACATTCTATGATGTGCGTATCTGAACTGCTTTACGCAGATGACCTCGTTTTCGGCAGTAAGTGGTACTACGCAAACCGCACCAAGATGCTTTGCGTATTCCCTTTTTGCCGCCTTACCGTCGGGACGAACAATATCGTCACAATATACGTGCAAAACCTTGCCGTCGAATATGAGGTTTTCTTTTTTCGTTACTTCTTCAAATTTCATATCAGATCGTGTCAACCTTCAAAAGATTTGTGTTGCCGCTCTTACCGTTAATCTGACCGCCCGTGATAACGATATGGTCGCCCTTTTCGAGCTTGAACAAGCTCTTTGCGGTCTTATATGCGGAGTAGAACAAAACGTCGGTTGTGGGAACTGCCTCGCCAAGCACGGGAGTTACACCCCAGGAAAGCGAAAGCTTACGAACGGATTTTGGGTCAACGCAAATGCCGATAATGTCCACGGGGGGACGGAAACGGCTTACCATTCGCGCGGTTCTGCCCGACAAGGAGCAAACTACAATAGCCCTTGCATTGAGATTAATCGCCATTGAGCAGGTTGCGTGAGACACCGCGTCAACACTGTTCTGAATATCGAATTCCGTGTTGAAAAATCTCTTTTTATAGTTGATATTTTTCTCGGTTGTTTCGGCGATCTTTGCCATCGTTTGAACCGCAAGAATGGGATATTTACCCATAGCGGTCTCACCCGAGAGCATAATTGCGCTCGTGCCGTCGTAAACGGCGTTCGCAACGTCACTTATCTCCGCTCTTGTGGGGCGAGGATTATAAATCATTGATTCAAGCATTTCGGTTGCGGTGATTACGCGCTTACCTAAAAGGCGGCACTTTGTTATAAGGTGCTTTTGAATTTTGGGAAGCTCCTCAAAGGGAATTTCAACGCCCATATCACCTCTGCCTATCATAATACCGTCGCAGGCCTGACAAATCTCGTCGATATTATCAACACCGTGCTGATTTTCAATCTTTGCAATAAGTGAAATGTTATCATCGGGAGTATGCTCGTCGAGGAATGCTCTTATGTCCTCAAGATCCTGCCTGCAGGAAACGAACGAGCAAGCGATAAAGTCAACGTCCTGCTCAATTCCGAAAAGAATGTCGGATTTATCAACCTCCGAAAGATAAACCTGCTTTAGCACTTTTCCGGGGAAACTCATACTCTTTCTGTTTGAAAGCTCGCCGCCCGCAGTTACCTCGCAAATTATATCGTGACCCACAATCTCCTTAACAACGAAGTGAACAAGACCGTTATTAACGTAAATCTTGTTGCCAACCTCAAGGTCATTGTGAAGATTTTTGTAGCTTACCGCCACTCTCTCTTGATTTCCAACGATTTCGTCGGTTGTGAAGGTGAAGGTGTCACCGTCCTTAAGGAATATTTTATCATTCTCAAAGGTTCTTATTCTATATTCGGGTCCCTTGGTATCAAGAAGGATCGCAACGGGAAGCCCGAGCTCCTCTCTTACCTTTTTAATTCTATCAATTCTTACCTTGTGCTCCTCGTGTGTGCCGTGTGAAAAATTGAGGCGCGCAACGTTCATTCCCGCAAGCATAAGCTCGCGAAGTCTCTCCTCGCTATCGGTTGCAGGACCAATCGTACATACGATTTTCGTCTTTCTCATATCATTTTCTCCTTTATAATATAAAAGTTCAAATTATTCCAAATAAATTATATCACACAAAAGTCAAGATTACAAGGATTTTTTTTATTATTTAATGAATTTTGTTCATATGTTTCATCCGCGTTAGTGGATTTATTCCGCAGAAGGCGGATTTAACTGAAAAAGACTCAGGATTGAATACAATCCTGAGTCTTTTTCTGGTGCTCCATCGGAGAGTCGAACTCCGGACACCATGATTAAAAGTCATGTGCTCTACCTTCTGAGCTAATGGGGCATATTTTTGTTACCAATATATAATAACATAAATTTGCGATTTTGTCAACAATTAGTTTTTGCAAAAATATCACAAAATGCAAGGGGTAATTTTTGTGAAAATTGCACAAATGATTGCGTTAGAGCGATAAAAGTAGGTCATTGGCAAATAGTTATGTGTGGCGTTTTGATATTTTGATTTGTCGGAATGTTAGTTTATGTTAATACCCCTCTCACCGCTTACGCAGAGCTCTCCCACAGGGCGAGCCTTTTAGTTAGCAAATCAGCACAAACCCAAGTCTCTCACTCAGGGAGAGGTGGCAACCTTTAGGTTGACGGAGAGGGTATTCACTTCAACTATCTTTTTCCCGATAAATCCCAATTTTTACGCAAAAAAGCACCGCTTAAACTCGGTGCTTTTAATCATAGGTTATTTGATTGTCTTTCGAGCCACGCGGCTAATAGGTTGACTATTCTTTCTTGCTGAAGCTCGGTCAGTTCAACTCCCTTTGGCACGTTATACCATTTATTAAGACAACCTCTGCAGCAACAGGCGGTTGCGTGCATCGCCTTGAATACGGGATGACCGCTCATTGCGGTCTGCCTTCCGTCATTTTCGGGAAATGCGGGCGCAAGCTTCTTTGCAACGAAATCACGGGCATGGGAACGGATAACTTCCATTCCCTTTTCGTTCATATATTCAACGTCCTTTTTTGAGAGCTTGAAGCTACTCCGAAATCTTGAGCGGCTTAATCTATCAAGCGTTTCATCAACTGTTGCCATTAGTTAAGTCCCTTCATTGAAAGGGCAATTCTCTTTTTCTTGAGGTCGACGGAGAGGACTTTTACCTTTACGACGTCGCCAAGGGACACTACTTGTGAGGGGTGCTTTACGTATTTATCGGAAAGCTCGGAGATGTGAACGAGTCCGTCCTGATGAACGCCTATATCAACGAAAACTCCGAAGTCGATTACGTTTCTGACAGTTCCCGTGAGGAGCATTTCGGGTTTGAGGTCTTCCATTCCGAGAATATCATCGCGAAGCACGGGTGCGGGGAAGCTATCACGAATGTCGCGTCCCGGTTTTTCAAGCTCGGTGATAATATCCATAAGGGTGGGCTCGCCTATGCCGAATTCCTCTGCGAGCTTTGAGAAGCCATATTTCTGCGCTTTTACGCGAAGCATTGAGAGTTTATTTGCCTTAACGTCCTCTTGCGTATATTCAAACTTATTAAGAAGCTTGAGTGCCGCTTCGTATGATTCGGGGTGAACGCCCGTATTATCAAGAATAAACTTGGAGTCGGGCACGCGCAAGAATCCCGCACACTGCTCATATGCTTTAGCTCCTATTCTCGGAACCTTAAGAATTTCAGCTCTACTCTTAAACGCGCCGTTTTCTTCACGGTATTTAACGATATTTTTAGCACTTGTTGCGTTAATGCCTGCGATATAGGAAAGGAGCGAATGTGAAGCGGTGTTTACGTCGACACCGACACTGTTTACGCAATCCTCAACAACACCCGTGAGTGCTTCATCAAGGCGCGCGGGCTTCATATCGTGCTGATACTGACCGACACCAATGGATTTTGGGTCGATTTTAACGAGCTCTGCAAGGGGGTCCTGCAAGCGTCTTGCGATGGAAACCGCGCTTCTCTGCATTACGTCGAAGTCGGGGAATTCATCTGCCGCGAGCTTTGATGCGGAGTAAATTGACGCACCTGCCTCGCTTATAACGATATATTTCGTATCATATTCAACCTCTTTAAGAAGGTCGGCAATAAATATTTCACTCTCTTTAGATGCAGTTCCGTTACCTATTGCGATAACGTCAACCTTATGCGCGCGGATCATACTCTTTACGATGCGCTTTGCCTCTTCAATTCTCTGACGGGGCTTTGTTGGATAGATAACTCCCGTGTCGATTACCTTGCCGACGGGGTCAACAACTGCTAATTTACAACCGTTTACGTAACCGGGGTCAAAGCCAAGCACTACCTTGCCCTTGATGGGAGATTGCATCAAAAGATGCTTCAAATTATCGGAGAAAAGCGCGATTGCACCCTCGCAAGCGTTGTCAAAGAGGTCGTTGTAAATCTCTCTTTCTACGCTTGGTGCGATAAGGCGGTCATAGCTATCAACAATAGCGTTTTCAACGTATTGCTTCGCTTCGCTCTTCCCAGCAACGACAACCTCGTTATAAAGATAATTGAGTATCAAATCCTTATCAACAGTGATTGCAACCTTCAAGAAATCCTCTTTTTCACCGCGGTGAATTGCAAGCACGCGGTGGGAGGGGATTTTCTTAACTCCCTCGCTATAATCGTAGTACTGCGCGTAAACGGAGTCCTCCTCGGTGTTTGCCTTTGAGGTCACAAGACCAAATCCGAAGGTAAGGCGGCGGATTTCCTTTCTGTATTCCGCGTTATCGGAAATGCTCTCGGCAATAATATCGCACGCGCCTGCGTATGCCTGCTCTCTATTTTCAACACCCTTTTCTGCGTCGATATATGTATCTGCAATTTCGTCAAGAGAGGGCTCGTAAGCAGCATTTTGTTCAAGAATGAGGAGAGCGAGGGGCTCAAGTCCCTTTTCCTTTGCAACGGATGCTCTCGTTTTTCTATGGGGACGGAAGGGGCGGTAAATATCGTCGATTTCGGTGATCGTCACCGCGTTCTTAATTGCTTCTTCAATTTCGGGAGTGAGCTTCTCCTGAGCGCGAATAAGCTCGGTTACCTCTTCTCTTCTCTTTTCGATGTTGCGAAGATAGTTAAGGCGCTCCTCAAATTTACGCAAAATCTCATCGTCAAGCGAGCCCGTTACCTCTTTTCTGTAACGCGCGATAAAGGGGATAGTATTGCCCTCATCAATAAGCTCGACGGTTTTTTCAACCTGAGTGAGCGTGATATTCAGTTCCTTTGCGAGTGTTTCAAAAATGTTCATTTGTGTGCCTCCAACAATTCTATTTCTTCCTTTGAAAGAAATCTCCATTCGCCTCTGCCAAGATTTTTGTCAAGTGAGAGAGGACCGAAGGTGATTCTTTCAAGATATGTTATCTTATTATTTACCGATTCAAGCATTCGCTTGATTTGGTGATATTTGCCTTCAACGAGTGTGATATGTCCGCTTTTTTTATCGTCAAAAAGCTCGATTTCGGAGGGCTTTGTAATATAGCCGTCCTCAAGGGTTGCGCCTTTTTCAAGATAGGATATTTCATCCTCAGTCAAGGGGAATTTACTTTCAAAATAATACTTTTTCTTAACGTGGTGCTTCGGCGAGAGCAGGCGGTGTGCCAAATCTCCGTCATCGGTGAGCATCACAAGTCCCAAGGTGTGCTTATCAAGTCGCCCGCAGGGGAAAAGATTTAGCTTTTGCAATTCCTCGGGGAGCAAATCAATAACGGTTTTGTCGCGTCCGTCCTCGGTTGCGCTCACCACTCCGTCGGGTTTATTCATTAAAATATAAGTATATTTTCGATATTCGATTTTGCGACCAAGATAGGTAACTACGTCTTTTTCGGGGTCTATATGGGCGTCCGCTTTTTTGACGGGTGCGCCGTTGACTAAAATTCCGCCCTGACGCGCTGCCTTTGAGCTTTCGGTACGCGAAGCGATACCCATATTGCTTAAAAATTTATCTATTCGCATTAGCTTAATTCTCCTGCGATGTTTTTCTCCATAAGGCGCTTGATTTCTTTCTTTGAAAGCTCCAAGCTAAAGAGGTGGTAAAGCTTTGCAACCGCGGCTTCGGTCGTCATATCCTTGCCGCTGACAGCACCCGCACTTTTGAGCGAGGAGCTTGTTTCGTATGTGCCGAGCGTTACCGTACCGACGGGACATTGTGAGCAGACCGCCACGACCGAGCCCGAGGCAAACGCCTTTTTGATAATTGGTAACAATTCGTCCCCTCCGCTTGGAATATTGCCCGAGCCGAAGGTTTCAAGCACGATACCCGAGAGCTTTTCGGTCATTATATCCTCGAAAAGTCCGAACTGAATTCCGGGGAAAACCTTGAGGACACCGATGGGCACGTTAGAAAATGGCAAATATTCGAGTTTTGTTCCCTCTTTGTGACGAAGCAATGCGCTTTTGTTGTATTTTACGGTAATTCCAACTTCTGCAAGAAGCGGATAGTTGGGCGATTTGAACGCAACGAGTCCGTCCGCGCTCATCTTTATCGCACGGTTGCCGCGAAGGAGCTTGCCCGAAAAATATAGGCAAACCTCATTGGCTATCCCCTCGCTTGCGATAAGAACGGAGGTAATGAGATTATCACGTCCGTCGCTTCGGATTTCGGACAAAGGTATCTGCGAGCCCGTCAAAACTACGGGTTTATTGAGTCCGCGCAAAATGAAGGACAATGCAGAGGCGGTATATGCCATTGTGTCCGTGCCGTGAAGCACCACAAATCCGCAATATTTTTCATAATTTTCATAGATAACGCGACCGATCTCGTTCCACTCCTTTAAGGTCATATTCGACGAGTCGAGGAGTGGGCTCATTTCGTGAAGCTCCCATAAGGGAAACTCGGGGCGCGCAAGGTCGGGGATTGAGTGAAGCTCTTCGTCAAGAAAGTTAGGCGCGGGCTTGTAACCACTCTCCGTGCGCTTCATTCCGATTGTGCCGCCTGTGTATATAATTAGTACTTTTTTGTTTTTCATAATTTCTTCTTTCTGAGGGTTGGTGTGTTTAGGATTTTGATTTTTCGGGGTAAAGAGTTAGTATGAATAAGAATTTTTTCGTTCTTTTTGAAAAAAGAACCAAAAACCTTTTAAACACTTTTTATAGACAAATTCCGCGCAAATCGTGTCAACGAGTTGACACAAGACGATTTTGCTCACTTATTCGCAAAATCTGTGATTTGCTAATGATTGCGTAGCCGTGTTGTTATCAAAACGGTGATGTATGGACAAGTTAGTTTGAGATTCTATCCCTCTTAGTCAGCAAGCGAATGCTTACAAATCAAAGCCTCTCACTCAGGGAGAGGTGGCAACCGAAGGTTGACGGAGAGGGTATTTACTTCAACTATCCTCTCCCCGATAAATCCCAATTTATCTTTTATTTTTCAAGCTCATATAAAAGCTTATTTTTCATTTCTTCAAGCTCGGCTCTTGTGGGGCAATTATCCGCAGAATACATTTTTTCCATAGGATACCACCAGACAGGACCCTTGCCGCCGTTTCCGTAATTCTCTATATCGCCCTCACGGCGCGGAAACAGATGCCAATGCAGATGCGTATCTCCGTTGCCAAGAAGCTCGTAATTCATCTTCTCTGCTCCAAATGCCCTTGAAACCGCCTCTGCCACAAGTGACATTTCTTCAAGATATTTTAATTTGAAATCTTTTTCCAAATCAAACAATTCTGTCTTATGCTCCTTGCACAAAAAGAGCGTGTATCCCTTGAAATGCTGATGGTCGCCGATAACGACGTAGCCCGTTTCAAGCTCCTTAACGAAATAGGGATTTTCGTTATTTTTTATCATTTCAATTCTTTTGCAGATAAAACACATAAATTTTCCTCAAATGTATTTTGCTTTCAAGCTTTTATCATACCATTTTGGCACGATGGAGTTAAAATTATCGTAATTTTGCATAGCGCGGTGGCATCTTTCAATCATTCCGTCAACGTCGCTTTGACCGAATTGCTCTGCCCATTTTATCGAAAACAGCGCGGCGTGGGCACAATAAACTGCGAGCGCGCCCCAAAAATCATTTGGGATTTCGTCATCAAAATAAGCGTCAATCTGACCTATCGAATAAGGAATGCTGACCTCAATTCCGAAGCCCTCGAGCTTATAAAATTCTTCATAGGGGTCGCCAACTTCCCAACGGTTAAAGTCGATAACTCCGATTTTGCCGTCGTTCATATAGATGAGGTTACCCGGATGAAAATCACCGTGCTGATATACGGGATTTTGCTTCCAGATAAGGTCGATGTTGTTTTTTACAAATTCAATAACGCTTTCATCGTTCTTAACTCGCAAATGCGTTGCTTCCTCGTAGCGAGATAACTGAAAAAGCTTTCTTTCCCTTTTTGTTTGGGTGGGAATATCACATTCATCAATGGGGATTGAGTGGATTTTCTTTAAAATCTTGCCCGCTTCTCTGCCGAGTAAATATTGCTCTTTTTCGCTAAGAGTTAGGAGCGCTTCTTCAAGATCCTTGCCCTCAACGTAGGTCAAAAGCATATAGCAATTCTTCCCGTCGTTGCAGATGCCAAAATCAATGGGACTTGACATCGCAAAGCCGAGCTTTGAATATTTTTCGACTATTTGAAATTCTTTTTTCTTATAACCGTATGCGGAAATATCCGAAATTCGAAGAAGGAGGGTTAGTCCATCGGAGGTTTCGATTTTATATTTTTCGTCACTCGACCAGCCCTTTGTGATTTTTTCACAAGTGAGCCAATCAGAGCTGTTTTTTATGTTGAACATAGTACCTCCTTGAAGTTTATAGTGTGTTATTCAAATTTTGATTTATCGGAGAGTTAATGTTAGTTTAAGTAAGCATTTTTTCGTTCTTTTTGAAAAAAGAATCAAAAACCTTTTAAACGTTTTTTATAGACAAATTATCAAAATAGTAATGTACGAATGAATATTTCAAACGTATCGGTGCGGGCGTACGGAGTGCTCCCCTACAGAGAATATGCAAAGCCGTTTTGCTATCAAAAACTCTATGTGCAGAGTAGCAAAGCGCGGTTTTTGTTGCGTTTACGCAATAAAAACATTTGCGTTGGGCAGCGTAGCCACCAACGCGCACTTTGCACGGAGTCTGTGGAGTTTGCTCAAACTATATGGCGACTGGGCAAAGCACTTTATAAGTTTTTTGCGAGCCTTTTTTCAAAAAGTGACATTCCTTTTCTTTCTAACTACTCTATAAATCCACAATTTATAAGATTATCATCGCATCGCCGAAGGAGAAGAAGCGGTATTTTTCCTCAACTGCGGTATGGTATGCGTTCATCATTTTTTCTTTATCGTAGAAGGCGGAAACAAGCATCAAAAGGGTGCTTTCGGGCAGGTGGAAGTTCGTGATAAGGGCATCCACCGCCTTGAATTTATAGCCGGGGTAGATAAAAATTCCCGTGTCACCCTCACCTGCAGGAATAAATCCGTTATCGTGCGCAACGCTCTCAATCGTTCTGCAAGAGGTTGTGCCAACGCAGATAAGACGTCCGCCCTTTGCCTTGCGCTCGTTGATAATATCTGCGCTTTTTTGCGTCACCGCAAAATGCTCGGTGTGCATAACGTGCTCGTCAATCCTATCCGCCTTAACAGGGCGGAACGTACCGAGTCCGACGTGGAGCATTACGGGAACAATCTCAACGCCCATATCTCTGATTTTTTGCATAAGCTCGGGAGTAAAATGAAGTCCTGCGGTAGGTGCTGCCGCCGAGCCCTCCTCACGCGCGTAAACCGTTTGATAACGGGTCTTGTCCTCAAGCTTTTCGGTGATATATGGGGGCAGTGGCATAAGTCCGATTATATGCAAAATCTCGTAAATGCTTGAATATTTTTCTCTATCGTAGCTGAATTTTATATAGCGGTTGCCTTCCTCGGTAATCTCAACGATCTCACCGTGCAATGCTCCCTCGCCAAAGACGAGCTTTGAGCCAACCTTCGCTCTTTTGCCCGGTTTTACAAGGGTTTCCCAAACGTCAAGTCCGTGATTTTTGAGGAGCAAAAGCTCGATTTTTGCCTCTTCTCTGCCCTCTACGTGACCGTAAAGCCGCGCGGGAATTACCTTTGAATCGTTAATAACGAGCGTATCGCCCTCACGAAGATAATCGCAGATATCAAAGAAGTGCTTATGCGTAATCTCTCCGCTTTCGCGGTCAATTACCATAAGTCGAGAGGAATCTCTTGGCTCAAGGGGAGTTTGCGCTATCAATTCCTGCGGTAAATCATAATAAAAATCCGACGTTAATAGGTCGGTTTTCGCCTTTTCATTAATAATAATTTTGTCCATTTTTCGTCCTATCTATATCAATTTTCATTTTTCAACATATTATGTCATTGTATATTATACTATATTTTTCGTTATTTTTCAATATGGTTTTGAATTTTTGTTGGGGGAGAAATTGTGATTTAGCGAATAGATAGTTAAGAAAAGATTTTCGCTTTTTTGAAAAAAAGCTCGCAAAAAACTTTTTTGGAGCTTCGCGGCAAAATTCCCCGCAAATCGTGTCCCGCCGCACGTTTTATTGGTGCGAACAAATAGTGGTGCGCCCTGCAAACACACCTTGAGGTCTTACAACCTCATTTTGCGAGCAAAAACGGTGGTTTGCTCGATAGTTTGATATAAGTTTTTGAAACAAAACGACACATAACGATTTTTAAGGCATTATAAATGCGCGCCTTAAAAATCGGTGATTTGCTACCCACAGCGAAGCCATTTCGCTATCAATACGGCGACGTACTCACTCGTAGGGGCGACCTTTGGTCGTCCGTTCAAGATAAAATGTATCTTTGTGTATATACGGACTCGCAAAGCGAGACTCCTACGGGTTTTGCGTAGCCATTTTGCTATCGAAAACTCTATGCGCAGAGTAGCAAAGAGCGGTTTTGTCGTTTGTTTACAAACGGAAAAACATTTGCGCCGAGCGCGTCAGAAGTGAAGGCGCGCACTTTGCGCGGAGTCTGTGGAATTAGTACAGACTATATGGCTATTGGGCGTAGCGTTTTAAAAGTTTTTTGGTGTCAGGGGTTCCCCGAAACGAGCGTGCGCAATTTTGGGGGTTCACGGGGCTTTTTTTCAAAAAAGTGACAATTCTTTTTCTTTCTAACTATTCGACAAATCAAAATTTGAACATATTTTTACATCATTGGAGAACATCATTATGAGCAAGAAAACTATATTCAGAGGGGTATGCACGGCGCTGATTACCCCATTTAGAAACGGTGAAATTGATTATCCGGGTTTGAAAAAATTGATTGAATTTCAAATTGAAGGTGGAGTTGGCGCGCTGCTTATTAACGGTACGACGGGTGAGAGCGCGACCTTGACGGAAAAGGAAAAGCAAGAATTAATTGCGTTCGCGGTGCGCGAGGTGGGGGAACGTGTGCCTCTTATTGCAGGAACGGGCTCTAATTCGACTCAAAAAGCTCTAAAATTATCAGAATTCGCCGCCGACGTGGGGGTGGATGGCGTTTTGGTGGTTACTCCCTATTATAACAAGGCGAGTGCGGAGGGATTGATCGAGCATTATAAAAAAATTGCTGATGCGGTTGACGTGCCAACCATACTTTACAACGTGCCATCGCGAACGGGGGTAAATATTCCCCTTTCGGTTTATAACGAATTAGCAAACCACAAAAACATTGTGGCGGTAAAGGAGGCGAGCGCGTCCGTTTCCGATATGGCTAAATTATGTGCAAAATGCGGAGATCGACTCGATATTTACAGCGGAAATGACGACTTGATTTTACCCACTCTTTCGCTTGGCAGTAAGGGTGTGATTTCGGTTTTGTCTAATATTTTGCCGAAAGAGGTTGGAGAAATCTGCAGACTTTGGTTTGAGGGAAAAGCCGACGAAGCGCGAGCTCTACAGTTGCGGCTTTTACCCTTGATAAATGCTATATTTAGTGAGGTTAATCCCATTCCGATTAAGGCGTTGATGGCAAGGGAGGGCTTTTGCGCGGAGGAATATCGCCTCCCTCTTTGCCCGATGAGTGAGGAGAAGAAAAAAGAGTTGTTTGGGGTTTACGATAAGTTCAAATATTGATTTGTCGAGAGAAGTTACAAAGTAAAAGTATCTTCTTTTTCGAGAAAAAGAAGCAAAAAGCTTTTAATCGTGGGAATTTATTTAAGCCGCGCAAATCGTGATTTGCTGCTAAAAGCGTAGCCATTTTGCTATCAATACGGCTACGTACTCACTCGTAGGGGCGACCTTTGGTCGTCCGTTCAAGAAAAATGTATCTTTGTGTATATACGGACTCGCAAAGCGAGACCCCTACGGAGCTTGTGCGAGTGGACCGTCGGGGACGCCGGTCCTTACAAGCGGGTCGTCGGGGACGCCGACCCCTACGAATTTGTGCATAGCCATTTTGCTATCAAAACGGCTATGTGTTAACTTGTAGGGGGGCACTCCGTGCACCCGCTTATAAACACAAACTAATTTTATTCTTCGGGAGGATAATATCCTCCCCTACGGCTACGTACCATCAAAGTAAATTTTAGAAAAACACTATGTAAATAGTGGTTTTCGTAGT
>JAFVRQ010000054.1 GCA_017504245.1 Clostridia bacterium | reverse complement strand
GGAGTTGGAAAGAAAAAGAATTGTCACTTTTTTGAAAAAAAGTAACCAAAAAACTTTTATGGCGCTTTGCCCAGTCGCCATATAGTCCGTGCTAACTCCATAGACTCCGCGCAAATCGCGCGTTGGTGGCTACACTGCCCAACGCAAATGTTTTTCCGTTTGCAAGCAAACGAAAAAACCGCGCTTTGCTACTCTGCACATAGAGTTTTTGACAACAAAACGGCTATGCAATTATTAGCAAATCACAGATTTTCGAGGTGCCTGCCAACACCGAGAAAATCGTTATGTGATGTTTGATCAAAATCAAACATCACGATTTGCGCGGTTTTAATCAATACCAAGCGTTTAAAAAGTTTTTGGTTCTTTTTTCAAAAAGAACGAAAAATCCTAATTTAAACTAACTTTTTCAACTCCCCGACAAATCAAAATTTGAAGTTATAGCAATATTATACTACAAAACAAAGGAAAAGTAAATAGGACGGTTTGAATTTTCAAACCGTCCTTTAAAATTATTCTTTATCTACCGATTCTTCGGATTTTGCATCGGAATCATCGTAGGTTTCGCCCTTGGGTGCGTTCATCATTCTTTCGCGCTCCTCTTTTTCGCGGCGAAGCTCCTCTTCAACCTTGCGCTGTTCTTCTTCCTCTGCTTTGCGCTTTGCCTCGTTTTCCTCTTGGCTCTTGCGCTCTTTTTCCTTCAAGATTTCATCAATCTCATCGAATGTGAGATCGTTTTCCATAGCTGCCTTGAACTGATCTCCGTCCATAAACTCTCTCTTTAAGAGATAACCTGCGATGAGGTGGAGCTTATCGATATGCTCCGTAAGAATTGCCTTACATTCCGCATACGCCTTTTCGATAATTGCGCGGATTTCATCGTCGATTTCTGCCGCGATCTTTTCGGAATAGTTCTTATTGTTATTGAAATCTCTTCCGAGGAACACTTCGGTATCGGAGTGACCCGAGCCGTAGAGAACAGTGCCGAGCTTATCGCTCATACCGTATCTCGTTACCATATTTCTTGCAACCTTGGTCGCTTGCTGAATGTCACCCGATGCGCCCGTTGAGATGTCATCGAGAATGAGTTCCTCAGCAACGCGTCCGCCCATCGAAAGAATGATTGACTCATACATCTGCTTCTTTGTAGATGTGAACGTATCCTGCTCGGGAATGCTTACCGTTACACCGCCGTAGTTACCCGAGGGAACTGTGGAGATGAATTTAACGGGGTCTGTGTGCTCACAGTAGTAGGAAGCAACCGCGTGGCCTGCTTCGTGGTATGCGGTGAGCTTATTATCTGCTTCGGTTCTTACCCTCGTTTTCTTTTGAGGACCGAGAAGAATCTTCATATATGATTTTTCGATATCGTCCATACCGATAAGGGATTTATTGTTCTTTGCTGCGTGGAGCGCCGCCTCGTTAAGAAGGTTTGCAAGGTCTGCGCCCGTGAAACCGATCGTGCTTTGCGCGATCTTGTGGAAGTCAACCGTGCTTTCCATCGGCTTTCTTCTTGCGTGAACCTTGAGGATTTCCTCGCGTCCCTTGATGTCGGGGTAACCAACTCTAACCTGACGGTCAAAGCGTCCCGGACGGAGAAGCGCGGGGTCAAGAATATCCGCGCGGTTAGTTGCCGCGATGATGATAATGCCCTCGTGTGTACCAAAGCCGTCCATTTCAACGAGCAACTGGTTTAAGGTTTGCTCTCTTTCATCGTGTCCGCCGCCAAGACCTGCGCCGCGGTGACGTCCGACTGCGTCGATTTCGTCAATGAATATGATTGCAGCAGGTGCTTTTCTTGCCGTTGCGAAAAGGTCACGGACACGGCTTGCTCCAACGCCGACGTACATTTCAACGAAGTCGGAGCCGCTCATTGAGAAGAAGGGAACACCCGCTTCGCCCGCAACTGCCTTTGCAAGAAGTGTTTTACCCGTTCCGGGAGGGCCCACAAGCAATACGCCGTGGGGAATTTTTGCACCGAGCTTTGCGAATTTTTCGGGATCCTTGAGGAATTCAACTATTTCAACAAGCTCTGCCTTTTCCTCCTCTGCACCTGCAACGTCGGCAAAGGTTACCTTGTTTTTATCCCCCTGAGGAATATGTGCCTTTGCCTTGCCAAAGCTCATCATACCGCCCGAGCTCTTATTCATCTGCTTGGTCATATAGATGCCAAGAACAACCATCACGATGATCAAAAGCACGTTGGGAAGGAGCGAAATCCACCAAGGATATTCGGCGAGGGGCTCGTATTCATATACCTGAAGATTTTTGAGATTTCCTTCGTATTTCTCAAAGGAATCTCTAAATATCGTTACGTCACGAAGCTTGTAGCTGATTTTTTCGGTTTCGAGATTGACAACGTCCTCGGGTGTGAGTACGCCAACCTTATCCGACTTATACACAACAAGAGTAATGATGTTTTCGTTTGAAACCTCAAACTCCTTTACTCTGTCCTCTTCAAAATAGTGCATTATGTCGCTGAAATTGATATCCTTTGGTTCGGTGGACGTGCCGAGCACGGCAAACACCGCAACGAAGATTACTGCAATTAAAGCGAGGTAAAAAAGTATTACCCTTGAGCCGTTTTTTTTCATTAATTACCTCCGAATTATGTTAATAGTTAATTTTCAAAATTAATTGTTATTCTAAAAAAGTTATCGCCACTCTTTATTTTGCCCAGCTTTACTTTATCGCAAACCGCAACCGAGGGAATCCATAAAATTTCATTTTTGGATACCAAGATTGGCAAAATTTCGCGTTTTTTGAGTGGAATTCTCTTTTCGCTTATCAGTTTTTTGGCTTTTTTATTCATTTTTCCCGAAAAAATCACGTCGCCCTCCCGTCTTGCGCGGAAATGCGCGCCCTCGTCAAGCAGATCGCATCTGACGTCGAGCGAGTTGGGATCGTTATTTGATTTTTGCGTGGGATTTTTTTCAATATTAATTATAGCTCCGCAGTTCGTTTCGATTATTCCCTTTCGAAAGGGGATTGTTTCGAGTGCGTTTCTGCGGTTGCTTTCCGCTTCTTCTTCAAAAACGAGATTTCCGTTTTCGATTTTTGCGCACGTTTTAAGTGGTAGTGACACGGAAGAATGGGGAGCTGACTTTTGGCAAAGCTCGATTATCGCATCGACGTGCACGCGCTCAAGCGTTGCCCCGAATTTTTTCTCAAAGAGAATTGAAAGCACCTTCGATTTTTGCGCGTTGTGAAGTTGATTGAATTTTTCCAAGGTTACGTCATCTTTACATTCGTTATTGATAAATTCGAGTGACGTTGCCAGAATGAAATCGTCGGCATCGCGCGCGCTTTTTGAAAGTCGGTCAAAAACGTCGCACAAATTTGGTTGAAGCTCATATAATTTCGGAATTATATCGCATCGGAGCGCGTTCCTTGCGTATTGTGTATCATCGTTCGTGCTATCAGTCACAAAATCAATTTTGTTTTGCTCGCAAAAAGCCATAATGTCGCGCTTTTGAGCATTCAGAAGCGGGCGAACGAGGTGGAGATCATTTGAGAACGGTCTGCATTCCTGCATTCCGCAAAGACCCTTGAGTCCGCTTCCGCGAAGTATGTGGAGAAGTATAGTTTCTACCTGATCCTCGGCGTGATGGGCGGTTACAAGAATGGAAATGCTGTTCTCGCGCATAATTCTTTCAAAAAATGCATATCTTTGCTCTCTTGCCTCTGTCTCAATGCTGTTTCCTTTTTCTTTGGCAAGCGCAGGAATATCTGCTTTTCCAAGATAAAAGGGAATGGAAAGGCTTTTGCATACTTCCTCGCAAAATTTAGCATCGCGCTCTGCTTCTTCACCTCTGATCTGATGATTGAAGTGTGCTGCGTGGAGCGTAAATCCGTTGGCTTTCGCGTCCTCATTAAGCAAATGAAGGAGCGCGCTTGAATCCGAGCCGCCTGAAAAGGCGAGAAGCACGGGGGTTTCTTTGGGAAGACCTGCAAGGATGTAGGGGGAGGTATATGAAATTTTGTTTTCGTTTTTCATTTTTATCCCCCTTTATGCCTTTTATTCCTCAATATTATCTGCTATGGTCCTGAATTTGGTGTATTGACCGATCCAGCCCATCTTAACCGTACCCGTTGAGCCGTGACGGTTCTTTGCGAT
This sequence comes from Clostridia bacterium, assembly GCA_017504245.1. Lineage (GTDB taxonomy): Bacteria > Bacillota > Clostridia > Oscillospirales > CAG-272 > RGIG4608. The sequence continues at coordinate 29,517 of JAFVRQ010000054.1, read as the reverse complement.
GATTACCTCGGCAATATTTGCCGCGTTGTTTTCACCGGGGGCGGCATCGGTTTTATAATATTCGTTTCTGTAAAGGAACATTACAACGTCCGCGTCCTGCTCGATTGCACCCGAGTCACGAAGGTCGGAGAGCATCGGCTTTTTATCGGTTCTGCTTTCGGGGCCACGAGAAAGCTGTGCGCAGCAAATAATCGGAACGGAAAGCTCCTTTGCCATAATTTTAAGAGCACGGGAGATCTCCGCAACCTCTTGAACACGGTTGTCAATTCTTCTGTCACTCTGCATAAGCTGAAGATAGTCGATGATTACAAGACCGAGATTATCCACACGGCGAAGCTTTGCCTTCATTTCCGTTGCGGTGATGCCCGACGTATCGTCGATAAGTATATCACAGGTGGCAAGACGTGAGCTTGCATCTGCGATCTTCTCCCAGGAATCGTCCGAGAGCTTACCCGAACGAAGCTCGTAGCTATCAACGAGCGCTTCACTTGAAAGAATACGCGAAACGAGCTGCTCTGCGCTCATTTCAAGCGAGAATACGCACACCTTCTTCTTCGTTGCCTGCGCAACGTTCGTTGCTATGTTGAGCGCGAACGAGGTTTTACCCATACCGGGACGCGCACCGACGAGAACGAGGTCGGAATTACCCATACCGACGAGCACGCGGTCAAGACCCGAAAACCCCGTTGCCGTTCCGTGAGCCGCCTCGGGATTTACCGAAAGCTCGTGGAGATTGTTATATACTGCGCCGAGAACGTCGCGGATATGTCTGAAATTTTTCGTGTCCCTGCCTTGTGCGATGGCAAATATTTTGCTTTCTGCAAGCTCGATGATACCCGCCGCGGATTCCTGCTCGGAGAAGGCGGTTTCGTTTATTTCGCCGCAAACCTCAATAAGCTGACGGAGTGCGCTTTTTTCCTTGACTATCTTTGCATAGTCCTTTACGTTGAGTGCGGTGGGAACGACCTCTGAAAGAGTTCTTATATAGTCCTCTCCTCCGCTCTTGTCATAAATGCCCTTATGTACGAGCATATCGATGAGCGTAACCACGTCAATTTCGCGGTTTGTCATAAAGAGCTCGGTTGCCGCAAGATAAATCTGCTTATGCTCGGTTATGTAAAAATCCTCTGCCTTAACGATGTCCGCAACCTCGTTGATGGATGCGGGGTCGATAAGTATTGAGCCGAGAAGCGATTGCTCCGCGATAAGAGAGAAGGGCAGCTTTCTGTTAAGTTCTTCGTTCATATTAAGTCCTCTTATTATTTGGGAGATACCTGAACGGTAATGGTTCCCGTAATCTCTGCGCCGTAGAGCTTAACCTCAACCTTGTAAGTGCCAAAGGTTTTGATGGCTTCATTCATAAGCATTTTCTTTTTATCTATCGTTATTCCGTACTCTTTAGCGAGTGCTTCGGCAATATCCTTGCTTGTAACGGTGCCGTAAAGACGCTCCGTGCCGCCGCCTGCCAAAATATGAACTGTGATTTTTGAAAGCTTTGCGGCAATTTCGTTTGCCTCTGCTTTGGCAACCTCTATTTTATGGAGATTGGACGCTTCCTTGTTCTTTGCCTCGTTAACTGCCTTTGCGTCGGCAATTATAGCGAGCTTTTTGGGGAAGAGAAAGTTTCTTGCGTATCCGTCGGAAACCTCAATAATTTGGTCCTTTTTACCCTGACCCTTAACGTCCTGTGTTAACATTACTTTCATTTTAAAGTCCTCCTGACTTTTCGTATTTTATATTGTAAAACTTAAAAAATCTTTAAAAATAATTAATTTTCTGCAAAATATTGGTCGATAGCATCCTTCAAGCGATACAAAACCGCCTTCATATCGTTTCCTGAAACTGCCGCCGCCGCTGAATCAAAGTGACCGCCTCCGCCCATTTTTTCAAGAATGAGCTGAACGTTTACGTTGCCGTTTGAACGGGCGGATATGTGAATTCTATCGTTGATGGAAACAAGCGCGAACGAAGCTTCAACTCCGCGCACGTTGAGGAGCTTATCTGCCGCCTTTGCCGCCGCAACTCTGTCAAAGCTTGGGTCGTTGCCGTTGCTTTCGGTGATTGCGATTTTGTCAAGATACATAGTCACATTCGTGTTGAATTTTGCTTCGGTTAAAAAGTCCTCAAAATCCTCGTGGAAGAACGTTCCCGCAATTTCGGAATTTGCGCCGATGCCGCGGAGATACATAGCGGCTGAGAAGGTCTTCGTGCCCGTGGTTTTAGTGAAGTTCTTTGTGTCAACCATAATACCCGAGAGGAGAAGGTTGGCTTCTTCCTTATAGAGAATATCGTTTGGCAAGCATTGCTCAAGAATATTCGTGATCATCTCGGATGCAGAGGAAGCGGAGGGGTCAATGAGAGCCAAGAGTGGCTCGTTTTCAAACTCAGCAACCTTTCTATGGTGGTCGATTACGATGAAATCCGCAACGTTATAAGCTATATCACTCGACTCAAGAATGTTGAAGTTGTTTGCGTCAACGATTATGAGGAGAGTATTTGATTGAATGAGGTCAAGGCCTGCTTCTGCTGAAACGAAGGTGTTTTTATAGTCCTCAAGCATTAAAAGCTTTTCCGTACACGCTTCAAAGTTTTTGTGCTGAGTATTCATAACTATCTTAGGTTCAACGCCGCACCACATACAAAGTCTTGCAATACCGACGCACGCGCCGATTGCGTCAAAGTCGGGATTTGAGTGACCCATAATAAGAACGTTGCCTGCGTTTGCAATATGTGAAACGAGCTGAGTTGCAAATACTCTTGCAAATGAGCCGCTCTTTTTCTGAACGCCCTTTGTTCTGCCGCCGTAGAAGACGATATCGTTCTCGGTTTTAACAGCGACCTGGTCGCCGCCTCGCTGAAGAGCAAATTCGAGGGCGGAGAATGCGTTTTTCTCCTTTTCTTCAAAGTTATCGCCAATGGTGGAAACGCCCATTGATATGGTTACGGGGACGGATGAGTCACCAAGGCGAACGTTTCTTATCGTTTCAAGAATTTCAAATTTATTCTCTAAGCATTCCTTATATTTTTCCTTAGAAAATACCATAATGTATTTATCGCGATTATATTCACGAATGAATCCGTTCATATCTGCCGCAAATTGAGTGAGTATTTCTTCAATTTGGTTTGCGGCTGCACGGTAGCTTACGCGAACGTACTCTGCAATTTCGTTGAGGTTATCGAGCACGATGTGTGCAACCACCGGAGTTTCTGCCTCGTATTTATCAAGCAGCATAGAGTATTCAGTATGATCCGTGTAGGTTATGAGATAATAGGAATTCTTTCCGAGAGTTTGGCGGTGTATCTGTGCCACATATTTTCTGCCGAGAATGGTAACGGGGAGGGAGCCCTGATTTATGTTGCCGAAAATTTCGTCCTCATTAAGCGTTTCAATAAGCTCATCCACCTTAACGTCACAAAGGTCGTTTATGTTTTTTTGTAAAAGACTCTCGTGGGTGTTAAACATTTTATACGCGCCCTTGGAGCACCAAGCGATAATTCCACTCGGAAGCGTCAAGATGCAGGGAATGTCAACGTCCTTCATAAGACCTGTCATTGCTTTTTCCATCTGGAGAGTTTTGTTTTCAAACGCTATCTCGGCGTCCCTCTTTTTCTTATAAACGAAGAACACTATTAATACGGTAAACGCGAGAAATCCGAAAAGCGCCAAGCCGAGCCACTGAGGGTAATCGTCAAGGAGCAAATCTACCAAGCCGTAAAGTCCTGCAAAGGCAACGGAAAACAGAAGACAGCACCATATAATATAATTAGAACCTGAAAATACTTTTTGTTTATTGTTTTTACTCATTGGATTTAATCTCCTTTGAACTTTTTTGTGCGATTATAAATTAGTGCATAATTAGGCATCATAATAATCTTCCTAACATTATATCACGAAAAAGTCAATTTGTAAACATAATTTTCAAATATTTATATATAATTGTATAAAAAAGGAAACAAAAAACAAAAAAATGCAAAAAAATATAAAAAACTATTGCAAAATAAAAAAAGATGTGTTATAATGAGACATACTAAGCTGAGAGTGGGTCCCCAAACGACCCACTCTTAATTCTTGAAAAGGCAGATTTTTATATGATTAAAAAAAATATCGTTGGCACGGTAACGGAGCTCGTCTCCCCCGTGGCGGAAGAAATGGATATTATCCTTTGGGACGTTGAGTTCGTTAAGGAGGGTGCGAAAAAGATCCTTCGTATTACGATTGACTCCGAGGAAGGCATTGATATTAATCTCTGTGAGAAATTCCACAGAACCATTGACCCTATGCTTGACGAGGCAGATCCCATTGACGAATCCTATTATCTTGAGGTTACCTCTCCCGGTATTGAAAGGGAAATAAAGACCGACGCCCACATAGCTATGTGCGAGGGCGAAAAGGTTGAAATTAAGCTTTATGCTCCCAAAAACGGCTCTAAGTCATTTACGGGAACACTTGTTGGACTTAACGATGAAAGCAAGGTAGTTATAGCTATCAACGGTGAGAACGTTGAGTTTGAGAAAAATGAAATTGCAAAGATGCACACTGTGTTTGATTTTTAATAAGGAGAAAGAAAAATGAACAAGGAATTATTCGCAGCCCTTGATATGCTTGAAAAGGAAAAGGGCATTGCCAAGACGTATATGTTTGAAAAGATTGAGGCGGCTCTCGTTTCCGCATTCAAGAAGGAATACGGCACCAACGCAAACGTTCGCATCGTTATCGATGAAAAGAAGGAAGACATTAAGGTTTATTACCAAAAGGAAGTCGTTGAGGTGGTTGAAAATCCCGAAACGCAGATTTCTCTTGAGGAAGCGAAGAAGATTGCAAAGAAATATACTCTTGGCTCGTTCGTTGAAAAAGAGGTTAAGCCCAAGAATTTCCGCCGCCTTTCCGCAGGTGCGGCTAAATCCGTTATTATCCAGGGTATCCGCGAGGGCGAAAGACGCGCTATTCAGGAGGCTTACGAAAATCAAAAGGACGAGATCATTACTGCTATCGTCAGCAAGATAAATCCCGAAACGGGCAACGTCCTTCTTGAAACCACGAACGGCTTCGCAACTCTTTTGAAGAGTGAGCAAATTCCGGGTGAGGTTCTCACCGTTGGTGACAGAGTTAAGGTTTACGTGCTTCACGTTAATAAAGAGGGCAGAGGCCCTATAGTTACTCTCTCTCGTACGCACGCAGGTCTTCTTCGCAGAATGTTCGAGCTTGAGGTTCCTGAGGTTGCTGACGGCGTTGTAATTATTAAGGGGGTTAGCCGTGAGGCAGGCTCAAGAGCAAAGATTGCGGTTTATTCAAGAGATCCCGAGGTTGATCCCGTTGGTGCGTGCATCGGTAATCACGGTATGAGAATTAACTCTATCGTTGCCGAGCTTGCGGGCGAAAAGATTGATATTATCAGATATAGCGAGGATCCTGCGGAATACGTTAGAGAAGCTCTTGCTCCCGCGCCCGTTGCATCCGTTGAAATGGTTGCGGAAAGAATGTGCAAGGTCGTTGCAGATCCCGAATATCTCTCACTTGCTATCGGTAAGGAAGGTCAGAACGTTCGTCTTGCTGCAAGACTTACGGGTATCAAGATTGATATTAAGGCAGAATAATTTTATATGGAACAAAAAAAGAAAATACCGCTTCGTCAATGCGTCGGCTGTACCGAAAGAAAGCCAAAGGGTGAGCTTTTGAGAGTTGTTAGAACTCCCGAGGGTGAAATTGTGCTTGACAAAACGGGCAGAAAAAACGGCAGGGGAGTTTATATTTGCTCAAGTGCCAAATGCTTTAACAAGGCAAGAAAAAGCGGCAAGCTCGCAGCTCATCTTGAATGCGCTATTCCCGACGAGGTGTTTGACGCGCTTGCTGCGGAAATCGAGCAGGGTCAATGATGGATAACAGATTTTGGGGCTCGCTTGGGCTTTCGTCAAAGGCGGGAAAGCTTATTTACGGCGTTCCGATGATAATCGAAGCGATGCAAAAAGGAAAAAAGGTATATCTCGTTATTGAGGCGGGGGATACTTCCGATAATACTCATAAAAAAATCACCGATAAATGCCTATTTTACGGTGTTGAGAAAATAAGAATTGATGCCGACGGAGGCGAGCTCGCTTCAAGAATCGGCAAAAGCTCCTCGCTTGCCGCCGTGGCTATCACGGACGAGAGCTTTTACAAAATGGTGAGCAAGAATATTTCAGATAATCAGTAAACATACTTGAACGGTTAAATTTCAAAAACGGAATTTTTGGAGGTACTAATGGCAGCAAATCCACAATTTAAAGTAAATCAATTAGCAAAGGATTTGGGAATCAAAAGCAAGGATATTATCGATGCTTTGGCTGAAAAGGGAATCTCTGCAAAAACGCAGGGCAACCTTGAGGGCAGGGATTTTGATATTCTTATGGAGACTCTCACAAGGCAGAATCAGATAAAGGACATCGATTCTTATATCTTTGGGGATACCTATATTCCCTCAAAGCTTCAAGAGGCCAAGGAGGCAGAAGCAAAGGCGAAGGCTGAAGCAGAAGCAAAGGCAAAGGCTGAAGCAGAAGCAAAGGCAAAAGCCGAGGCAAAAGCTAAAGCGGAAGCCAAGGCAAAGGCAGAGGCCGAGACAAAGAAAAAAGCGGAGGCAGACGCTAAGCTTAAGGAGAAGTCCGCTCCTCAAAAGGAACAGAAGCTCCAAACCTTACCAAAAACCGAAAACAAACCCACTCAGCAGGCAAAATCTGATAACCGTTCACAGAATGCACCTGCAAAAGCACAGGAAAGACCTCAAAATCAGCAGAAGCCCCAGGGTGAAAGAGCGCAGAACACAAAGCCCGCGTTTGACAAAAACGCTCAGGGTCAGAAGCCACAGGTCGATAGAATTGCTAAGCCCGCGTTTGACAAGAATGCCCAGGGCGGTCAAAAGCCCCAAGGGGATAGAGCGCAGGGCGGATTTAATAAGGCTAACGATAAGGGCGGCCTTGGCAATCAGCAGAAGCCCTTTGATAAGCAAAATAAAAAGCCGCAAAACAACGGTGGCTTTGGCAGAGATAAGGACGAGGGCAACCAGAATGCTCCAAAGGAGCATTTCAAGCCCACCGCTATCGTTCGTGAGCAGACCGCTAAGGGTGAAAAGGGTGTTAGAAGCACCTCGACCCGCGTTGTTGATATGAGGGGATCAAGCTACGATGCATCAAAATACGATGAAAAGCTTGATAATTACGTACCCGATCACGTTAAGGATGTTCGCGGCGGAAATCAGAAGTTCAACAAGAAGGGTCAGCAGCAGAACAACAAGTTCGATAAGAACGCGCAGAAGAAGCAACAGCAGGTTGTTAAGAAGCAGCCCGTTAGCATCACCGTTCCCGACGAAATCTCCGTTGGTGAGCTTGCTTCTCGCTTGAAGGTTACTGCGGGTGAGGTTGTTAAGCGCCTTATGATGATGGGAATGATGGTAACCGTTAACCAGGTTATCGACTTCGATACGGCTTACCTTATTGCCGACGAGCTCGGTGCTATCGTTACCAAAGAGGTTGTTGTTACAATTGAAGAAAAGCTCTTTGACGATACGGTTGATACTGAAGAAAAGCTTCAGGAACGCGCGCCCGTTATTTGCGTAATGGGTCACGTTGACCACGGTAAAACGTCTCTTCTTGATGCAATCAGAAATACAAGCGTTACCACGGGCGAAGCAGGTGGTATCACGCAGCACATCGGTGCTTATAGAGTAAGTATTAATGGTAAGGATATGACGTTCCTTGACACACCCGGACACGAAGCGTTCACCGCTATGCGTGCTCGCGGTGCGCAGGCAACCGACATCGCAATTCTCGTTGTTGCGGCGGATGACGGTATTATGCCTCAGACAATAGAAGCTATCAACCACGCAAAAGCGGCGGGTATTGATATTGTAGTAGCAATTAACAAAATGGATAAGCCCACGGCTGATCCCGACACGGTTAAGCAGGAGCTTACAAGATACGATCTCGTTCCCGAGGAATGGGGCGGTGACGTTATCTGCGTTCCCGTTTCTGCTAAAACTCATAAGGGTATTGAGGATCTTCTTGAATCCGTGCTCCTCGTTGCAGAGGTTAAGGAGCTTCGTGCAAATCCCAACCGTCACGCAAAGGGTATCGTAATTGAGGCGAAGCTCGATAAGGGTCGCGGTCCCGTTGCCACGGTGCTCGTTCAGAACGGTACGCTTCATAACGGTGACATCGTTATTGCGGGAACTGCAGTTGGACGTGTTCGTGCTATGACCGACCACAACAGAAAGCCCGTTAAGGAAGCAGGTCCTTCCGTTCCCGTTGAGATTATCGGTCTTGCAGACGTTCCCGTTGCGGGTGACGAATTCAACGCGGTTGCAGACGAAAAGATGGCTCGTGAGCTTGCTGAGCAGAGAAGAGCGAAAGCGAAGGAGGAGCAGTTCAAGGCGAATGCAAGAGCAAATCTTAACGATTTGTTCAATCAGATTTCTGAGGGCGTTAAGGATCTTAACGTTATCGTTAAGGCAGACGTTGACGGCTCTGCAGAGGCAGTTCGCGCATCCTTGCAGAAGCTTTCCAACGAGGAGGTTAAGGTTAGGGTTATCCACTCCGCAGTTGGCGGTATTACCGAGGGTGACGTAATGCTCGCGGCGGCTTCAAACGCAATTATCGTCGGCTTTAACGTTCGTCCCGACAAGGGCGCGATGGATTCTGCAGATAGACAGAACGTTGAGATCAGAACCTACCGCGTAATTTACGAATGCATCGAGGAAATCGAAGCGGCTATGAAGGGTATGCTTGCTCCCAAATTCAAGGAAGTTGTACTCGGCCACGCAGAGGTTCGTCAGACGATTCGCGTTCCTAACGTTGGAACGATTGCAGGTTCTTATATCACCGACGGTAAGGTTACAAGACAGAGCGAAATTCGTGTTGTTCGTGACGGTATCGTTATCTTCGAGGATAAGATTTCCTCTCTCAAGAGATTTAAGGACGATGCAAAAGAGGTTGCTTCCGGCTACGAATGCGGTATCGGTCTTGAAAAGTTCAATGACATTAAGCTCGGCGACGTTCTTGAAGCGTTCGTTATGGAAGAAATTAAGCAATAAAATAAAAAAGACGGCAGGTCACATCGACCTGCCGTTTTTGTGTAAAAAAACAATTAAAAAATTGAACCTATAAACTCAACCAATGTCATAATTGGCACTACAAAAATCTTAACTAACAAGCTAGTAAACAAAAATCCAAGAAATGAAAAGAAATCTCCAACGGAGTTAATGTTATAGTCCTCAAAAAAGGAACAAGCAGATAAACTAAAAAGTACGATAAGAACTAAAATGAGCAAAGCAGCAAGCTTTATTATGCGTTTTTGTTTCATAAATTATCCTCCGTTTGTGTTTTTTGTAACGCAATTATATCACAAAAGTAAAATTATGTCAAGTATAGCTGTGTTTTTGAGTTCAAATTTTGATTTGTCGAGAGTTAGTTGAAGTAAAAAGGGTCGCTTTTGAAAAAGCTCCGCAAAACTTTTATGTAGCTTCGCGGCAAAATTCTGCGCAAATCGTGTTGTTTTGTGAAGCAAAACAACACATAACGATTTTCTCGCCATTTTAACAGGCGGCTCGAAAATTCGTGATTTGCTATTGTAAAGTGTAGCCGTTTTGCTATCAAAAACTCTATGTGTAGAGCAGCAAAGCGCGGTTTCTTCGTTTGTTTGCAAACGGAAAAACATTTGCGCCAAGCGCGTCAGAAGTGAAGGCGCGCGATTTGCGCGGAGTACGTGAACTTTGCTCAAACTATACGGCGACTGGGCAAAGCGCTTTAAAGCTTTTTTGGTTACTTTTTTCTCGAAAAAAGTGACAATTCTTTTTCTTTGTAACTATTTGATAAACCCCAATTTATTTGTTTTTAGAAATCAAATTTCTTTTAAATCGTCTTATTTTTGCGGCGAAGCCCCTACCGCGCATAATGTAAATGAAGATTGTCACGATGGTGAATCCGTGCGAAAAACTAAGTATACCGTCGCAGAATTCTTCGGTAAGAACGTTTCGAATGGGGCTTTCTGCTATTCCGTTTGTGGAAAGCAGGGCAGAAAGCGTGAGCAATAATCCGCTTACGATGAGCATCGCGCTCAAGCGGTTGTTGAGCCGTTTGTTTTCTTCCTCGGCATATTCCGCAACCTTTTGCAAGGTTTCTTTCGTTTCTTTATCCATATTTTTTTCCTTTCTTTCTCCGTCGATTATTTCGCGAATATCCACGTCATAAAAATCCGCAAGCTCTATCAAGGCGTTTAAATCGGGCGGGGTTTTGCCCGTTTCCCAACGCGACACCGTCCGCGAGGACGTATAAAATTTCTCGGCTAATTCCTCTTGCGTTAATCCTTTTTCTTTTCGTAGGACTTTTAAAAATTCGCCCATTTTTTGTTGATTCATTTGTTCATCAACTCCTTTCGAGAAAATTTTAACATAACTTGACGCAAAAATCTATGACAAAAAGTGAGAATTTGAGGATTTTACAGGACAATTTTTGAGAAAATTGCTTAGCGGGATGTTGAATATTGCAACTTGATGTTCGCGCAAACTTCAATGTAACGCGTCATCTTGAGCGCTATCCTTTGCACATTCTTTTACCGCAAGTTCACAATGAAAACATCCCTATAAATCAAAATTTGAAGTCCACGTATATACAAAAACCCCTGCGCGTGCAGGGGATTAAAATATTATTCTTCGTATTTATGACCACAATTAGGACATTTAGGATAATCAAAGTCATGCTTTGTGTGACAATCGGGGCAAGTAATTTTAGGAATTGAATCATCAAAATCATCATCAAATATTTCTTCGTCATAATTTTCATTACTTGATTCTTCAACTTGAGAATTATTCCTTTTTTTTCCTTTATTACCTTTTACGTTTTTTGAACGTGTATTTTCTTCTATTTCATACAATTTTATGATAATTTCACCAAAGCCAAACATCATATAATAAGGAACTAATAAAACCAAGGGACCTATAATAGAAATTAATATAAACGCTCCTGAAATGTCAGTTGCTAAAATCAATCCTGCAATGATTGATAAAATCATCCCTATAATATAGCAAACATTAGCAATAGTTTTTATTGTTTTTCCAACATTTTCCTTCATGGTTGTTATCTCCTTAGATTTTATTTTGTAATACACCAAAATGGGATATTAGAATTATACCGCTTTGGTGTAATAATGTCAAGAGAATTTGCAAAAAAAGTCAAAAAGGGGAGAAGTAATGAATTTTAGGTTAAAACAGCTGCGGAAAGAACGAAAAATATCGCAACTACAATTAGCATTTGATTTAAATATGAATCAAAACACGATAAGTCGTTACGAAAACCTTGAAAGGCAAGCAGATTACGATACGTTGATACGTTTTGCGGATTATTTTGGTGTTTCGGTTGACTATCTTTTGGGAAGAACTGAAAATAGATAAAGCTCCCACGTGAAATGGGAGCTTTGTTTATTTCTTCTTACCCGACTTTTTATTTTGGAGTTTATCAAACTTTTTATTTTGTTTGGGCGCGGATTTACCTTTGCTTTGTGGTGCTTTTGCGCCTTTTTTATTGCTTTTATCGAACTTTTTATCGTTTTTCTTATCCGATTTTTTATCAAAATGGGGTTGTCTTTCGGGCTTAACAAGGCAATCACCGCCAAATCCGATGAGGTCGCTTCTGCCTGCTTTTATAAGGGCTGTGCGCACCTTGTTTGTGTTGTCTGGCTTATTGAACTGAAGGAGCGCGCGTTGCTCGCTCTTTTCCTCATAGGTTGTGGGAACGTAGACCTTTTTGCCATTAAGGGGATTAATTCCCGTGTAGTACATAACCGTTGAAGCAGTTCCGGGTGTGGGGTAATAGTCCTGCACCTGCTCGGGCGCGTAGTGCTCTGCCTTGAGGTAGCAGGCGAGCTCGATTGCCTCGTCTATCGTTGAACCGGGGTGACTCGACATAAGGTAGGGGACGAGATATTGCTCCTTGCCGACCTCTTTGCAAAGGTCAAAATATTTCTTCTTAAAGGCATTGTAAACGTCGATATGGGGCTTGCCCATACAATCGAGAACTCTATCCGAGATATGCTCGGGAGCGACCTTTAATTGTCCTGAAACGTGATCGGAAACGAGCTTTTTGAAAAAGGCATCGTTATCGTCGTACATAAGATAGTCAAAGCGGATACCCGAACGGATAAACACCTTTTTAACTTTTGGAAGCTTCTCGATTTTCGAGAGCATTTCCATATATTCCGTATGGTCGACCTTGAGATTTTTGCAGGGAGTGGGTGCTAAACATTTCTTGTTTGAGCAAACTCCGTGTTTTAATTGATGGTCGCACGCAGGGTAGCGGAAATTCGCGGTTGGACCGCCAACATCGTGGATATATCCCTTAAAATCGGGCATTTCGGTGATGATTTTTGCCTCGTGAAGAACACTCTCCTCGCTTCGTGAACGCACCGTTCTGCCCTGATGGAATGCGAGCGCGCAGAAATTACACGCGCCAAAGCAACCGCGGTTGTGCGTTATCGAAAAACGCACCTCCTCAATCGCGGGCACGCCCCCGTCCTTGATATAAGACGGGTGGTAGGTTCTCATATAGGGAAGGGCATAGACCTTGTCGAGCTCGTCCCTTTCAAGAGGTGGCATTGGCGGATTTTGAACGAGCATTTTGTTATCGTAATACTCGATTATCGCCTTTCCGTTAATGCTATCCTGGTTTTTATATTGAACACCGAAGGCATCGGCATATTTTTTCTTGTCCGTTTTGAGCTCGTTGTAGTCAAATTCCGCCGCGACGGGATAATGAACCGTATCCTCGGGATTTGTGAGGTAACAAGTGCCGCGCACGTCGTGAATTTTCTTCACGGGAACTCCCTTGTCGAGCAAAAATGCAATTCGACGAAGGATATTTTCGCCCATTCCGTACGTGAGAATGTCCGCGCGCGAGTCAACGAGGATTGAACGGCGCACCTTATCGTCCCAATAATCGTAGTGGGCAAAGCGGCGAAGCGACGCTTCAAGTCCGCCGATGATGATCGGCACGTCACCGTATGCTTCGCGAATTCTGTTACAGTAAACTATGGTCGCGCGGTCGGGACGGTTACCCATTTTACCGCCTGCGCTGTAGTAATCGTAATTTCTTCTTCTCTTGGCAACGGAATAGTGTGCCACCATTGAGTCGATATTGCCCGCGGTCACGAGGAAGCCAAGGCGCGGACGTCCGAATTCCTTAAAGGGCTCTGCGCTCTTGTAGTCGGGCTGGGAGAGAATTGCAATTCTGAAGCCCTCCGCCTCAAGCACTCTTGAAATTATTGATACACCAAAAGAGGGGTGGTCAACATATGCATCACCCGTGACGTAAACGAAGTCGGGCCTGTCCCAACCGCGCTCGTCCATCTCTTTTCTGTTTATCGGAAGAAATTCTAAGTTCTCAGTTTGTTTGTTCATTTTTGTGTCCTTAAATTTGATTTTCAAATTTTGATTTATCGGGGAGATAAAGTTAGTTGAAATTAGGATTTTTTCGTTCTTTTTGAAAAAAGAACCAAAAACTTTTTAAACGTTTGGTGTTAATTAAAGCCGCGCAAATTGTGTCAACGAGTTGACACTAATGATTTTTCTCCCTTGTCGAAAAATCTAATTTGCTACTTCAAATAATAGACATATCGCTACCAAAACGGCTATGTGCAGAGAAGCAAAGCGCGGTTTTTATTCGTTTGCGAATAAAAACATTTGTGACGAGCGCGCAGAAGTGAGTCACGCGCGTTGCGCGAAGCTTAGTAGAGTTTTTGTAAACTTTACGGCTACATTTACTCTTGCTTTTAAAAGTTTTTTGGTTCTTTTTTTCAAAAAAGAACAATCCTTTTTTGCTTAACTAACTACTCGATAAATCCCAATTTGTAGGGGGGAGGATGTTATCCTCCCGAATTTATGTTTTTTGCTTTTTTATTCCTAAAAATTTGCGGATAAGTACTGAAATGAAAGTAGGCGTTTTATAAAGCACGATCTTCATAATATTACCTCAAATATATGATTTGACCTTATGTAGTCAATTTCATTATATGAAGAAGAATTGCATTTGTGCGCCGCGCAAGATCCTTCACTGCGCCACGCCGACGGCTTTAGCCGTCATTCTTGAGGGAGCATTGCGACTGAAGAATCTCTGCGTGACTTCGTTCGAGGATGACGCGCGGAAACGAAATTTCGGTTATTCCTTGCTTTCGATCACGAAAAGGCCGCCTTTTTTGAGGGAAACCATCGCAAAATTTTCTAAAACCTCATTTGAAATAGCAAAAGATGGGTTGGTTTTTTCCAAATTTGCATTTTTGAGGGGGTATTTTGCGCCGTCAACAGTCACTCCCTTTGCTTTTTCGATTGTTAAAATCAAGCCAAAATATTTATACTCGCTCTTTGGAATGAGGAGAGAGGAACGTTCTTTAATGTAGCGCACTCGGTTTTTGCCGTCGCAGACGGTAGCATTGATGCCCGATTTTGTTAAATTTTCAAGCAAATATAGATTTGATAGCGTGTGGTCGAGGCGACCTGAAAGACCGCCCACAATATAAATATCCTCTGCACCGTTTTCGAGCGCGATATTTAAGGCGAGCTGTGTGTCGGTTTCGTCCTTTTCGGCGGGCACGCGCACTATTTTTGCGCGTGAGCAAAATGCTCTTTCCTTTGTGGAGTCAAAATCGCCCACAACAAAGTCGCATCGCTCGGCATAGCCGAGCATTTTGGCGTTATCGTAGCCCGAATCCGCGGCAATGACGAGCGCATCCTCGGGAATTTTCAACGAAATCGCGGACTTGTCCACTTCACCGCCGATGAAAATGTATGATTTCATATTACTTATTATCCCACTTATGTTTATTTTTGAGGGAAGCGTAGATTTCAAGGAAGCTATCGTGACGGGATTTGGAGATTTTGCCCTCGCGCACGGCTTCAAGAATTGCGCAGCCCTCCTCTTTAGTGTGTGAGCATTTTGTGTATCGGCATTCGCCAATATAGTTGCGGAATTCACGCATATTATAAGCGAGGTCCTCTTTATCAAAGAAATTAAATCTTTCAAAATCGAGGAGCGAAAAGCCGGGCGTGTCTGCGATATATCCGGTATTTTCCTTATCACAAATTGGATAAAGCTCAACGTGGCGCGTGGTGTGGCGTCCTCGTTGAATTTTAACGCTTATCGTGTTGGTCGTGAGCGACAAATCGGGGAAAAGCGCGTTTAAAAGCGTGGATTTTCCAATACCCGAAGCACCTGCAAAGGCACTCGTTTTGCCGTTAAGCTTTGTGTTTACAAACTCGCGAATTGCCTCAACGCCCTCGCCCGTTTTTGCGCTCAAAACGAAGGCATCGTAGCCCGCTTTAGTATAAATTTCCTGCAATTCCTTTGCGTATTCGGGGTTAAGATCGCATTTTCCGATGATGATAACGGGCTCAATATCGTTATGCTCCGCGATACAAATGAGCTTGTCGATAGTTGGGAGCACGGGGGAAGGACTTGCCGCCGCCATTGAAATGAACATAACGTCAAGATTAGCCATCGGTGGACGTATAAGCTCGTTTTTGCGCTCCAAAATGTCGGCAATTCTTATATCGTTATTCTTCGCATCGTTTTCCGCAAGAGAATGGTCGGTATAGACGATTTCAACGTTATCGCCAACGAGCGGCTTTATGTGATTGTGTCTGAAGGAACCGCTTGCACTGCAGGTGATAAGGTGTGATGCAAGTGGAGAATCAGTATTGAATTTTTCATTGTGGGTGGCAATATCAACAAGCTTTATTGAATAAAGTCCACCGACTCCCTTTAAAATTTTTCCGTGTGTTCTGTATTCCATTCTGTTTCCGTTTCTGTGTTATATGCTCCGCTATGATTTTGATTGTCCTCGTGTTTGTTGAGGTGGAACCAAATAATGCAGGAGACTACAATTATTATTATAAGCGCGAAGATTATACCCAAAAGGAGCTTGATCCATTTAGTTTCTTTAATGTCCTTGCTTATTTGCTTATCCTCAATAGCCACCGTGTTTGATGCGGGCGGCAGCTTTTGCGAATGCATAGGCGGAATTGCGCCCGAGGGGAGACGTTGTGTTCTCGCCGCCGCATTTGAGGAGGTTATTGCAATAGTTTTGCTGTTTTGCGCGCCGAACTGCTCACTTCTTGGTTTGAATGAGCCTGAATGTGAGGTATTTTTCTTGAAATATGTCTGATTATCGGCAAAATTAGCACCGCGCTCGCTCATAGGATAAATGCTTCTGTTTGAAACGTTTGAAGCATTTGCGTGGGGCTTTCGCTCAATTATTTTGTAGCGGCTGAAATTCTTATCATTTCCAAAAACCGTTTTGGAGTTTTGACGCAAAGCGCGAATATCCGTGAGCATCTCCATTGCGTTTGCATAGCGCTTTTTGGGATTTTTCTCCATAGCGCGCAGAATTATCTGCTCAAGACCAACCGAAATATCGTGACGGTAAACGCTTGGGGGAGTTGGCTCCTTATTTATCTGCATTTTCGCCACCTCGTTGGGATCTTCGTGATAGAAGGGAAGGCGGTTGGTCATTGCCTCATAGAGCATAACTCCGAGCGAATAGAGGTCGCTCTCTGCCTTGGGCGCTTTGCCCTGCGCTTGCTCTGGGCTAACGTAATAAACCGTTCCGAGAGCCGTGTCGCTTCTTTCCTTCGAGCGATCGAGCATTGCGTCAAGACGCGCGATACCAAAATCGGCAACCTTGATGCTTCCGTTTTGCAAAAGGATGATATTCTGCGGCTTGATGTCGCAGTGAACAATATCCTTTGAGTGAATATAGTCAAGGGCGGAGAGGATTTGGGTTGCATAGTAAAGCACCTCTCTCTCGGGGAGCGCACCGCGGTGGTCGATGTGCTTCTTTAACGTTATTCCCTCAACGTATTCCATAATTATGTATTTCGTGCTATTGGTGATAACGGTATTATAAACCTGCACGATGTTGGGGTGGGAGAGAAGAGAAAGTGCGGTTGACTCGTTAACGAAAAGCTTTATCTGGCGAGCATTGTGCTCAAGCTTTTTATTCATCATTTTAATGGCAACAGATTTTCCCGTGAGCTGATCGTATGCGCCGTAAACGGTTGCCATACCTCCCGTACCCGTTACGTTGATAATCGTGTATCTGCCCTCGAAGGTCTGACCTATAAAGCTATCGTAATTGCTCATTTAGTCACCTCCGATTCCTTTGTGCAAAGAAGGATTGCAGAGATATTATCGTGTCCGCCCGCCTCGTTTGCAAGCTTTATGTAGTTAAACACCTTTTCCTCTATGCTTGTTTCCATAAGTGCCACCTTTTTGAGCACTTCCTTGGGAACGAGCCCGTGAAGACCGTCAGAGCAGAGAAGAAAATAGGTTTCGTTGTTTTGAGCTATTCTTCTGTCAAAGATGTCGGGCTCAATTTCTTCCTTGATTCCGAGCGCCTTTGTTATAAGATTTCTTTGAGGATGGTTTTCTGCCTCCTCCTTCGTTATATCCTTGTTGTCAAGAAGCATCTGCACATAGGAGTGGTCCTTTGTGAGCTGCTTTATTTCTCGTTTTTTTATCATATACAAACGGCTATCGCCAACGTTTGCATAGTATATTTTTGATTTGCTCTCAACGAAGATTAGTGCGTTGAGCGTGCAGCCCATTCCGAAAAGGGATAGATCCTCTTTAGCAGCTTCGAGAATTGCCAAATTTGCCTTTTCGATGCTGTTTTTGATTGCATTTTTGATTTTTTTACTGTCAAATTTGGATTTTTCGATTTCCTCGCCATAAGAAGCCATAGCGTTAATAAACGCTTCTTCTCCGATAGCGGAGGCAATTTTGCCACCTGCCGCACCACCCATTCCGTCACAGACAACGCAGATGGTTATTCCATTAGCAAGAGTCGAGATGCCAATGCAATCCTCGTTAACCTCTCTTACAAGACCTCTGTCGGTCAATCCGTAAACTCTCATTGTTCTGCTCCTTTTTGAGTGTTTTCTTTCTTCATTTCATCGCGGCGAAGCTGACCGCAGGATGCGTTTATATCCGCACCCAAGGTTCTGCGCACCGTTGCACGAATGCCTTTGCTTTCAAGCACCGATGCGAATTTCTTTATTTGCTCCTTGCCGCTCTTTTTGAAATCTCTTTCCTTAACGGGATTAACGGGAATAAGATTTACATGGATTGGCATAGTTTCTGTTCGCGTTCTTAATTTTGAGTTTAATTTTTTAGCAAGTGCCAATGCGTTTTCCTCGCTATCGTTTTCGCCTGAAATGAGCGTGTATTCAAACGAAATTCGTCTGCCCGTTTTGGTAAAATAGAAGCGGCAGGCATCGAGTAGCTCGTCCACTCCCCATCTTTTGTTAACGGGCATAATCTTGCTTCTTATCTCGTCGCTTGATGCGTGAAGCGAGATTGAGAGGGTTATCTGAAAATCCTCCTCTGCAAGCTTGTATATTTTGTCAACGAGACCGCAGGTGGAGAGGGAAATGTGGCGGTAGCCGATGTTAAGCCCCTCTTTGTGACCCACGATTCGTAAAAATTTGATTACGTTATCATAATTATCAAGCGGCTCGCCGATGCCCATCATAACTATGCCGTCAATTCGCTCGCCGAGATCGACCTGCGCGGCAATTATCTGACCGAGCAGCTCGCAGACCTCCAGGTTGCGCACCTTTCCGCCAATGGTGGACGCGCAAAAGGCGCAACCCATTCTGCATCCAATCTGTGAGGATATGCAAATAGTCGTTCCGTGCTCGTATTTCATAACGACGCTTTCAACACAGTTGCCGTCGTCAAGCTCGAAAAGATATTTAACCGTGCCGTCAAGTGCGGAAACGAGCTTTCTTCTTATCTTCGGGAGCGAATATTTCGCATTTTCAAATATTTTTTCTTTGGTTTTCGTGGAAAGATTGGTCAAATCCGCAGGCGATATGCCCTTGTGCATTGGCGCAAAAATCTGCTTTGCGCGGAATTTCGCCTCGCCAATCGAAATTATAAAGGATTCGAGCTCCTCGTATGTAAAATTAAGAAGATTTTGCATAGTGTTCCTCCTTTCAGATGAATAAGCCTTCCCCAGCGGGGAAGGGGGACCGCTTGCGGTGGATGAGGAGAGCAGGTCAGTAGAAACTATCGGCTCTCTCGTTTACTTTAAATCATCCCAAGTCAATCCCAAATGTGTGAGTATGTCATCGCACACATCACTAAAATTTTTATTTATACTTTTGTTTGTATATCTCAACACTTTTATGCCGAGCTTTGAAAGCTCGAAATCTCTCTCGCTGTCTTTTTCGTTATTCTCGGGCATATCGTGTTGACGCCCGTCGATTTCTATCACAATATTTTTGCTTGCAATATAGAAATCGACGATAAAATTACCAATATTTTTTTGTCTGTTTACCGTGCACGGCAATTTCTTGAGAAAATCGTACCAAAGATGTTTTTCTTCCGGTGTCATTTCTTTTCTTAATTGCTGTGCTAACGGAACGTAGGTTTTATTGTAGTTGTATTTCATAGAAATATCTCCTTGCCTTCTCCAACGGAGAAGGGGGACCGCCGAGGCGGTGGATGAGGAGAACACCATTTAGCTTAAACAAACGATTCTCTCTCTAAACTTAAATTTTGTTTTAAATTAATTTCTTTATGTTAAGATAACTTTGTGCTGATGAGAAAGACGTTTGTGTGTACAAACCGTGTTCTCCTCATCCACCACAAGTGGTCCCCCTTCCCCGCTGGGGAAGGCTAATTTTGAAATTAATTTTGTAACTCGGATTCTGATTTTTGAGGTAAATGTTTAATATATTCTTCCGGATCAATTTCGAAGTACTTGAAGTATCGAATATCGTCTACTTTATACACCCTGGTATCCCAAGAGTGAAAACAGACATAGATAATATTCAATGTTTTAGAGTTATATATAACCTTTTCAATAGTGGCCCAACCGACAGTAGGGGTGACATCGGCGCAATCTTCAAAATAGCCATGACCAAGATGATAATCATCCTCAAAGACAATTTCAGTATATCCGTTCGCATACCAAGTATCTTGCTCAACAAATTCGCCGTGTGATTTTGCTTTTGAAATAAGATCCTCAAATTGCTCTTCGGTTACCGTTATATCAAGGAAAACCTCATAGCAGGTATCTAAATATACATAGTTGATAAAAGAAAAATTATTTATTATATATTCATCGGCGTCATAAGGAATAAATTCTGCATTATAAAAAGGGTCTTTTCTTATTCGTTGATATTTTTCTATCGAATCATAACGAAATGTACCCATGCAACTTGTCAATGAGAGAATTATGGTAAAGAATGCTAAGAGTAAAGAAAGATATTTTTTCATAGTGTCCTCCTTGATTAAATTAAAGAGTTCTAACTAATTTCGCAATAAAAAATCCATCCGTATGATATGTATGCGGTAAGAGTGTAATCATTCCGCTTTCAACCTCAAGGTCGCCAACGGAGAAGGGGGCAAGCTCGAAGTTTTTGTGGTCTTCAAGAAATTTCTTGATGTTATTTTCGTTTTCGTCGGGGAGGATCGTGCAGGTCGAATAGACAAGTGTTCCTCCTACTTTGAGATAATTTTGAACGTTTTCAAGAATATCGTATTGAATTTTAGGCAAATTTTCACTTTCTTTGACGTCTTTGTAGCGAATTTCGGGCTTCTTACCGATAACGCCAAAGCCGGAGCAGGGCACGTCGCAGATTATCCTATCCGCCTTTCCGAAAAGCTCCTCGATGGGCTTGCGCGCATCGTGGGCTT
Source organism: Clostridia bacterium (assembly GCA_017504245.1). Taxonomy (GTDB): domain Bacteria; phylum Bacillota; class Clostridia; order Oscillospirales; family CAG-272; genus RGIG4608. The sequence goes on along the minus strand of JAFVRQ010000054.1, from coordinate 8,802 downwards.
GCGTGGAAATTATAGAAATTCCAAGTCGCTCTGCGCCCTTTTCCACAAGTGAAAGCTTGCTTTCGTGAATATCAAAGGCAAGAATTTGACCTTCGTTTTCCATCGTCATAGCCGCGCCAAAGCTCTTTGAACCGGGACATGCGCAAACGTCGAAAACGGTGTCACCCTTTTGCGCTCCGAGTACACGCACGCAAATTTGCGATGCCTCGTCCTGAACGGTAACTCGTCCGTCCTTAAGACATTCAAGCTCGCTCACCGCGGCATTTTCAAGAATAATACCGTCGGGCGAGAAGCCCGTCAAAAGCGCCCCATCCAATTTGCTAAAGATTTCCTCGCGCGTGGCTTTGAGATTGTTCACGCGCAAGGTTATCGGGGCAATTTGCGAAAACGCATTCAGCATATTTTTGCATTCACCGAATGAATATGCCTCCAAAAGCGCCTCTGCAAGAGATTCACCAATCGAATATTTAACCGAAAGGTATTTTATTTTGTTGCTTTCGTCGGGGAAAGCGATTTTGTCGCCCTCTCTAAGATACGAACGCAAAACCGCGTTTACAAATCCCTTTGAGCGCTTATTTGCAAGCGAAACCGTTTCGTTAAGAGCCGCGTGTGCGGGGATTTTCTTCATATAAATGAGCTGATATAGACCCATTCTTAAAATATTTCTCGTGTCCCTTTCGATTTTGCTGTTCGGAATTGACGAAAGGGAAGAAATGATATAATCAAGTGTGATTTTGCGCTCGATAACACCGTAGATGAGCGCGGTCATAAGTCCGCGATCACTTGGAGTAAGCTCGTTTCGTTTTATGACAGTATCAAGCGCGATATTTGAATAGCCACCGCTCTCGCATCTTGTTAAAACCTCAAGCGCGAGCGCGCGTGCATTTTTTTGCTTGCTTTCCATTGTGAATTAACGTCTTCTTCTGCCGCCCGTTGCGATAAGCACGAAGCGAAGAAGAGAGAGAATTGATGAAATGAGTGCCGCAACGTAAGTGAGAGCTGCCGCGCGAAGTACTTTAGACGCGCCTGCAAGCTCGTCAGTACCGTAAAGTCCCGTTGCTTCAAGTGAAACCATAGCGCGACGTGAAGCGTCAAACTCAACGGGGAGAGTGATTAACTGAAATACGGTTGCGAGTGAATAGAGAGCAACTGCAATAAGAATAAGAGTTCCCGATGCTTCATAGGACACGAAAAAGCTGAGAAGCAAAAATACGAAAGCCAAGGGCGTACCGAATCTGCAAACGTTTACGATTGAAGCTCTCATTTTTATGGGCGCGTAATTTTGCGCGTACTGAACTGCGTGTCCAGCCTCGTGAGCCGCAACGCCTGCCGCCGCGATACTCGTTGAATTATAGGTAGAGTCGGAAAGGCGGATAACATTAGCGCGAGGATCGTAGTGGTCGGAAAGATTGCCTGCAACCCGTTCAATGCGAACGTTATAAATGCCGTGATGATGCAAAACGCGTTCGGCAACCTGCGCACCCGTCATTCTATTACGGCTAAGCACCGTATTGTATTTGTTAAAGGTTGTATTTACGTTGATTGAAGCCCAAAGAGCGATAAGAATTCCGGGAATCAGAATAAGCATCGTTGGGTCAAAATAGAAATATGGATAAAACATAGGTTTACTCCTTTCGTTTTATTTGAGGACGTCGCCCTCGTTTATCTTTCTTCCGCGGATGAAGTCGGCAGCAGTCATTCTGCCCTTTCCCTCGGGAAGAACCTTGAGAATATTTATAGAGCCGTTTGCACAAAGCACGCGGATTTTTCCGTTTTCAAGAGAAGCTGCCTTGCCGAATTCTGCGTTTACACTCTCTCGCTCGCAAATTTCACTTTCAACAACCTTGAGTAATTTACCGTCGGGCGTGTGTGTGAATGAAAGCGGAATCGGAGAAAGTCCGCGGATAAGGTTGTGAACGGTATCGCAATCCTTTGAAAAGTCGATTTCGCAATCCTCTTTAAGAATTTTTGAGGTGTGGGTTGCTTTTGTATCGTCTTGGGGAATTGGCGTGATTTCGCCCTTTTCGAGTCCGTCAACGGTTTTGCGGAGCAATTCTGCACCGAGTATGCCAAGACGGTCGTGAATAATCTCGAAATTATCGTTTTCGGCAATCTCACATTCTGCTTTGAGAAGCATATCACCCGTGTCGAGCCCCTCTGCCATAAACATAGTTGTGATGCCCGTCACCTTTTTGCCGTCGATTATTGCCATTTGCATTGGAGCTGCACCGCGATATTCGGGCAGGAGTGAGCCGTGAACGTTCACGCAACCGTATTTGGGATAGTCAAGCACGTTCTTTGGCAAAATCTTGCCGTATGCCACAACCGCTATAAGGTCGGGATCGATTTCTGCAAGCAGGGAAGCAAATTCCTCGGTTCTCAAGGAATTCGGCTGATAGACGGGAATATTCTGTTCAATCGCATATACCTTAACGGGCGGTGGAGTGAGCACGTAGCCGCGTCCCTTGGGCTTATCGGGTTGAGTAATAACGCCGACAACGTTATATCCGTTTTCGCAAAGACCCTTGAGAGAAAAAAGCGCGAAATCGGGAGTTCCCATAAAAAGTATTTTCATAAATTCACCTCAATTTATTCTGCAGGTACTGTTTCGATGTTTCTTGCAATGTCGATATAGAGCTTTCCGTCAAGGTGGTCAAGCTCGTGACAGATTGCGCGCGCCAAAAGCTCGCTTCCTGTAAGCTCAAATTCCTCACCGTGACGGTTGGTTGCTCTGACGGTTACGTGCATAGGACGTTTAACCGTTCCCCATTTATTAGGAACGGAAAGGCAGCCCTCGGTTCCGTCCTGCTCGCCTGCATATGCTATGATTTTGGGATTGATGAGTTCAATAAGCTTGCCCTCCTCGACCTCAATAACAACGATTCTGCGAAGAATTCCAACTTGGGGAGCGGCAAGTCCCACTCCGTTAGCCGCGCGCATTGTTTCTGCCATATCGTCAAGAAGCGTAAGAATTTTGGGTGTAATTTCATCAACGGGACGACATTTTTTGCGAAGAACGTCATCGCCCACCTTTACTATTTTAAGCTTTGCCATAATTTTTATTCCTTTCAAAAAGCAATTTAAAGCGTTGACGGATTGAAATCAACCGAAAGCTGCGGCTCGGTTTTCTTTCTTTTGCCAAACGTTTTGTATATTTCGCCAAACATCCCGCGTGAGCGTTTGTTCAGCTTCGTTTTTATAACTATTCTCATTCGGTATTTATTGTCAAGTCGGTAAACGGGCGCTTCAAACGGACCGTAGCAAACTATGGGCACGTCGCGATATTCACCGCTTATTTTTTCCTTTATCATATCCGAGAGAAACTTTGAATCCTTCATAACCGCGTTTTCCACAATGCCTGAAAGAGTGAGCAGAACGATGTCGCAAAACGGCGGATACGAGAGCAATTTTCTCGTTTTGATTTCGTTGTTAAAGAACGTTTTATAGTCCTGCCTGCAGGCAAGCCCTATAACGTCGTGGTCGGGGCTCATCGTTTGAATGAGCGCAAGCCCCTCCTTTTCGCTTCTGCCCGCGCGTCCTATCACCTGAGTGAGCATCGAAAAGGTTTTTTCGTTTGCTCTGTAATCGTTGAGATAGAGCGAGGTGTCCGCGTTAAGAATGCCGACGAGCGTAACGTCGGGAAAATCGTGTCCCTTCGTTACCATTTGAGTGCCGAGCAGAATTTCCGCCTTGTGAGAGCGAAAATCAGAAAGCATCGTATCGTATGCGTGCTTTGAGGCGGTGGTGTCGGTGTCCATTCTTATCGTGTTTATGCTCGGATAAAGCTCCGAGAGCTTTTGTTCAACGAGCTGAATACCGATACCCATCGGCTTTATATGTGTGCTTCCACATTCGGAGCAAACGGTTGGCACGGGCGCGTGCTTTCCGCACCAATGACAAACGAGCTCGGTTTTGTGATAAATTCTATCCGTGTGGTGAGTCATCGAAACCGAACAGTTGGGGCAGGAGATTGCCTTGCCGCACGAAGCACAGCTAACGAAATTGTGATAACCGCGCCTGTTGAGGAACAAAATGGTTTGCTCCTTTTTGTGCAGAGCTCTGCCTATCTTGTCGATAAGGGGCATTGAGAGAGAGCTATCGTTACCTGCGCGGAGCTCCTCGCGCATATCAACGAGCTCAACGCGAGGGAGCTTTGCCTTTCCGTATCGATTTTTGAGTTCAATTAAGGTATATGCTCCGTCAATAGCCTTTTTGTAGCTTTCGACTGACGGAGTGGCGGAGGCAAGGAGCAAAAGGGAATTGCTCTTTGCAGCGCGGAAGCGCGCAATATCGCGCGCGTGGTATTTTGGATTGTTATCCGATTTATAGGTATGCTCCTGCTCCTCGTCGATAATTATAAGTCCTAAATCGCGAACGGGCGCAAAAACCGCGCTTCGAGTACCGATAACGAGGTCTGCCTCGCCTCTCTTTATTCGCATATACGCATCAAGTCGCTCGCCCATTGAGAGTGAGGAGTGAATTATCGCAACTCTTCCGCCGTATCGTGAGCAGAAAAGCTCAACGGTTTGCGGAGTGAGAGAAATTTCGGGAATGAGCATAATAACACCGCGATTTTGTTGCAGGGCGCGGTCAATGATTTTCATCATTACGCAGGTTTTTCCGCTTCCCGTAACGCCGTGAAGAAGCGCGCAAGAGGGCTTGTTCTCATCAAGCATTGTTGATAATTTGTTGAGCGCAAGCTTTTGCTCGTCCGAAAGGGTCAATTCCTTTGCGTGATTAACTCTTGATTTGTGCTCGTATGGGTTGCGGTAAACGGTTTCGGTTTCCTTTGCAATATATCCCTTTTTAACGAGGGCGGAAATTTGTGCGTCGGTAGCTCCGGTTTCCGATTTGATATCATCTGCAACCATTCTTTCACGCATAGCAAGGAGTGACAAGATATTCTTGTGCATCTCCGAGCGGAGCTTCTTGAAGCCCTCCACCGTGTCGCCCGCCCCAAGAATGGAAGAGAGCTGCCCGTCGGTAACGGAGAGAGTGTAATGCTTCTTTTCCTTGCCAACGGTCATATTTTTGATGATGACGTCCTTTTCAATAAGTCCCCTGTGGAGCAAATAGGTTACGGCGCTCATAGCCGAAAGCCCGAATCTTTCCTCAAGATTTGCTTTGGTAACGGTTTTTTCGTCTTGAATGAAATAGAAAATGTCTGCGTAATTTCCTTCGTGCTTTGCTCCTTCAACTGCCTTGTAAATCGTTATAATTCCCGAAAGCGCGCCTGCGGGGATCATTGAATGGACCGCGTCACCAATGGTGCAGAGCGTTTGCTCCTTCATAAAGAAGCAGAGCTCAAGATCGGTTGCGCTAAAGGATATTTCCTCGCTTGCAAGACCCTTTATTGACTTCGTTTTGGTGGGCGGCTCGTCGCAATTAATCTCCGTAACAAGACCTATCTGTGTTCTGTTTGAGTTTCCAAAGGGAACGATAACGAACGAGCCCGCCTTTACAAATTCGGAGAGATCGTGCGGAATAAAATACGTGTATTCACTGTCGATGCAATACGGATTGTCCAATAGATGAATTTTTGCATATCTGTTTTCCATAATTCTCTCCTTTCTGAAAGTTACAAAGTAAAAATATCTTCTTTTTCGAGAAAAAGAAGCAAAAAGCTTTTAATCGCGGGGGGGTTAATTAAAGCCGCGCAAATTGTGTCAACGAGTTGACACGAATGATTTTTCTCATATATTCGAAAAATCCAATTTGCTACTTTGTGCGTAGCCGTGGAGTCGGCAAAGGGAGATGTGTAGATGAAAGTTAGTTTATGTTTCAACCCCTCTCACCGCTTGCACGGAGCGTCTCGCTGCGGCTCGGTCACACTCGCGTTCTGACAACACACCGTGTTGTCATTCATTGCGCTCGTGCCGCTTCGCTACCCCCCGGGCGAGCCTTTTAATCAGCAAATTACCGCAAACCCAAGCCTCTCACTTTGGGAGAGGTGGCAGAATGCGCCGAAGGCGGATTCGGACGGAGAGGGCATTTTATTCAAACTAATTTCATTTTTTCACGGGAGGATAATATCCTCCCCTACTGCAACGCATTAACAAAGTAAATTTTAGGAAATCACTCTGTTAAGAGGGATTTTCGTAGTTTTGAAAGTCCAATTCTGACCGTTGATTTATACATAAGGGCAGGATTGAAGTTTCAAAACCGATAATTCGTTTGCGAATTATCGAAAATTTACGCCGACTCTGCACAAACCCGCGCGATTGTTTTGCCGCGCTTTTTCAAAAGCGCGCGCCCAAGCGGCGTGAGCGGTTTTTTCTTTAACAAACTTTTAACGAAACGATTGGCGGAGAAGCCCCTCTCCGCCTAAAAAGAATAGATTATTCCTCTGTCGTTCCTTCAACTTCCTCTTCAACTGTTTCAATAGCAGCTGCGGGCTCCTCGCGATAGATTTCGTATCTACCGTCGTAGAAGCGAGTGATAGCGTTCTTTATTGCCTTTTCGTCCTTGAGGTCCTTATCGATGCTGTTCATAAGGTTGCGGTCGCTATCCTTGTTTCCTGTCATAGCTTTTTCGGCTTCCTCTCTCTGCTTAACGTATTCGTCGGTAAGCATACGGGCGCACTTAGCGGTTGCGAGAGTGAGCTCATAGCGGTTGTATTCTTCTTTTGTAAGATCCTTGATTGTTGGGTGAAGCATATTATTTTCTCCTTAAATTTAAGTTATTAATTTTCAAAATATTTTTTTGCGGCATCGGGCTGACGGTGCTGCGCGAGCTTTTCCGCACGAACAATCGCCTTGATGTCGTCCGCGGCAACTGCTGAGCCGCCGTTATAGTTATAAACTATGTAATCGTAAGCATCTATCTGCTCAATTTCGCGTTTTGCCTTTTCAAGGCGTTTAAGAATAACCTCTTCGGTTTCCGTTCCCCTGCCGCGAAGGCGTTCCTCCTGGATTGCAAACGTTGGGGGAATGAGCATAATCAAAACTGCCTCGGGGAAGATTCTTTTAACGTTCTTCGCGCCGTCGCATTCGATTTCAAGAATGAGGTTTTTTCCGCTGTCGAGAACGGCAAGTGCCTCCTTTAGCGGAGTGCCGTAGAAATTGTCGCAGTAGGTGGTGTATTCAAGGAATCCGTTATCGTCTATTCTGCGCTGGAATTCCTCTTTATCAATGAAGTGATAATTCACTCCGTTCACCTCACCCGGACGGGGCGCGCGAGTGGTTGCTGAAACCGAGAACACAAAATCGCCCGTTGCGATAAGCTGAGAGTTTACAGTACCCTTGCCGCTTCCGGCAGGTCCTGAAACAACGATTAAAAGTCCGCGCTTCATTCTTCTTCCTCCTCACTTTCTTCTTCGTATGATGTATCATCCATTCTGTTTGCTATCGTTTCTGCCTGAATTGCGGAAAGGATAACGTGCTCAGAATCCGTAATAATAACCGCTCTCGTTCTTCTTCCGCAGGAAACGTCAATAGTTCTGCCGCCCTCCTTTGCGTCCTGAACGAGTCTTTTGATCGGTGCGGAATCGGGACTTGCAATAGCCACGATTCTTTCGACCGCCACCATATTTCCAAAGCCAATGTTGATGAATTTCATATTTGCAATTCCTTTCTTGACTATTCGATATTCTGAATTTGCTCTCTTATTTTTTCAAGCTCACACTTTATGTCAACCACTACGTGCGCGATGGATGAGTTTGAGCATTTTGAACCGATTGTGTTAGTTTCGCGATTCATTTCCTGCATCAAGAAATCGAGCTTTCTTCCAACGGGCTCGTCTGATGCGAGTATGTCCTCGAACGCCTTAAAGTGCGAACGAAGACGAACTATCTCCTCGTCAACCGCCACCTTGTCCGCAAAGATTGCACACTCGGTGAGTATTCTGCTTTCGTCAAGAGTTATCTTGTTGTCCGCAAGCACCGCCTTGAGCTTTTCTTCGAGACGGGCACGGTAGGAGCTGATGTCCTCCTCACTGTGCGCTTCGACCACAGCAACTCTTTCCTTGATACCCTCAACCTTTTGGCGAAGGTCGGCTTCTATATTTGCGCCCTCGCGCTCTCTTGCAACGATGAACCTTTCAATCGCTTGATCAAGAACTACGCAAAGATCCGCAAAATCCTGCTCCTCGTCCTCATCAACCTTTTAAAGAGTGAAGATATTACTGTCTCTTTGCAAGGTGGCAACTGTGATCTCACCTGGCAAGTCAAGAGCTTCTTTGAGTTGCATTAACGCTTCAAAATACGCTTTTGCATATTCCTCGTTGAGTGAGATCATAACGTCGCCGCCGCCGATTTGCTCTACGGTGATGGAAACGTCAACCTTTCCTCGGCTGATGCCGTGGCTTTGAAGATAGGGCTTGATTTTCTCCTCAAGGAATGAGTAATTTCTTGAAATTCGCACCGAGCAATCAAAGTAGCGATTGTTCACGCTTTTGATTTCGACGGTGATGTTTTTGTTGTTTACGATTTCGGTGTGTCTGCCGAAAGCGGTCATACTTTTGATCATAATTATCTTTCCCTTAAAAATAACAATATATATTCAGTTTATTTTAATACATTTTATTCATTTTGTCAACTGTTTTTTATAATTTTATAATATCACATAAATTACAGAGCAAAAAATGTTCTTTTTCGAGAAAAAGAATCAAAAAGCTTTTGTAGTGCTTTGTCCAATAGCCATATAGTTTGTGCTAACTCTACAGACTTCGCGCAAATACGCCACGCGTAAAATTGGGCGGTTAAGTAAAATTTGAGTGGCGTGCCAATCAAATTACTTGCCGTCTTACGACGTCATTTTGCGAGCAAAAACGTAATTTGAGCTATATTTTGCAAAACTTTGGTGC
>JAFVRQ010000053.1 GCA_017504245.1 Clostridia bacterium | reverse complement strand
CAGGATGAAAACATTTGTGACGAGCGCGCAGAAGTGAGTCACTCGATTTGCGCGAAGTCCGGTGGAGTTTTTGCGAACTTCACGGCTACCCTTTTACCCACTTTTAAAAGTTTTTTGGTTCTTTTTTTCAAAAAAGAACAATATTCTTATTTTTGTAACTACTCGATAAATCACAATTTTCCTACACTACTATAGTCAAGATTTTTTTGAAAAAGTGTAATGATTTTAAAAAAATCCTAAATAAAAATTAAATCCCCCCGCTTTCGCGAGGGGATCTAACTTAATTTTATTTATAAAGGAATCTCTAAATCTTCTTTGAAGGAGTCTTTTCAAACTCTTCCTCCATAAATTCAAGAGTAGCAATTCTCTTATAACCAACAAGCTTTCTGTTTATCGTGTTCACTTCTTCTCTGATAGCATTGTAAACCTCTTCCTTCGATTTAAGACCGATGCTGTCGGTGTATTCAAAGTCGGGATAAACAAGCGCCACTATTGCAAGGTCGTTATCCTTCTGACGTCCGATAACAACGCATTCCTTAACGTGAGGAAGCGCGCCAAGGTACTCCTCAATCTCCTCGGGGAATACGTTTTTGCCGTCCTGAAGAACGATCATATTCTTCTTTCTGCCGGTAATATATAGATACCCCTTCTTATCAATGTAACCGTAGTCACCCGTATAGAACCAACCGGTAGAAGAAAGAACCGCCTTTGTTGCTTCTTCATTATTGTAGTAACCGAGCATTACGTTGTCACCCTTGACCACAATCTCACCGAATTCGTCGGTGGGATTTTCCTTGTCGATAAACACCTGCATAGAATCAACTATCTTACCGCAGGATTTGGGATTATATACACCGAAAGGAATAACCGAAACCAAGGGAGCGCACTCTGTAATACCGTAGCCCTGAACTATCTCGATACCGATTGCGCGGAAGGTTGAAACAAGCTCGGGACGAAGAGCCGCACCGCCGCAAACAAGCTTGCAAAGACGACCGCCGAACGCTTCCGTAACCTTACCAAAGAGCTTCTTTGAAAGGTCGATGTTAACCTTTTTAGCCGCAGTGCTTGCCTTGAGCGCGAAATTGAAGGTCTTTTCAATTCCCTGCTTTCTAACGTTCTTCATAATACTGTTATAGAAAACCTCAACGTAAAGCGGAACCACCGTCATACCCGTGGGCTTATACTTTTTAAGGTTCTTGGTTACGTGCTTAATCGAGTCGTTAATGCAAATCTTGCAGCCGTGATCCATAGCGCAGAATATACCGCAGGTAAGCTCATAGGTGTGATGCACCGGCAAAACTGAAAGAAGAACGTCGTCCTCGGTAAATTTAGCAAGAGGACCCCTTGCAGAATTAATTACCGTGCAGATATTCTTTTGAGAAAGCATAACTATCTTGCTCGTTCCTGTCGTACCCGAGGTAAAGAGCATAATGCTCATTCTATCGGGATCCTGCTTTGGAATGCTAATATTTGTGATAGCATTACCCGTATGGGCAATTTTTGATGCGCTCGTGAATTTTTCAAGCTCATAAGCCTGCGCAGTTTTAAAATCAAACGAATAATCGTTGAGCTTCACGAAATTAGTAACACCCTCAAAATTATCCTGGTTTTCTTCAATGAAAGAAGCCCACGTTGAAGAATATGCAAGAACGTCAATCTCCGCCATTTTTGCAAATTCAACGAGCTGCTCCTTTGCAAGCGCAACGTCGATGGGCACCGCAACGCCGCCCGCGGTCATAGATGCAAGATAGGTAGCTATCCATTCAGGGCAGTTTTCACCGATAATACCAATCTTTTTACCTGCAAATCCAAAATGAATAAACGCTCTTGTCATCGCGGTTACGTATTCCAAAAACTCCTCATAGGAAATATCATAATCCGTTTTGTTTCTTTCAAAGGCAAACAAGGTGTGGCTTCCGTATTTTTGTGCAGCAAGCTCAACGTTTTGATAAAGCGAGCGCACAGGTATTGTTTTAAGCTCATTAAGTTCCATAACAAATCTCCTTAAATTTACTCATCGTTTGCGATAAGTGAAATATTGTGTGTGAGGGTTGCTAAAACCTCATAAAATTTTTGCATATCTTCCTCGGGGATATCCCTTCTTGCCTGAGCCATATATTCTCCAATGTCACCTGCAATATCCGAAACAATTTTTTCACTTTCTTCTGTAAGAAAGTATCTCTTGTGATATCCGCTTCCGTTCGTGGTAACGAACCCGTCGCTCGTAAGCTCCTTGATAACTCGCGAAATCAACGCCTTATCGGTTTGGCTTTCCTTGGCAAGCTCGGTAACGGTCATTCCCCTCCCGCTTTGCTTTATTCGCAAAAGACAACCCATATGAACGGCACGCAGACCGTAATCGCTCATATAAGACATTTCCTTCTTTTTTATATCCTTGAGTACTTTGTCGAAGCTGCGACGGAACATCAAAAATCTCAATGTATCCATACATCCTCCAAATTTGTTGACTTGTCAACAAATTTAATGATATCACACATATATGAACAAATTATGAACAAAGTGCGTTTTTTTGAATTTTTGATAAAATATTCACAATAATAAGCAAATATTCATATTTTATTCATTTCAATTTAAGGAATATGCATCGATTGAAAACATTCTGGCAATCATCGAACGCAAATTCTCATTTTTTGCAAGATTTGGTGACGTCTCAAGCAAGGATTTTGCCGCCTCATATGCATCTGAAAGAACTCCCGAATCCTCACTCATATCCGCAAGCTTAAATCTAAGACCGCCGCTTTGACGCACCACAGGGTCGCTTGAGCCCTTGATAAAATCACCAGGACCGCGCAAAACCAGGTCCTTTTCCGCAATTTTAAAGCCATCGTATTCAGTCCTCATAGTTCCGAGTCGTTCGCGCGCGTTCTGACCGTGGCTGTCCGAAACGAGAATACAATAGGATTTTTTGCTTCCGCGTCCAACTCGCCCGCGAAGCTGATGAAGCTGAGCAAGACCGAATCTCTCCGCATTTTCAACTATCATAAGGGTCGCTCGCGGAACGTTCACGCCAACCTCGATAACCGTAGTCGAAACGAGCACGTCAATATCCCCTTGCGCAAATCTTTTCATTATTTCGTCCTTTTCTGCGCCCTTCATTTTTCCGTGCAAAAAGGCGATATTCAAATTAGGCAACGCGCCCGAAAGCTCCTCGGCAAATTGCACCGCCGCTTTAAGAGGGGGCATTTCCTCCCTCTCCACGCCAAACTCAGAAAGCTCAACCTCGCCGCTGTCCTCCGGCTCCTTTTCCTCAACCGCAGGGCAAACGATATAAACCTGTCCACCCTCATTCACCTGCTTTTCGATAAAAGCGTTAAGACGCGGACGGTAGCTCTCGTCAACCACGAAGGTGTCAACCCTCTGCCTGCCCTTTGGCATCTCATTTATTTTTGAAAGATCCAAATCTCCGTACATAATAAGAGCCAAGGAACGCGGAATGGGAGTCGCACTCATAACGAGCACGTGCGCGCGCTCACCCTTTTTGGAAAGAGTAGCCCTCTGCGCAACGCCAAAGCGATGCTGCTCGTCGGTAACAAGCACACCCGCGGAATAAAATTCCACTCCGTCGGAGATAAGCGCGTGAGTGCCGATAACCACGTCGGGACGAACGTTTTTATCATCACTTGAGAGTGATGCCCTAACCTTTTTCTTCTCCCCCGCACTGAGCGAGCCAACGAGTAAGCTCGTTTTGTAGCCAAGCGACTCGAATATCGGAGCAATGTCGCTAAAATGCTGACGCGCCAAAATTTCCGTCGGAGCCATCAACACCGCTTGCTTTCCGCTTTGCACGGCAATAAGCATCGCCGCCATAGCGCAAACCGTCTTTCCACAGCCAACGTCACCAACGAGTATGCGGCTCATAGGCGTGTCCTTTGCCATATCGCGACTTATGTCCTCAATAGCTTTTTTCTGATCGCCCGTCAATTCATAGGGGAACGCAGAAAGAAGCGCGCTAATATCATTGTTATCACAAATTGGCGCACCAAACTCTTTTCTCTTCTTGCCGCTCAAAGCCATACCGAGCGCAAAGGTAAAAAACTCGTCAAAAACAAGTCGCCTTTTTGCAATCGCAACCGATTCGTAATCGGTGGGATTGTGTATTGTGCGCAAGGCAAAGGGCAAGGTGCAAAGCTTGTATCCTCGCCTGATGTCCTCGGGCAAATAATCCTCAAGCTCGGGGGAAAGCGCGCTCATAGCCGTTTCAATGTCGGCGGCTATCCTGTTTTTTGAGATTCCCTCAGTGAGCGGATATACGGGGACGAGGGGCGGAAGCGCCTCGCCCTCAATAACCATTTCGTAAGCGGGAGAATTCATCTTGTAACGCTTGCCAACCCTTTCGACTTGACCGTAAAAGCGGAAGGTCGCGCCAAGCGGAAACTTGTCGGCAAGGTAATTTTGATTGTAAAAAGTAATTTCACAAACACCGCTCTCGTCAAACGCGGTGAATTTAAGAAGCTCCATTCCGCGCCTGATCATCGTCTTTTTCGGAACCGTACCAACGGTCATAATAACCGCCGCCTTGTCACCGTAAATGCACTCTGAAAGCAATTTTATAGCTCCCCTGTTTTCGTAAGCGCGCGGAAAATGATAAAGCAAATCAGAAACCGTGCTGATTCCAAGCTTTTCATAAGCCCTTGCGCGCGCAGACCCAATACCGGCAAGCACGTTAACGGGCGCGTTACCCAATGCTACCATATCATTCTCCCTCCTTTTCATATTTTAGATCTATCGGATTTTTCTTGATATGCTCGTAATCGGCAGAATGCTGCCATAAATATCCGCAAAGAAATGCTTTCTTTTCGCTTTGAGTATATTCAAACAAAAAGTCAGCGTTTCGAGCGAAGCTCACCAAATTGATAAGCTCTGAGAATTTCGTGTTTTTGTAAATATCCTCGATTTCAAATACTACGCTCATAGATATTCCAACGTCGTCAAAGCATATATCCATTCTTGCATTTCTTTGCTCCGAATACCTTCTGACCGCAAAGCAAACAGCAAGAAGCATAAACTTATAAGAATAAATGCAAAGCTCATTCTGTAATTCAAAAATCGACACACCGCTAATATGGCAATCCAAATCACAGCCCACGAACAGAGAATAATCGCGAGCGAGGCCAAGCATCATATCTGCAAGCTCAAGGTTGGTCCTTCCGTGAGCTTGAGAATTGTATATTTCCGAATAATGAAGCAGCTTAATGCGCTCTGCAAAAGCGGTTTCATCAGCTTCAAGCTCTCTTTCATTAACCAAAGGCATTAACTCGCGAATTTTTGGACTTAATAAGACAAAAGAACACTCCGTTTTAATAATCTCAAGAGCTTGCTCCTTAGAAAAATGCGGTATTATTGCTAAGAAAACACCTTTTTTGTTTAGCAAGGATAAATCCAGCAGAATACCTTTGTCTGCGGCACTTACCAAAAACAAGGGGCTGATATTTGAAAATATAATATTACTATTAATAAATTCGATTTCGCATTTATCAATAGTGTCATAAATATTTTTAATATTTATGTTGCTTCCCTGCCTGCCCAAAATAACGTTACCGTTTTTGTCAAGTAAATATACGTCCTCACAAAAGGGCGGTAAAGGGCAGTCAAGAATCGAGTTCAATCTTCTCTGCATAAATTTTTATCTTTCGTAGTATAATAGCTGTAGATATAATATATTGTACATACATTGTACCCTTTAAATCAAAAAAAGTCAATATTTTTTCGCAAAAGGGTGTTGACAAAATGAAATTTGTGTGTTATACTATTCAAGCAATTAAGAGTGGACCACAAACGTGGCGATGTAAATTCCGCCGGGGTGGCGAAATTGGCAGACGCCCGGGACTTAAAATCCCGTGGTACGAAAGTACCGTACGGGTTCGATTCCCGTTCCCGGCACCACCTTAATTACCATTCCCCTATATCGCAGGGTAGAGCAGCCCGGTAGCTCGTTGGGTGAACGAGCAAAAACATCACAGTGTGATGTTTTTGCGAAGTGAAGGAGCCAAAGCAAGGAGTTTTTCGAGCGAATTATTCGCGAAGAAAAACGACTATGCGACGCGAGTGGCGCGAACGCGATAACCCGGAGGTCCTCCGGCGGTTGATTACCGTAATAAATCAAACAATATCGCGGGGTAGAGCAGCCTGGTAGCTCGTCGGGCTCATAACCCGGAGGTCGT
>JAFVRQ010000052.1 GCA_017504245.1 Clostridia bacterium | reverse complement strand
TTGGATAGTAGCAAATTGGATTTTTCGAGGTGCCTGCCAACACCGAGAAAAATCATTAGTGTCAACTCGTTGACACAATTTGCACGGCTTTTAATAAAAACCCACTTATAAAAAGTTTTTGGTTCTTTTTTCAAAAAGAACCAAAAAATCCTAATTTAAACTAACCTTTTTAACTCCCCGATAAATCAAATTTTGAAGTTGCGGCGCGCAAGTTCCGTCTTGACAAAAAAATCATACTTTGATATAATAAATTATCTATGTTTATGAATATAATAACACACTAACTAATAAGGAGGGTGTTTATGGCGATACAGAATGAATATTTATTAAAATTGATAGATGAGGTTAGAGCGCGAAACGCGGGTGAAGGTGAGTTTCACCAGGCGGTTGCGGAGGTTTTGGAATCTCTCGAGCCCGTTATTGAAAAGCATCCCGAATACGTAAAATGCGGCGTGCTCGATATGATTGTTGAGCCCGAAAGGATAATAAAATTCCGCGTTCCGTGGGTCGACGATAACGGAAAAGTACACGTAAATCGCGGCTTCAGAGTGCAATTTAACAGTGCGATAGGTCCTTACAAGGGTGGAATTCGTTTCCATCCCTCTGTTAACGAGAGCATCATTAAGTTTCTCGGCTTTGAGCAGACGTTCAAAAACTCACTCACGGGTCTTCCTATTGGAGGCGGTAAGGGCGGCTCTGATTTTGACCCCAAGGGCAAGAGCGACAACGAAATTATGCGCTTCTGCCAAAGCTTTATGACGGAGCTTTCAAAGTACATAGGCGCGGACACGGACGTTCCTGCGGGGGATATTGGCGTTGGCGCGCGAGAGATCGGCTATATGTTCGGTCAATATAAGCGACTTCGCGACGAATACACGGGCGTTCTCACGGGCAAGGGCTTGACCTATGGGGGCTCGCTCGCTCGAAAGGAAGCGACGGGCTTCGGTCTTTGCTATTTTACCGATGAAATGCTCCGCGATAACAAAAAATCGTTTAAAAATGCGCGCGTTATCATCTCGGGATCGGGCAACGTGGCTATTTACGCCGCGCAAAAGGCGATGGAGCTTGGCGCAACCGTTGTTGCTATGAGCGACTCCAACGGCTACGTTTACGATGAGGACGGCATCGACCTCGATTTGATAAAGGAAATTAAGGAAATCAAGCGCGAAAGAATAAGTGAATATGCTGCCGAGCGCGACAATGCGTTCTACCGCGTGGGCTGCAAGAACATCTGGACTGTCCCTTGTGAAATTGCCCTTCCCTGCGCAACTCAGAACGAGCTTGATCTTGAGGGCGCGAAGAATCTCACTAAAAACGGCTGCTTTGCGGTTTCCGAGGGCGCGAATATGCCCTGCACACCCGACGCGGTTGCGCATTTGCAGGCAAGCGGTGTGCTTTTTGCTCCTGCCAAGGCGGCTAATGCGGGCGGAGTGGCAACGAGTGCGCTTGAAATGAGCCAGAATTCGATGAGATATTCTTGGACGTTTGAGAAAGTGGATGCGAAATTACATCAAATTATGATAAATATTTACAAAAACTGCTCTGCTGCGGCTAAAGAATACGGAATGGACAAAAATCTTGTTGCAGGCGCAAACATTGCGGGCTTCTTGAAGGTGGCTGAAGCAATGAAGTCGCAGGGTGTGGTCTAAGGAGAATTATAATGAAGGAAGTTTTACTTTGTAAATACGGCGAGATCGTGCTCAAGGGCGCGAACCGTTCGTATTTTGAGGATATGCTCTGCAAGGAATTGCGCAAAAGAGCCAAAAAATGCGGTAATTTTGAGGTTCTAAGGGCTCAAAGCACGGTTTACATTGAGCCAAAGGACGATTTTTGCGATATGGACGCGATGCTTCTTGAAGCGCAAAAGGTGTTTGGTATCGTTGCTATCGCACGCGCTTACGTTTGCGAAAAGTCGCTTGAGGCAATATCCGAGGCGGCTCGCGAGCTTATTGCCCCCGAAATCAGAAATTACAGAACGTTTAAGGTTGAAGCCAAGAGGAGTGACAAGCGATTCCCTCTTGATTCTATTGAGCTTTCGCGCGAAATCGGTGGGGTTTTACTCTCTGCAAATCCAAGAGTTAAGGTTGACGTAAAGAACCCCGAGGTCACCGTTAAGGTGGAGATCCGTGAGCGCGCGGCTTACATCTATGCGGGTCATCACAAGGGCGCGGGCGGTATGCCCGTTGGCACGAACGGAAAGGGACTTTTGCTCCTTTCGGGTGGCATTGATTCGCCCGTTGCCGGTTATATGATGGCAAAGCGCGGCGTTAAAATTGAGGCGGTTCACTTTGAATCCTTCCCCTATACGAGCGAGCGAGCACTTCAAAAGGTGCTCGACCTTGCAAAGATAGTTTCCGATTATTCCGGCGACATTTACGTTCATATTATTTCGCTTACGCATATTCAGGAGGAGCTTGTTAAGCATTGCGACGAGGATTATTTTACTCTCCTTCTTCGCAGATATATGGTTGCGCTTTCGAATATGGTGGCTGAAAAATATGACTGCGGCGCGCTGATCACGGGTGAAAGTGTCGGTCAGGTGGCAAGTCAGACGATGCAGGCGATTGGCGTTACCGATGCGGTAGCAAAAATCCCTGTTTTCCGCCCCTGCATTGGTATGGATAAAGAGGAAATTGTGCAGATCTCAAGAAAAATCGGAACCTTTGAGACGTCAATTCTTCCCTATGAGGATTGCTGTACCGTGTTCACTCCCAAGCACCCCAAAACCAAGCCCGAGCTTGAAAAGGTGCTCGCGGAGGAAAATAAGCTTCCCTTCGACGAGCTCGTTGCGGAGGCGTTTGCTACAATGAGAACCGAAAAAGTTCATATAGATTGATAAATTGGGATTTAGTGGGAAGTTAAAGTTAGTTTAAACAAACCCGCTCAAGACGGAACCCCCAAAAGCTCATAAATGTCGCTTCGGGGAATCCCTCCCGCAAATCCGCACAAGTTCCGTAGGGGTCTCGCTTTGCGAGTCCGTATATACACAAAGATACATTTATTTGAAACGGACGACCAAAGGTCGCCCCTACGAGTGAGTACGTAGCCGTATTGATGTCGAAACGGCTACGCACTCATTAGCAAATCACAGATTTTGCGAATATATGAGCAAAATCGTTATGTGTTGTTTTGCTCAAAAATCATACCCAACCATCGAGCAAACCACCGTTTTTGCTCGCAAAATGAGGTTGTAAAACCTCAAGGTGCGTTTGCAGGGCGCACCACTATTTGTTCGCACCAATAAAACGTGCGGCAGGATACGATTTGCGCGGAGTTAGGTGGAATTAGTACACACTATAAGGCTATTGGGCGTAGCGCCATAAAAGTTTTTGCCAAGCTTTTTTCAAAAAGCGTCCTTTTTTACTATAACTAACTCCTCGATAAATCAAAATTTGAAGTATATCATAGAAAGGACAGAGTATGGAAAATCCCGAAATTCTTGCCGTTAATGGCGTTGAATATAAGATAATAAAGCTACTTGGCAAGGGCAAGGGCGGATATTCTTATCTTGCGGAAAGAGAGAAACGAACATATGTTCTTAAACAAATTCATCACGAGCCGTGTGACTATTATTCGTTTGGAAATAAGATTGAGAGCGAGCTTAGAGATTACGAAATTCTCTCTAAAATAGGCATAAAAATGCCGAAAATGATTGATTTTGATGCAGAAAATGAGCGAATTCTAAAGGAATTTATAGACGGTGAAACTATAATGACACTCATTGAACGCGGAGAAATGAAGGAAGAGTATATTGAACAGGTGCAAAATATGTGCTCACTTCTCTACCCCGCCGGGCTGAATATTGACTATTTTCCTACAAATTTCATTCCTGAAAATGATGTTTTATACTATATTGATTATGAATGCAATCAATATAGCGATGAGTGGAATTTTGAAAATTGGGGCAAGAAATATTGGTACAAGGATAATCAACAAGGGTGATATATGGAAAGAAATGCTTTTATAAATAAATTGACAAGGGCACTGGATGATAACGGCATTGGCGAACTTTCGGAAAGCCAAAAAGAACAGATGTTTGCTTTGACGGAAAGACTTATTGAGGCGAATAAGGTGATGAATTTGACGGCAATAACTGACGAAGACGGCATAATATTGCGACATTTTGTGGATTCTTTGCTGATTTCAGAGTATTTTAAGCAAAATTCAACGTTGATTGATGTTGGTTGCGGCGCCGGATTCCCTACTCTGCCTCTGGCGATAGCGCGCTCCGATTTGAAAATTACAGCGCTTGACAGCACGGAAAAGAGAATCAGATATGTTTCTGAAACCGCGGAATGGCTTGGGTTGACTAATGTTGAGGCGGTTGCTGCGAGAGCTGAAGAATTTGCAAATCTGCCCGAAAGACGTGAAAAATATGATTATGCAACGGCGAGGGCGGTTGCTTCCTTGCCGATTCTGTGCGAATTGACAATACCCTTTATTAAGGTAGGCGGAACGCTCGTTGCCATGAAGTCCAAGGGTGCTCGCGAGGAATTTGAATTATCAAGAAGCGCAATAAGGCAGCTTGCGGGGGCAAGCTCGCTTGAGGCAAGCAAATTGGTGGAAACGATGCTTATCGGCAATATAAACGGAGAGGAAATTGGCGAAAACAGAACAATTGTTGTTATGAACAAGCTCTTGTCCACAAACAAAAGATTTCCGAGAAAGTTTGCACAAATCAAAAAAACACCTCTTTAATTCTTAACTTTTTAGCCAAATTGATGAACGAATTGTTAATAATTGATAACACGGCGTGAACAATTGAGAACAAAGTATGAACAATTAAGAACAAAGTGTGAACAAACGGACTGTATCATTTTGTGTGCAGAACCAAAAGTCGACGAAATAAAAATATGAAAAATGCATTGCTTTTTAAGTGCAAATTTCTTACAATGCAGAAAATCGCCAACAAAAATTGGCGATTTTTTATTTTTGTGTGGCTTTTTGGCTGTGAGTTCTGCATCTAACTGAGGCGATATATTTTGCTTGATGATGTTGTTTCACGTGAAACAATCGGGCGAGAGGTGACGAAATTTGTTTCACGTGAAACATTTAGACAAAAGATGACAAAACTTGTTTCACGTGAAACGTTTAGACAAAAGATGACAAAATCTGTTTCACGTGAAACAGATAAAAATCGGGGAAAAAGTTTCAAAAATAACAAAATATCTATTGCATTTGCAGGATTCTTGTGATATAATGTTTAATGTCTAAAAATATGCCTTGAATTTGAAAAATTTAGGGCAAAAAACGATACAGATTAACGAAAACATATAAAACGGAGGAACAAAATGGCAAAAATTATTGCTTTCGCCAATCAAAAAGGCGGTGTTGGCAAGACAACCTCAGCTGTAAATGTTGCTGCTTCTCTGGGCTTACTTGGCAAAAAAACACTTCTTGTTGATCTCGACCCTCAGGGAAACGCAACGAGCGGTGTAGGAATCCCAAAAAGATCTCTCAGAGGCACGGTTAAGGAGGTTTTGGCGGGTGAAACTGACTTAAAACAAGTTGTTTTGACCACAAATTATCAAAATCTTTCGATTGTACCCACAAATGTAACACTTTCGGGAGCTGAATTTGATCTTTATAACGATGAAGGAAGCGAATATAATCTCAAGGATGCGTTCAAAGGTGTGTCCGCGGATTATGATTACATTATTATAGACTGCCCCCCTTCACTCGGCATGCTCACAATCAATGCTTTTGTGGCTAGTGACGCGATTTTAGTGCCTATGCAGGCGGAATTTTACGCAGTTGAGGGGCTTTCTCAGCTGATTTCTACTACAAAACGCATCAAAAAGCTCTATAATGAGAATTTGCAGATTGTTGGAATACTCGTTACGATGTACAACAAGCGACTTTTACTGTCTATGCAGGTTATGGATGAGCTTCAAAAATATTATCCGGACAAGCTTTTTAGCACGACGATTTCAAGAAACGTTAAGCTCTCTGAAGCACCCGGATTCGGCAAACCCGTTTACTACCACGATAAGCATTCTAAGGGCGCAAATGAGTATCTTGAGGTTGCCAAAGAGTTAATTTCAAGGATTTAGTGCACAAAAAATCAAAAAATACGTATAAAAATGCCCAAAGTGGCAGGAAAGGATAATAAAAATGGCAAAAGCAAGAGGACTCGGAAAGAGTATTTTTGATACTTTTGATGACAATCTCATTGAAAGTAAAAAAGGCGCGGGCGAAATATTAAGAATTTCCGCTATTGAGCCCCGACGCGACCAACCAAGAAAGACATTTGACAGAGAATCGCTTGAGGCATTAGCCGAAAGCATACAAAAGCACGGTGTTTTACAGCCTATTATTGTAAGACCCGATCAATCTATAGACGAAACATATGAAATTATCGCCGGTGAGCGCCGCTGGAGAGCTGCAAAGCTTGCCGGACTTGATGAAATTCCTGCAGTTATTCTCGACGGTGATGATTTGAAGATCGCGCAGGTTTCTATTATTGAGAATATCCAACGCGAGAATTTGAACGCGGTTGAAGAAGCACTTGCCTACAAGGGACTTATGGAGCGTTTTGGCTTGACACAGGATCAGGTTTCTAAGCAGGTTGGCAAGAGCCGTTCTGCGGTTGCAAATTTGCTCCGTTTGCTTGATCTTCCTGAAGAAGTGCTCGTTATGTTGAAAAATGATGAGATTTCGGCGGGTCACGCGCGTGCGCTCCTTGGCTTGAACAACGAAGTTGATATGGTTGCTCTTGCGGTGAAAATCGTAGAAAAGCAACTCAGCGTTCGTGAGGTCGAGGGTGCTGTTAAAAAGCTTAACACCGTTGTTGAAATTGAAGAAATTGATGATGCGGATGCGGTTAATACCACGGTTATGACCAAAATTCATCTTCGTGAGCTTGAAAAGAGAAGCCGCGAAACGCTTGGCAGAAAGGTTAAAATCGTAAATAATGCGAAAAAGAAGGTTATTGAGATAGCTTTTGACTCGGACGAAGACCTTGAAGCCTTGCTTTCACGTGTCTGTGGCGCAGATATTTTTGAAAATATGTAAAAAAGAACAAATGTTCGTTCGGGCTGTGGTTTCGCATTATAAAGTTTTGTAGTGACCTCACATAACCCTTTGACATCAATAGCGTGTGCGGTTAATTAATGCGAAATTGTGCGACTCTAAAAGTAACATCTTCCAGGCTTATTGGTCAAAATCCAGATCAATTCTCGCGAAACACACAAACTCTTTGTAAAGAATTATATATAAGGAGAATATTATGGAAAACGGCAACAACAAAATGGCTAATAAATTTACTAATATTATGAGTAAAACTTCCGATTTGAGCAAAAAAGCAGCTGATTTTGGAAAAAAAGCTGCAGACGAGCTTCAAAAGAGTGCAAAGGAGTTAGGTGAACAAACCCAAAAAACTCTCTATGGGCAAAGAATGAAGCACTACAATCCATTGTTCAGAGAGGAATTTTTTCACGACGAGTTTCGTGTGCCCAATGTAATCAAAATCGTTGATGCCACCACCAGACGCGGAATAGATGTTTGCGAGGGTGCAATTGGATGGACGGAAAAAGTAAAAGGCGTTGATGTTTTATTTGTGTATGATGAATTTGTGCCAGAAAGCAAAATAAAATTTGTGCCCTTTGTAAAATGCGATACCGTATATTGTGTTGATATATTTGAATGCGATAAATATATTAGTTCCGATACAATTTTTGATAGTGCAATGAATGAAAAGACAGCCGAACTTGAGCAAGTTGCTTACTGTCTTGGAGCTAAAAATTATTCAATCGAATTCATAGAAACGAATTCTGCACTACAGCTACATAGCTTGGGTATTAATGCAAATTCTAAAAATATAGGGACAAGTTTTGATGAACTGAATTTCACACAAAGCAATTCTTTCCAAAGAAGAAAAAATGTAACAGATTTTGAACAAAACAAGGTTTTAAGAGAGCCAATTCTCAAATGGTTCAAAAATGATGAAATTTTAAAAAATCTTATCTCAATGCGTTTGTCCGGAGATAGCACTATAAAGCGCAAACACTTAACGTTTCAGGGGGCTTTTTCAGAAACTATATCCGAAAAGAATGCGATGGCAATTGACGTATTGATCAAAGGTGGCGCTTTGATGGAAAAGAGAGTGAAAAAAGAACGAACCACATCAATAATTTTAGATATAGAATTTTAAACTTATTATAACAACAATTAAATGCTTTATATTTAAAAAGGAGAAAAGAAAAATGTTAGACATTAAATATATTAAAGAGTGTCCTGATGAGGTCATTGCTCGTCTTGCGATTAAGGGAAAGGACGCAAAGGAAGAAATTGAACAGATTTTAGCTCTTGACGGAAAGAGAAGGGCGCTTATTTCCGAAACGGAGGCTCTCAAGGCGGAGCAGAACAGAGTTAACAAGCTCATTCCTCAATATAAAAAGGAGGGCAAGGACGTTAACGCAATTTTTGCCGAGATGAAGAAGCTCGGCTCTCGTTCCAAGGAGATTGACGCGGAGCTTAAAGAGGTTGACGTACAGCTTCAGGGTGTGCTTCTCGGTCTTCCCAACCTTCCTGACCGCGACTTGAAGCCCGGCGGAAAAGAGAACAACGAGCCCATCCGTTATTTCGGTGAGCCCCACAAGTTTGATTTTGAGCCCAAGAATCACGTTGATCTTTGCACGGATCTCGGTCTTATCGACTACGAGCGCGGAACGAAGCTTTCGGGCAGCGGCTTCTGGATTTATCGCGGTATGGGTGCGCGTCTTGAGTGGGCGTTGCTCAACTATTTCATTGATACTCACTGGGCTGACGGCTACGAGCTTATTTTGCCTCCCCATATGCTTGAGTATGAGTGCGGCGTGACCGCGGGTCAGTTCCCCAAGTTTGC
>JAFVRQ010000051.1 GCA_017504245.1 Clostridia bacterium | reverse complement strand
TATGTCTATGCCGGGTTAACTACGGGCGAAGTTATAAAGGTAAACCCCAAGAACCGCCAAATTGCATGGATTGCAGATATTTATCGCCCCAGTAATTTAACCGGTGGCGCGTCAATGGTCGATATTGTGGCCCCTGTTGTGCCGTATGGCAATTTTGTGTTTGCAGGTGGTCTGGGTGATGCATTTTGCAAATTAAGTGCCACAGATGGGCATAAATATTGGTGCCTGGATATCAGTGTTGGCGTGCCATTTATAATCACGGACGCATATGCTTTTGTTGTGTCTACGGACAATTATTTATATGCGATTGCGACAAAAAATGGCGATATTTATTGGCGCACGCCGGTAAAAACGCAATCTGCCCCAGAATATAAAGATGCCCAGATAATCGTTGCCCATGAAACATTTGATATTGCAAATGGAAAAAAAGTAAAATAATACTGGACAAATAAAAAAATATGTTATATTATCTGTCGGCTTTGGGTGTTTAGCTCAGTTGATTAGAGCATCTCGTTTACATCGAGAGGGTCGGGGGTTTGAGTCCCTCAACACCCACCAGATTTTCCGCCTTATGGCGGATTTTTTATCCCGCAAGGTAATAAAAGGATAGTATATGGTTTTTGAAAAAGGTTGGTTTTTACATAAAATGAACAAATATGCCCCAAAGTCCCCCAACTCCTAAGGAGAAGGCACCGACAAATCAAAATTTGAAGCACTCCCAAAAAATAAAACCGTGCAGAAAATCTACACGGTTATTTTTGTTTTTTTATTTCTCGTGGAATTCTTTAAGCACAAGGTCTTTGTTTTTCTCAAGTGCCCAGCGAATGCTCCATTCTCTTGGGAAGATGAGCAAATTGTTGCCGCGGAAATCCTGCACCCACTTCGTGTCCGAATCAAGTGTGAGCTTGGTGGGATCTATGTTTTCATTTTCAATCCAACGAACGTATGCCTGCGGCATCGGGCGGCGAATGATGTCAACACCGTATTCGTGCTTCAAGCGGTATTCAAGAACCTCAAACTGAAGCACACCGACAACGCCCACGATAACGCGCTCCATACCGGAATTTGGCTCAAAGAACATCTGAATTGCACCCTCCTGCGCAATCTGATTCATACCCTTTGCAAACTGCTTGCGCTTCATTGAGTCCTTTTGCTCAACGAGTGCGAAATGCTCGGGCGCAAAGGTTGGAATTCTTTCAAAGGTGAATTTTTGCGTGGGGTCGCAGATGGTATCGCCAATCGAGAAAATACCCGGGTCGAAGATACCGATGATGTCGCCTGCATAAGCGGAGTCGATTATCTCGCGCTCCTGAGCCATCATCTGCTGGGGCTGACTAAGCTTAGCAACCTTGTTGCCCTGAACGTGCAAGTATTCCTTATTTCTCTCGAACTTGCCCGAGCAAATTCTCATAAACGCAATTCTGTCGCGGTGCGCTTTGTTCATATTCGCCTGAATTTTGAAAACGAAGGCGGAGAACTTTTCATCAAATGGGTCGATAACGTTATCTCCCGCGCGGCGAGGCAGGGGAGAGGTTGTCATCTCCAAAAAGCTTTTTAAGAATGGCTCAACACCGAAGTTGTTAAGAGCCGAGCCGAAGAACACGGGCGAGAGCTTGCCGTGGCGCACCTTTTCAATGTCAAACTCATAGCTCGCAACGTCAAGAAGCTCAATTTGGTCAACAAGCGCGCGTCTATCGTATTCACCGATGAGCTCGTCCATTTTCTCCGTATTTGTAATATCGCAGGATATACCCTCAATTCTGTTTCTGCCCGAATGGAATTCGTCAAAAGCGAGAATGGAACGTCTTTCGCGGTCAAAAACACCCTTAAAATTCACTCCGCATCCGATGGGCCAGTTCATAGGATAAGTTCCGATTCCAAACTCGCGCTCAAGCTCGTCAAGAAGGTCGAAGGGGTCCTGCGCCTCGCGGTCAAGCTTATTAATAAAGGTGAAAATCGGAATGTCACGCATCGCACAAACCTTAAATAGCTTTCTCGTCTGCGGCTCGATACCCTTTGCTGCGTCGATTACCATTACCGCAGAGTCCGCTGCCATAAGCGTTCTGTAGGTGTCCTCGGAGAAGTCCTGGTGACCTGGGGTATCAAGAATATTGATGCAATAGCCATCGTATTCAAACTGCATAACGGACGAGGTTATGGAAATACCTCTTTGCTTTTCAAGGTCCATCCAGTCACTCGTTGCGTGGCGGTCACTCGCCTTGCCCTTAACCGTTCCCGCGGACTGAATTGCACCGCCGTAAAGCAAAAATTTCTCCGTGAGCGTAGTTTTACCTGCGTCGGGGTGCGAAATTATCGCAAACGTTCTTCTTCTTTTTATTTCATTACTAAAATCTGCCATTTTTAAACCTCATTATACTAATCAAATAAACATAACTTATATATTTTACTATATTTTTGTCAATAAATCAATACGTTTGAGAAAATTTTTTGCCTTGTAAAAAGTTTTTGGTTCTTTTTTCAAAAAGAACGAAAAAATCCTAATTTAAACTAACTTCTTCTACCCAACAAATCAAAATTTAAATGCAAACTAAATCTTTTCGACTAAATTTTCAAAACCACTTGATTTTATCCCGCATTTACATTATAATATACTATGTATAGATATGTTTGGGAGTAAAAATATGGATAGAATTTCAAAAGAGAACTATTATCTTGATATAGCGCAAACAGTTGCTGAACGCTCCACCTGTATGCGAAAGAAATACGGCGCGATAATCGTTAAGAACGACGTTATCATATCTACGGGCTATAACGGCTCGCCCCGTGGCAGAAAGAACTGCAACGAGCTTCAGTTTTGTATGAGAGAGAAGCTTCAAATTCCGCGCGGTGAAAGATACGAGCTTTGCCGCTCTGTTCATGCAGAGGCGAACGCAATAATTGCCGCCCCTCGCGACCAAATGCTCGGAGCAACGCTCTATATGGCTTGTGTCGACCCCGAAAATGATACGATTATTCCCCACACCACGTCCTGTATGATGTGCAAAAAGCAGGTCATTAACGCAGGAATTGCTTACGTTGTCGTTCGCGACGATAAGGAAAGCTTTCGTGTTATCGACGTTAACGAATGGATTGAAAATGACGATTCCTTAACGGGCAGCTTCGGTTATTAATATGAAAGAAATTTTGTTAGCAAAAATGGCGCATCTGCCACTTATAGCAGATCTTGAAAGAGCAACCTTTTTTGAGCCGTGGAGCGAAAAATCGCTTGAGCTTTTTCTTACAGATGCGGGCTTTTGCGCTGTCTGTGTTGACGGTGAAGCCCTTTTGTCCTACTGCACGGTGACAAATGTTCTTGACGAAGCGCAGATAATAAACGTTGCGACCAATTCCGCCCAAAGAGGACGGGGATATGCAAGGGAAGTGCTTCAATTCGTTTTTGACGAGTGCAAAAAAAGAAAAATAACCTCAATTTCGCTTGAGGTCAGAGAGAGCAACGAGGGTGCTATTGCGCTCTATACCACGCTCGGCTTTACTATTGTGGGCGTGCGCAAGAATTTTTACACAAATCCGCGCGAAAATGGTCTCGTAATGCTTAAAAATTTAGATTAGGAAGTAAATTATGTACATTTTAGGAATGGAAAGCTCTTGTGACGAAACGTCGGCTTCCGTGGTAGAAATAATAGATGAAGTGCCCCATATTCGTTCGAATATCGTGGCTTCACAAATAGATATTCACCGTCTTTACGGCGGTGTTGTTCCCGAAATTGCAAGCAGAGCGCATATCGAAGCGGTTTCAAGAATAACCCATCAGGCACTCAGCGAGGCAGGAATAACCTTAAGGGATCTCGGAGCGATTGCAGTTACGAGCTCTCCGGGGCTTATAGGCGCGCTTCTCGTTGGAGTGAATTTTGCAAAATCACTTGCATTTGCCAATAATATTCCGCTTGTCCCGGTTGACCACGTCAAGGGTCACGTTGCCGCGGCTTATTTTGGAAAGGAAAGCTTAAAGCCGCCCTTTTTAGCGCTCGTCGTGTCGGGCGGACATACATCTATATACAAAATACGCGACTATGCGGATTTTGAGGAGCTCGGTACAACGCGAGATGATGCGGCAGGCGAAGCCTTTGATAAGATAGCAAGGGTAATGGGAATGCCTTATCCGGGCGGTGCGGCTCTTGATAAGCTCGCATACGAGGGCGATCCCAAGGCGATTAAGTTTCCATCCCCGGCGCTTCACGGTGATAACCTTGATTTCTCCTTTAGCGGACTTAAAACGAGCGCACTCAACTATATCAACTCCAACGCTCAAAAGGGAATTGAGATAAGCTACGCGGACGTGGCGGCATCCTATACCGATTGCGTGGTAAAGGGAATAACTGCAAAGGTAGATGCGGCGCTCACGAAAAGCGGTGCCACAGCATTTGCCCTTTCAGGCGGAGTTGCTGCAAACTCCCACCTGCGCGCAAGTCTTTCGCACCTTTGCGAAAAGAAAAAAATTGACTTTGCTTGTCCGGATAAATCTCTTTGCGGAGATAATGGAGCGATGATTGCTCTTGCGGGCTATTACGAGTATAAAAAGGGCAATTTTGCAGACACGTCACTTAATGCGTGCGCGTATTCGCCACTTGATTAAAATCAAAATTCGACAAAGTTTTCCACATCTTACTTGTGGAAAACTCTGTGGAAACTGTGGAAAACTCAGTTTTTCAAGGCGTTTCAACAGGAATGCCTGTGGAAAACTAAAAACTTAATGATGTTAATATTAAAGAGGTAAAGAATGAAAGATAAAGAAATTTTAAATTCAAACGAGGATTATGCAATAAAAGAGAATATTTCGCCTGCGGTGATTAAAAGATTGCCGAGATATTTTAGATATTTGAGAATTCTTATGAGGGAGGGAAAGACGAGAATAAGCTCCGCAGAGCTCTCCAAAAGAATGAATATCACCGCAAGTCAGATACGTCAGGATCTTAATTGCTTTGGCGGCTTTGGTCAGCAGGGCTACGGATATAACGTAAGCTATCTTTACGCAAGAATTTGCGAGCTTTTAGGCGTTGGAGCAGGACTACAGGCAGTAATTATCGGCGCGGGCAATCTCGGTCGCGCTCTTGCAAAAAACGAAATGTTTGAAAAGCGCGGCGTGGAT
Source organism: Clostridia bacterium (assembly GCA_017504245.1). GTDB lineage: Bacteria > Bacillota > Clostridia > Oscillospirales > CAG-272 > RGIG4608. Next base: position 94,185 of record JAFVRQ010000051.1, on the reverse strand, counting down.
GTTGTTGCGATATTCGATAACAATCCCGAGCTTGTCGGACAAAAGGTAAATGAAATTCCTATCATTCATATTGATGAATTTGAAAGATACGCTGCAACCCATACTATCGATATGGCTGTTCTCACACTACCAAAGGAATATGCGCTCGAAATGGCTCAGAGAATTGCCGACACGGATATTAGCGGCATTTGGAATTTTACAAGCCAGGAGCTTGACTCCGTAGAGGGCGACATTATTGTTGAAAACGTTCATCTCGGCGACTCACTTATGACGCTTAACTATCTTATCGCAAATAAGGATAAATAATAATGAAAAAGAGTGAAAAAAAACAAATAAATATAAATTACGGCTCATCGGTTGCAGTTATTCCTACAAGTGTTACGGGATTTATCGATAAGGCAAAGAAGTTTGACCTCAAGGTTCTTTTTCTGCTTTCATCAACCGAAAAATACAGAGATGGCAGTTTTGCTGAAAAAATCGCAAAAGAGCTTGAATGTGAAGTGAATGAGGTCGAAAAATCCATCTCGTTTTGGAACGGCACGGGCGTTATATCGCTTGGCGGTATTGCTTCGGTAATGATTGATAAGCCGAAGAATAATGAAGCGGCGCCTACTAAAAAGCGTGCTAAGGTCAGTGAGCTACCGGAGTATTCAAGCTCGGAGTTAAATTCGCTTCTTGAAAAGCATCATAACGTCGTTGAGCTTATCGACGAATGTCAGAACATACTAGGCAAGATATTTACCGCGGGTGATATTAAGGTGATTATGGCGCTTATAGATTATCTTGGGCTTGATAACGATTATATACTCGTTTTGATGAACTATGCCGCGAGAAATGACCTCAAATCGCTCCGTTACATAGAAAAAATAGCCATTTCCTGTCTTGACGATGGATTTACTGAAGCAAAGGAGCTTCAAGAAGAGCTTCGCGCAAGAGAGGAGCGCGCTCAGATTGAAGCTAAAATCAAGAGCGTTTTCGGAATTGGATCAAGAAAATTCACTACAAAGGAGCAAAAGCAGGTTGATCTTTGGGTAAATGAGTATAAATTTGAGCTTGGGGTTATTGAAAGAGCATATGATATAACTGTTGGTGCAACGAATAAGCCTTCGATTCACTATGCGCACGCAATACTTGAAAAATGGTATGCCGAAGGCATAAGAACACCTTCTGATGTTGACTCTTTCCTTCAAAAGCGCGAGGAGGAGAAAGCTGAGGAGGGCTCAAGCTTCAATGTTAACGAGTTCTTTAATGCGGCACTCAGCCGTTCATACTCTGATAAGGAATAGGAGTAATTATGAGCTACAATAATTCAGTTTATAAAAGAATATACGACGAGTACTCCAAAAAATATCTCATAGCACGTGAGAGAGCAGATGAGCGCGCAAGGGAAGTAAGAGCGAAGATTCCAGAGCTTGCGAAAATCGATAAGGAGCTTTCTTTGGTCGGTCTTGAAATCTTTTCCGCATCACTTTCGGGCGGTGATTATAAGTCGAAATTGGCGGAAATCAAGCAAAAAAATATCGAGCTTCAGGAGAAGCGCGCGGGCTTGCTTGTTGAAAATGGCTATTCTGCGGATTATTCCGACGTTAAATACGAGTGCGAAAAATGTAATGACACGGGCTTTATTGAAAATACGATGTGCTCCTGTATGAGAGAGGCGCTAACGCTTGCAGGTATAGAAAACAGCGGATTTGCTTCGCTTATTAAAGAACAGAGCTTTGATAATTTTTCGCTTGATTATTATGATAAAAATCCGAAGCATAAGGAGATAATGAAAAGAAATCTCGATTTTCTTACTCATTATGCTAATAGCTTTGATGCGAAAGCTTCGCAGAGCATTTTGCTTATGGGCGGTACGGGGCTTGGCAAAACGCACCTTTCAAGCGCGCTTGCAAGACGTGTGATAGAAAAAGGGAACGATGTGTTCTATACGGGTGCTATCGACCTTTTCTCACAGTTTGAAACGCAACGCTTCAAATCCTACTCAAGCGAGCCTAACGAGTTCATTGAAAGATATTTTGAATGCGATCTTTTGATAATCGACGACCTTGGAACAGAGATGATAAATCAGTTTTCAGTTTCCACGCTCTATAATTTGCTGAATGACCGTCTAAGCAGAAGAAAGCCCACCATTATCAGCACAAATCTTTCGACCGATGATATTCAAAAGAAATACACGGATAGAATAACGAGCCGAATGCTTGGCGAATATCAGGTGCTTTTCTTCGTTGGAACTGACGTAAGAGCACAGAAGCTTATGAGAAAATAAACAAAAAAGACCCTTTTTTAAGGGTCTTTATTTGGAATTCTTATTCAGCATCACACTGTAGGCATTCGCAATCGAAATTGTCTTCTTCCTCAAGAAGCAAATCGTCACATTCGTCCTCAGAGTAGCATTTTTCAAGATTCTTTACGAACAATCTGTAAACGATATAAGCGATTGCCGCAAAAGCCGCGATAACGGCAAGAGTGATGAAGATAATTTTACCGTAGTTTGTTTTCTTTTCCATAAGATCAACCTCCTAATCAATATTTCCACTTACAGTATATCACAAAATAATAAAAAGTGCAATAATAATATTAAAAAAAATTATGAATTTTTTGCAGAAAAGAGAGTTTTATGAATTATAATGAGCTAATAAGTCGACTTTTTGTAATTTCGGGAGAGGATTGTGAATTTGAAGCGCGTATTTTTATTGAGTGCTTTACAGATTTTGAGTATTCTTACGTATTGTACAACCGAGATGTTGACTTGAAATCCGATAAGCTTTTGTCGGCTCTTCAAAAAAGGGAAGCACGCATTCCGCTTCAGTATATCGTTGGTAAATGGGATTTTTACAGGCAGACGTATAAGGTCAACGAAAACTGTCTTATTCCGCGCTCGGATACCGAAATTTTGGTTGATAAGGCACTCGAGCTTTTGCCGCTTAACGCGTATTTTTTGGATTTGTGCACGGGTAGTGGTTGCATTGCAATCTCAACTCTTTGCGAGAGGGCGGACACAAGCGCCGTTATGGTCGATAAATTCGAGAAAACCCTTGAAGTTGCTAAAGAAAATGCAGTATTAAATAAGGTCGAAAATCGCGTGGAGCCAATGCTTTTTGACGTTTTGTGTGACGAAAAAACTCTTGAAGGGTACACCTTTGATGCGATTTTGTCAAATCCTCCATACATTCGACCCGAGGTCATAGAAACACTCTCTGAGGAGGTCAAAAAAGAGCCGTATGCTGCTCTTTACGGCGGAGATAACGGCATTATATTTTATAACAAAATCGTTGCGTCTTATTCAAAATTTCTTAAAAAAGACGGATTTTTCCTCTTTGAAATAGGCTATGACCAAGCTGAAGATTTGAGAAGAATTGCAAAGGAAAACGGCTTTGAATGCCAAATTTTTAAGGACTACGGCAATAACGACCGTGTCGCATACCTAACTAAATAATAAAACGAGCAGATTTTTTCTGCTCGTTTTTAAGTTACAAAGATTATATAGAGCTGATACAAATTTAATTCTTCAACATTCTAATTTCATCCTTCGTAAGGTATCTCCACTTACCGCTCTGAAGGTCGCCAAGAGTAATGCTGCCAATGGCAACGCGTGTGAGCCTTGCGACCTTTAAGCCGACCTGCTCGCACATTTTTCGAATCTGACGGTTTCTGCCCTCAAAAAGAGTCATACGCAGAGTTGTAAAGCTATCATTTTTGGTCAAAAATTCTGTTTTTACGGGCAGAATGATATATCCGTCGATTGTCATTGATGAATTTAGAGCGTTTAACTGCTCGGTTGTTACCTTTCCAACAACGTCAACCTCATAGATTTTGGGTATTTCGTGGCGCGGATGAGTCAGCTTATTCGTCAGCTCGCCATCATTGGTCACAAGTATGAGCCCCTGCGAATTAAGGTCAAGACGCCCAACCGGATAAACACGTGTACCGCATTTAACGAGGTCGGTAACGCAAATGCGCCCCTTTTCGTCCTTCGCGCTCGTCACAACGCCGCAGGGCTTGTTAAGAAGGATATAAACAAATTTATCGCCCTTTGGAGCTTCGATTTTTCTTCCCTTGTATTCAACATCGTCATTTTCGGGGTCGATTTTGTCACCAAGCTGAGCAACAAATCCGTTAACACGAACCTTACCCGCCTTGATTTCCTCCTCTGCGGCGCGGCGTGAGAGAATACCGCAATCCGTAAAATATTTTTGAAGTCTGATTTTTTCCATTATTTGAAAATTCCTTTAATAAAATCTATTATCCAAGTAAATATATTAAACCGATATTTCGCTTTTTCAACCGTTTCACAAGCAAGAAGGGGAACTTTGGCAATGATTTTGCCATCGATGCTGTAAATGACTTCACCCACCTCTTCACCCACCTCAATAGGTGCGAAAACGAAGCGCGGGGCATTGATTTCAACACATATTTCCTCTGTATTTTTGGGCAAAAAAAGTGAAAAATCATTCGTTTTTGCGCAAAAATTGCTCGTTTTTCCCGAAATTACGGGTATTTTGAGCGAAATTTCATCAAAATTAACTCTTTTGTAATTCGCAAATCCGAAGTCAAAAAGGGAAGCGTGATCACTCCAATCGTTTGGCGCGTTGAGTGTTACGGCAATAAGGCGAAGACCGTCTCGCTCCGCGCAGGTCACAAGACACCTGCCGCTTGCATTTGTAAAGCCCGTTTTACCTGCGATTATTCCGTCATATGAGTTAAGCAAACGGTTGTGATTTATCATAACGCGCGTCAAATCCTCACCTGCTTGCACAATTCTTTTATAGCAGCCCGAAATGCTTACGAACAAATCATTTTTAACGCAGTATGACATAAGACGTGAAAGATCTTGGGCGGTTGTGTAGTGCTCCTTATCGTATAATCCGTGGGGATTTGAAAAATGAGTGTTAGTAAGCCCAAGCTCCTGTGCTTTTTTATTCATTAACGAAACGAAATTTTCAACCGTATCGGAAACCGTAATCGCGATAGCGACCGATGCATCGTTAGCAGAGGAGAGAAGCAAGCCGTAAAGTAAAGCTTCAAACGTTATTTCCTCACCCTCACGCAGATATATAGACGAGCCCTCAACTCCAACCGCTTCTTTGGGGACTTTTATCACTCTGTCAAGAGAAATTCCACTTTCAAGTCCCAGAATTGCTGTCATTATCTTGGTGGTTGAAGCCATAGGTAGTCGCTTTTGTGCATTTTTTGAATATAAAATTCGTTCACTTTCCGCTTCAATCAAACAAGCAGAGCTTGCGGAAATACTTCCGATTTTTACGTCCTCGGCCTTGATTGGAATAGGTGAAAGCAGGGAAAAAGCGAGTAAAATCGCAACAAACTTAGTACGAATACGCATAAAAACTCACCTCGGAATATTTTATATAAATATATAATCCAAGGTGGTTTTTTATTACTTATTTAACTATTTCTTCAACCTTAACGTCTTCCTTTGGCTCGGGAGAACCGTCAAAGATATTTTTAATCTTCTGAATTATCTCGGGTGAGCGGTCAAGAAGATCGCAAGCCTGCTCAACGGGATCGAGAACGTTCTTTGCTTCAACGCTGACAAAATCAGTTTTGCCGTTTTTGTCGATAACGAGGAAGCCAACGGGGGTAATACTCATACCGCTTCCTCCACCGCCACCGAACTTATTTGCCTTTTTGGGCTGTGAACCCGTATCAAGACCGCCCGTTGCGAAGCCAACGCTGAGCTTTGAAATGGGAATTATCGTTGTTCCGTTTGAAAGCGAGATGGGATTTCCAACAACTGTGTTGGAATCGAGCATACCCTTGATATTTTCAAAGGAGGTTTTGAACATAGAGTCAAATCTGTTTTCGTTTGCCATTGTTTGTTCCTTTCGGTGTATTGATTACACTAAATTTATTTGAATATTTTAACATCATTTTAAGAGCGGTGGCTATTGCACCTAAGATGCTGATTGAAAGGGAGATATTGATTTTTGCCTCCGTTTTGTCAGAGAGAAAATCGGGCTCGATGATAACCGATTTTCTTTTCAACCTGTGAAGCCTTGTAAATTCGTCGATATTGTCAATAAGACAAGCCGCGGCAGCTGACACAGCGCCGTAAAGAATTGCTGTTTTGGCGGCATCGTTAGATCCCACCCTGATATGAAGCTTAGCTAATTTCACGCGCATATACGGAGCGCAGAAGTGAAGAAGTGATGAAACTAAATTTGAAATTAGCTTGATGTTTTCAATAAGTGAATTCTTCTTGCTTTCCTCTTTGATTTCATCCATAATTGCCTGCGGAGAGCTTTGCTCTCCCTTCAAGAGCTTTTCATATTTCTTGGGGTCAAATTTAACTCGTCCCTCGGGAAAAAGCCAAAACTTGAAAAACAAGACCTTTAGGTAAATCTTCAGCCCATTTTCATATACGATATGAATACTGCCGCGAATTGAAAGCACAATGCAAATTATCAAAGCAATGCCGAGAAGTATATATAGCGCAATGATGGCAATTCCTCCTTTCAGGTTATCTTTAATTTTTGGGGATTATTCTTCCTCGGTTATTTCTTCACCGGGTGCCATAATCTCCATCTGCTCCTCGCTTGCGCGAAGAAGCTCAATTTCGGGAAGCTCGTTAACGGATGTAAGACCAAAAACCCTAAGGAACTTGTCCGTCGTTCCGTAGAGCATAGGACGACCGGGCGCGTCAAGACGTCCGCAGCTTTCGATAAGCCCCTTATCGATAAGGGAGCTCATCGCGTAATTTGAATCAACGCCTCTAACAAGGTCAACAAAGCTTCTTGTAACGGGCTGATTATAAGCAACGATGGCAAGAACCTCCATAGAGGAATTTGAAAGATTTCCGCCGCGCTTGATACCGAGTGCCTCCTTGATAAGGGGCAAATGCGCTTCCTTCGTGCAAAATTGACAGGTTTCGGGAAACATCAAAATCATAATTCCAAAATCGTCGCTATTGTATTTTTCCGAAAGCTCACTAACGTAACGCTTAATCTCACTTGGAGTCAATCCGAGCGTTTCAGCAAGCTTTTCATATTTCATAGGATAGCCCGCAGCGAACATTATCGCCTCGATAACGGCTTTGGGATTTTTTATTTCTTTAGTATCTATATCCTTGATTTCATCCATTGTTATTATCCTCGCTCTCTTCGTTTTCTTCCTCGGGAACGTAATTCTCATTGAGTGTGAATACGGAATTAAGGCCGTAATTATCGCTAATATCCTCGTCGTTTTCAACGAGCAGAATCCTTTTCGTTTTAACAAGCTCAAGCACACCGATAAAGATAGCAATCATATCGGGTAGTGAAACACTGTCGCTCACAAAATCCTCAAGCGTTTGATAGCGGTTCGTGGTAAGGCGCGTCATAATCTGCAAAATTTTATGCTCAACGGGAACTATGGGCTTTGATATCATCGGAGTGAACGCATTTTTCTGCGCGTGCTCCAGCGCATCGTTGAAGTCGACAATTCGCTTCATCGCAATAAATAGCTTTTCGGCATCCTGATCAGCAACGAAGGTGCGGTCAACGGAGATTTCGTCCGTGTCCTTAATCTGACGTCCCGAAAAAATCGCATAAAGGGGGTGCATTTTAGATGCCGCCTCCTTTGCTTGCTGATAACGCAAAAGGGCGTCTGCAAGCTGCTTTCTCGGGTCCTCCTCGTCCTCCTTTTCGCGGGGAAGCAGGAGCTTACTCTTAATGAGCATAAGATCGCTTGCCATAACGATGAATTCGGAGGCAATTTCCATATCCATCTCTTGCGCATCTCGAATATATTGCATATATTGGTCGCAAATAAGGGCAATAGGAATATCCTCAATATTAACTTTATTTTTATGAATAAGAGTCAAAAGAAGGTCAAGCGGGCCTTCAAATTGATCAAGACGGTAAGTAATGCTTTCCATTAAGAAAACTCCCCAAATAGTGAATTATAAAGTGAACTTAGGCAATTTACTGAGAATTTCGTTTAAAACAACACCAAGAAGATCATCAGGCATTCCCGTTAGTGAATAAAGAATATCAGTCATTCCGTCATTCAAGAATAAAAGCGGTCTGTCAAGAATTCCCGTTGCGAAGATAACGATAAACGCAATCATTATATATCTTTCATACTGCATAATTTTAAAGTATTTATCGGTGGGCAGGAAGATATATGCGATTCTTGAGCCGTCGAGTGGTGGAAGGGGAATGAGATTGAAGAACATAAGATTGATATTGAGTGATATTCCAAGATAGAGCATCACAGAAATGAGCGAAAGAACGATAAAAAGCGCGTTTTTACTGAGTGACTCATCAATCCAATAATAGTTGCCGATTATGGTCAGCGCGCCCTCGGAAATTGAATTGATGGCAAGGAGCGTAATCCTCAAAAGAACGGTAAAAATCACCGCAAGGCAGAGGTTTGAAACAGGACCCGCCGCAGCGCTTATTGCCATATCGCGTCTTGGATTCTTAAAATGCCTTGTATTGATGGGCACGGGATTAGCCCAACCCACCTTAAATAGAAGCATTGAAATAAATCCGAAAAGATTTATGTGCTTTAGTGGATTAAGCGTTAATCTTCCAAGATTTCTTGCTGTTGGATCACCGAGCTTATATGCAACGAAGCCGTGCGACGCCTCGTGAACCGAGAGCGAAAATAAAACCGAGGGAAGCAAAAGAAGCATTATCGGTAAATTGTTTAAGAAGTCCGACATAGTAACCTCCTTATAAATTCGTGTATTTAAATATTTCCTTTAAAAGTTCATTTTTTCCTTCCTTAGTGTGAGAAGAAAAGGGAATAACGAGAGTGCCCTCAGCCAATACCTCGTCATTAGAGATTTTTTCAAGCTGAGCCATTCTGTCAGTTTTATTGAGCTTATCAACCTTTGTTGCAACGATGATATAGGGGATTTCCATTTGATTCAGAAAATCAATCATCATTGCGTCATCATCTGTAATTCCGACCTTGCAGTCAACAAGCTGAACGACAAGGGAGAGAAGGTCGATATTTTTATTTTGTGTGAAATAACCGTCGGTAAGCCCCGACCAAACCTGCTTGCTTTCAAGATTGCGCTTCGCGTATCCGTAGCCGGGAAGGTCAACCAAAAATAGCTTTTTGTCAACGTCATAGAAGTTGATGGTTATCGTTTTACCCGGCATTGACGAAACTCGCGCAAGGGATTTTCTGCCGAGGATAGTGTTTATAAGAGAGCTTTTTCCAACGTTTGAGCGACCCGAAAAGGCAACCTGCTTTATAGGGTCGGTTGGAAATTGCTTTGCAAGTCCGGCACTTATGTGGAGAGTGGTATTTTGAATATTAACTGCCATAAAATCCTACTTTCTGTAAATAGAGGTGCTATTTATATTTTGCTCTGCGTTTGCAAAGTGGGGGAGCGCCTCGTCAAAAGCCGATAAGGTATTATGTGAAACGAGCGCATTATCAAGCACGTCGCGGAGTGTTTTGCAAGGAATGAACTCAAGATTATCACGTGCCAATGGGTCAATATCGGTAAGATCCTTGAGATTATCGTGTGGAATAAGCACGGTTTTAACCCCCGCATTATATGCCGCCATCGTCTTTTCTTTAAGTCCGCCAATGGCGAGAACCTTGCCTCGAAGTGTAATCTCACCCGTCATAGCAACGTCGCGACGAACGGGAATTTTCGCAAGCTCGCTCACAAGCGCCGTTACCATAGTAACGCCTGCACTTGGTCCATCTTTTGGAACTGCACCCTCGGGCGCGTGGATATGTATATCGCGTGTTTTATAGAAATCCACGGGAATTCCGTATTCTCTCGCAATCGAACGCACATAGCTGATGGCAATTTGCGCGCTCTCCTTCATAACCTCACCAAGCGAGCCCGTAAGCTCAACCTTGCCCGTACCCTCAAGAGAAGCCACTTCAATTTTGAGCATATCGCCGCCAAGCTCAGTGTAGGCAAGACCGTTCACCGTGCCTATTTCGTCAAATTCCTCAATTCTTTCGGGAAGAAGCTTTCTCTCGCCGAGATATTTAGAAATGTTAGAAGCATCAATCTTCACGGATTTTGCGCCGCTCGACACGATTTCGTGAGCCGCCTTTCTGCAAAGAGAAGCCAACGTTCTTTCAAGATTACGAACACCCGCCTCGCGAGTATAGAAATCGATAATCTCCTCAATAGCGGAGTCCGAAATTTTGAGCGTTCTCTTGTTGAGTCCGTGGCGTTTAAGCTGTTTTGTGATAAGATGATTTTTCGCAATGCTCATCTTCTCGCGCTTAGTATAGGTCTTTATTTCAATGATTTCCATTCTGTCGATAAGCGGACGGGGAATTGTGTCAAGAGTATTGGCAGTTGCAATAAAGAAGCAATTTGAAAGGTCGAAGGGAAGTTCAACGAAGTGGTCGCGGAATGCCTTGTTCTGCTCACTGTCAAGCACCTCAAGAAGTGCGGACGTTGGGTCACCGTGGGCATCACTTGTCAATTTATCAATCTCGTCAAGAAGCACGAGAGGATTGTTCACCTTTGCCTGAATAAGCGCATTAATTACTCTACCGGGCATTGCACCAACGTAAGTTTTTCTGTGACCGCGGATGTCTGCTTCATCTCTAACGCCGCCAAGGGAAACGCGAACGTATTTGCGCTTCATAGCAGTTGCAATAGACGTAGCGATAGAGGTCTTACCAACACCGGGAGGGCCAACAAGACAAATAATCTGATTTTTGAGGTTGGGATTTAACTCTTTAACCGCAAGGAATTCAAGAATTCTTTTCTTAACCTCCTCAAGCCCATCGTGGTCGCGCTCAAGAATTTTTGAAGCGGCGGCAATATCCGAGGTATCCTTCGTTGATTTATTCCACGGAATGTCAAGCACGGTGTCGAAATAGGTTCTCATAACTGAAAGCTCGGCAGAGCCAAAGGGAAGACGAGACATTCTTTCGCAATCCTTTAAGAGCTTTTCTTCAATTTCTTTTGGGAAGTGCATATCGAATATGCGCTCAAAAAACTCGTCGCTTTCACCCACGTCGCCAAGCTCCTCCTTGATAACGCGAAGCTGCTCGCGAAGATAGAATTCCTTTTGATTTCTATTCAAGCGCGCACGAACTTCCTTGTGAATTGCGCTTTCGCATTCAAGAAGCGTTGTTTCTTCTTCAAGGAGAAAAATCAATTTTTGAAGTCTTGCAATCGGGTCAAAGCAGGCAAGTATATCCTGCTTGTCGGTATGTCTAACAAGAATATTTGAAGCGATAAAATCCGCAAGAGCACCGGGGCTTTTGATGGTTTTGATAGTTGAAATTACCTCTTTTGAGGAAGCGGGCAAAAATCCTGCCATTTTTTCAACAGCGGTAAGCACCTCGCGTGAGAGTGCCTCAACTCTAATTGTGTCAATATCCTCTAAGGTGAGTGTTTTGCAAATAACACTTGCAATTCTGTAGTTAGCAAAATCTCTGAATTCCTCAACCACACCGCGCGCAATACCCTCAGCTATAACGCGGAGCTTACCCTCAGGTGTTTTAATAGATTGCTTGATTTTAGCAACCGTACCAATATTGAAAACGTTTGAATAGTCGATAGGATCGTTTGAAATTTGCTTTTTTGAAACGATAAAGATAAATGAATTAACGTTGTTTGCTGCGTCAATAGCTGCAATATTCGCCTTGTCCGAAAGCTCGAAATTAACGGTTATGGCAGGGAATGCCACAGTGCCGTTCAGCACGATTAACGGAAGCGTTGATTTTTCTATTTTTTCTATATAATGAGCCATAAAGCCCTCCTATTTTTATTAAATGGGCATAATTAACCTAATTATAGTCATTATATCACAAAACGCAGAAAAATTCCATAGTTTTTTGAAAATATTTTATCAATTTTCCTTGATGAAGTGTATTTGTATAATATACACAAAATAGTAATAAATTCGCAAAACCTCTTGATTTATTCTATAAAATATGGTATCTTTAGTATGAAGAAATTTTTGTAATTAAAAGGAGATTTATTATGGAAGTCAGAGATGCTGCTAATGCAAAGGACGTGAAATATTATACTACCGACAGACTTAGAGAGGAATTCCACATTTCAGGCCTCTTCATAAAGGATAACGTGAAGATGGTTTATAGCCATATCGATAGAATTATCGTCCTCGGCATTTACCCCGTTGACAATGAATTGTCACTTGAAGCAGGCAAGGAGCTTGCGGCTGACTATTTCCTTCAACGCAGAGAGCTTGGCTGTATCAATATCGGCGGCAAGGGCGAAATCGTTATCGACGGTGAGGTTTACGAAATGAATCCTCGCGACGGTATTTACGTAGGACGAGGTCATAAGGACATCGTTTTCCGCTCTGTTGACCCCTCTTGTCCTGCAAAATTCTATGCAACGAGCTGCCCCGCGCACACGGAGTATCCTATCAGAAAAATTGACATCACAAAGGCAAGAAAAGTACCCTGCGGCTCACTTGAGGATTGCAATAAGCGTGTAATCAATCAGTATATTCACCCCGAGGTAATGCAGTCCTGCCAACTTTCAATGGGACTTACGCAGCTTGAGGTCGGCTCAAACTGGAACACGATGCCCTCACATACCCATGCCAGAAGAATGGAGGTTTACTTCTATCTTGATATGGATGAAAACGATGCGGTATTTCATATGATGGGCGAGCCAAATGAAACGAGACATATCATTATGCACAACGAAGAGGCAGTTATTTCACCCTCTTGGTCAATTCATAGCGGTGTTGGAACGAAGAACTATTCGTTCATTTGGGCTATGTGCGGTGAAAATCAGGAATTTACAGATATGGACCACATTTTGACAAAGGATCTTAGATAAAAAGGAGAAAAGAAAATGAGTATTCAGAATTTTTCACTTGAAGGCAAGGTTGCTCTCATAACGGGCGCATCCTACGGTATCGGATATGCTATTGCAAAGGGACTCCACGCGGCAGGCGCAAAGATTGTTTTCAACGATATTAAGCAGGAATTTGTTGATCGTGGTCTTGCTTCCTATGCTGCAGACGGCATTGAGGCAGAGGGCTACGTTTGCGACGTTACCGATGAAGATGCGGTTAATGCTATGGTAGCGCAGATTGAAAAAGAGGTAGGCGTTATCGATATTCTCGTTAACAATGCAGGCATTATTAAGAGAATTCCTATGATCGAAATGAAGGCAAGTGAGTTCCGTCAGGTAATTGACGTTGACCTTAACGCACCCTTTATCGTTTCAAAGGCAGTTCTTCCTTCAATGATTAAGCAGAGAAGTGGTAAGATTATTAACATCTGCTCAATGATGAGTGAATTCGGACGTGAAACGGTTTCCGCTTACGCATCCGCAAAGGGCGGTCTTAAAATGCTCACAAGAAATATTGCTTCCGAATACGGTCAGTATAATATTCAGTGCAACGGTATCGGCCCCGGCTATATCGCAACTCCTCAAACTGCGCCCCTCCGTGAGCCACAGGCAGACGGCAGTAAGCACCCATTCGATAGCTTTATTACCGATACAAAAACTCCCGCAGGTCGTTGGGGCGACCCCGAGGACCTCGCAGGCCCTGCAGTTTTCCTCGCTTCAAGCGCCTCCGACTTCGTAAACGGACAAATCCTCTACGTTGACGGCGGTATTCAGGCATACTTCGGTAAGCAACCCTCTTGATAAATCATAAAAATTATGGACACCTCGTCTTCTGGGTGTCCTTTTTTTAAGTGGTTAGTTGAGTAAAAAAGGGTCGCTTTTAAAAAAGCTCCGCAAAGCTTTTAATTGCTTGGTGTGTTCAGATTTGACGTAAATTTTCGATAATTCGCAAACGAATTATTGGTTCTTTTTTCAAAAAGAACGAAAAAATCCTAATTTAAACTAACATTTATCCACTAATTAATTTAGAACGTAATCACAAAAACATCCCCCGAAAAAATCGGGGGATGAAATGTTGTAAATTATCTTAAACCAAAAATTGATTTAAAGAAGTTGATTATAGCGTTAATAATCATCTGGAAGAAGCCGAGAATTCCGCCTTGCTGAACGGGCTCGTTAGTTCCAACGTTCGTGTTTCCGTTATTGCCTGCGTTACCTCCGCCAAGAGCGGGGATTTCCTGCTTGGGCATCTTGAAGCCACAAATTGAGCATTCTTCGTGCTTCTGACCGGGTGTGGTCTGAGTGGGAACAACGTCGATAACCGTTTCAAAGGTATGAGGAGCAACCTCGCCTCTGAATCCGCAATCACATTCGTGCCAGTGAACCTGATAGTCATCACTCGTCCACTTTTCAAGAGTATGCTCTATATCTGCTTCAAGTGTGAGCACGTTGAAGTTAGTAAATTCACCCGTTGTACCAACGCCTGCGGGAGCATTATCTTTAAGCTCAAGGAAGCCGTGAAGGTCGATTGAGCCGTCCTCATTTCTTGTCCAACCCGTGAACTCAAGAGAAACGAACATATCAGCGGTGAACTGCTTGTTAACGTCATTAGAGGAGCTTACCGTGTTCCAATAATAAGAGGTGTTGTTGATATACTTGGAATAATCCTGATTACCAATACCCTTTAAGTTATCGCCAACGTTGGGATCCTCAAGTGTGGGGTGAGTAGCGGATACATTACCGTCCTTGAAGGAGATAATACCAATACCGGTGAAATCAGTTGCTGGAGCGGTATTCGTATAGAATGCCACATTGTAAGAGCCATTATTAAATGCTATGCAGTTTTCAACGTAAATATCGGGGCAGGAGTTAGAGTCGATACCCTTTTGCTTGTTGTTGAAAGCAATACAGTTGATAAGCTCGTGGTGACCAGTGATTGATTCGCCGCCAAGCTTAAAGCCGTTACCGTTACCGGCGATAGTGCCGTCCTCAAGATAACCGTTTCCGTATGCGATGGAGTTCTTGATAACAACCTTTCCGATAGAGCCCGTTGCAACCTTAGCATAAAGGTCCCAACCGTCATCGGCGTTGTTATATGCGATACAACCGTCGAATACGTTGCCCTCACCGATTGTGAGCTTAGCAGCAAAGCCGTCTGCGTCCTCATAGCCCTTGTCCGCGTTACCGTAGGATACGCAGTTCAAGATAAGGTTGTTAGCAGGCCATTGCTCTTTATAAAGGTCTGCGGTGTGATAACGGCTAATCTGAAGACCTGTATTACCGTTGCGATATGTGTGAACGTTTTCAACGATATTGTTGCTGCCGGAAACCTGGAAGCCCTTATAGGAGTCGAGTGTGTTGGTAACGTCAAAGCCGTAGAAATGCCACCAGTTACCGCCGTGGGTAATACCGGTACCCTCGTGAACGAAGTCAAGAACGGGTCTGGTTGTTGCCTCGGGGTCAGCGATCATACGAATGGGAGCTTCTTCGGTACCGTTCATACCTCTCTGAATTCTGAGACCTGTTTTAAGAGTGTAAGTACCCTCCATAAGAACGATGGTCTGACCGGGGATTACGCGGTTAACCGCGGTATAAATATCGTATGGATTTTCTCTTGTTCCGTTGCCGTTATAAACACCGGTTGGAGAAACGTAAATTGTCTTTGTGTGGTAAGAGCCCTTGAAGAATGTAAGAATATCCTCGTGATATACCGCATTCACGCCGGGCTTGATTTCGGTATAGGGCTCAAGCTCCTGATCTCTATCGGGAGTAAACTTAACCTGAAGGTTATTTTCTCCGAGCTTAACGTATTCGGTAAGGTCATAAACCTTTGTAAGACGTTCGTACTTCTTGATAGGAAGCTCGTCAACGAGAACCTTGTTGCCAATCTTGATTTGGATCCAACCGTCAAGGTTAGTGTCGGCAACGAATTCATAGGTTGTTGAGGAGATAGCATTCGTAGAGGTTACTGTAAGAATAGGATTGATATATTCAGTAGGTCTTTCCTCAGCGGGCTTATCGTCCTCTTCGTCAATAACGGTGAGCGAGTAGTCGGAGAAGGTAACGTTAGTGGAACGAGCCGCAAACATACCAACGTAAACGTATTCGCTATCGAACTTTTCAAGAGCATCGTGCTCATAGTTTTTAATCTGTCTGACAACGTTACCGTTCTGATCGTAATAGGTAATAAAGTAACCTGTGTTGTTCTTCTGAATTTCAAGGATAAGATCCGTTACGACAAATCTGTCCTCAAGCGTGCCCTCGGGCTCGTTACCAACGTAGTTGCCGATAACGTTATACTGACCGGGTTCTTTATTTGCAAAGCCCGCGCTTCTTTCAAGGGATTGAACAACGCTCTTGAGCTGACCGTTAGGACCAACGATAAGACCGGTTTCGCCGAGTGCTGTTCTATCGATAATAGATTGGTCGATGCCGATTTTGGAAATCGTACCGATACCGAGCTTCATCGTATATTTCGTTCCAATACCCGATGCATTTGTATTGATGCTGTAATTTCCTTCATCGTCAACCTCATAGCGATATTCAATTTTCGTGGAAACCGCTTGATATTGGTTTGTCCAGAAGTCGCCTGAGTAATAATCAGCAGAGGGCACGTGGTCGGTAACCATAATACCGAAGCCCTCCTGACCGTTCGTAAGAACCCAGGAGTTTACGTGAATGTTAACACGGAAGGTGAAGTTCTTATCCGTGGGAACTGCTGTGTAATAGAATCCAAGGCCGTCAACACCCGTGGGCTGAAGCTTACCGCCGGGGCTAACGCTATCCAAATCGGAGTAGTCACCTGCAGAAATAGTTACAGAGCCATCCTCGTTTTCAACGTAGGTGTTAAGCGTTTCGCTTGTGGAAGGACCGTAAACAACGTAGTTCCAACCGATTTCAGCATCCGCCTTAACCTCAAAGGTAACGGGATCTGCTGAGATCTGTCTGTCACCAGAAACTGCGGTGATCTGAATTGTATTTTCACCAATAGTAAGATTTTCAAGAGTAATCTCGCGCGCGGTCTGGCTGATTGCCTCACCGCCGTTTACGGAGATGAGATAGCTTTCAGCTTCTCTGACTGCATTCCAAACAACGAGAGTATTGCCGCCACCAAGGTTAGTAACGTTTGTTATGTAAGGAGCAACTAGAGGTATCTTGTAATTGCAGGTGTAAACCTCTGATTTCTTGTCCTCTTCATTTTTACGGGTCAAAATTGCCTCAACGGTATATTCGCCGGAGGTAACGGGAGAGAAGAGAACTGAATGCTCGGTGTTAACGGAGGTTGTTTTGGATGTGGAAATAACCTTTCCGTCCTTCATAAGATTAACGGTAAGATAGTCCGCGCCGTTGTGATCAACGTAGCCGGAAACATTAACGGAGAGATTTCCGATGTCGTTTGTTGTTACTGACGTGATAACGGGGTTGGCAACAGTTGACCAATCTGCTCTTGGACCCTTGTCAAGGGGCTTCGTTATAACGTCAACTCTATAGATATAGTTGCTTCCCTCAAGGCATCCGAGATAAAACTTGCCCGCTTCGGTTACCATAAAGGTTGAAACGCACAAGGCATTCTTGTTTGGAGAAGCGAGAGGGGTTGTAAATTGCTTATCATCGGAAGCATAGCTTATGACCTCAGAAGCATAGATAGGATTAAACTCGCCGTCAAAGATCGTCATATTACGGCCTGCGTCGCCGCAAACCCACCAAACCTTAACCGTAGCAGACGCTTCGGTTTTGAAGGATATAGCAGCGCTTGGTGTTGCGCTCAAAGCGGTTTTTTGCTGCATATTAATACGTTTTGTAGCACTAACACCGTCGTGGAAGGTTTTGCTGTTCGACTCAACACGCGTTTTAGCGCCGTAGTGAATGGTAAAGAAGTTGTCCGTACCACCCGTGTCGGTATCACCGTCCTTCTTTGAGCCTGCAGCAACGTCGGGAAGCATACTTGCGTTTAACACGTAAGTTGTCTCTTCATCCTCGGCGAAGGCAACCATAAGGGGCATCATTAACGGGAGCACCATAAATGCTGCGAGTAGTAATGAAAGAGCCCTTTTCGTGAACTTAATTTTCATAAAAAATCCTCCAATCTTTAGCACAATAAGTGTAATTTTTGAAACATTATGCCATTGTGTATATTTTATCATATTTAAACAAAAAAATCAACCGAATTTGTATCAAATTAATAATAAACACCCTAAAATCAAGCATTTTCTAACATTTAAACAAAAAGAGTAACTCGTTTTTGGTTAAGTTGACAATGCGTGTTCATAAAAAAACACACGAAAGCCCTAAAAAAAGCCTTCGTGTGTAATCTATTAAGCTTTAGAATATTCCAAGTGCCTTCAAAATGAACGAAGCAATGAAAATACTGAAGGCAGAGAACACGGTTGACCAAACCACAAGCTGCCCCATAAGATCGGCATCCGCGCCCATTTCCTGCGACATCGGTACACTTGAAACGGCGATTGGTGTGCAGAAGCAAGCAACAAAGCTTGCAAACTGTGCGCCACTAAAACGATTAAGCAAAACCGCAATAGTAATGCCAACTATAGGCACGATAACGACTCTGTTAACAGTGCCGATAATTATATGCTTCTTCAAATGTGGAATAGCAGACAACTCAAATCTCGCGCCAAGCACCAAAAGAGAGAGGGGAGTTGCAACGCTTGAAAGATTTTGCAAGGTTTTGTAAATCGGAGTAATATTCGAGATGCGGAATTCAATTCCAAATTTAACGAATATCGCGCGCACGCCGAGTGCTAATAATCCACAAGTAATACCCTGAATAAGCGGATTATTCGCTATACCCTTGATAACTCCGCTAAAGCTCGGTTTTTTGTCACCCGCGGAATAAATCGTTAGGCAAATCACCGCCAAAATATTGAAAACGGGTACGATAAATGCCGAGAGCAGAGAGGCCATAATACTACCCTCAGCACCGAAAAGCGACTCCGCAAGCGGAATACCCACGAGCGCATAGTTCGCTCTGAAAATTCCTTGAAGCATAACGCTTCGCTGCCTGTTATCCTTGAACAAAACGTGCATAACGGGAATGCCGATAAGGAAGAGAAGCACGGTAATTCCTATGGCATAGAAAACGAACGTAAAGTCAATTTCACTAAAATTCTGTATTTTATAAACGTTCAAGAAAAGCATTATCGGAAGAAAAAGTCTGAAAACGAGAGTATTAAGCTTTTTTGCTGTATCCTCCGTAAGTAGCTTTGCTTTTTTCAAAATATAGCCGACAACAATCATCAAAATGATGGGTAAAACGACGTTTAAGGCAAATAATAAATCTTCCATAGAAACCTCACTTAATCCGGGATATGCTTAGAATTCAACGCGCCGTCACGCACCTCGGTGGGGGTAACTCCGTATGCCTTTTTGAATTTGTATGAAAAATAATTGCTATCGTTAAAGCCGCAGGCATAAGCAACCTCTGTAATTGCGCGGCTCGGTTCGTTTTTAAGCATATGCTCCGCCTTTTGAAGTCGGATAAGCGTAACGTATTCGCTAAAGCCAAAGGTAATCTCCTTTTTAAAGGTTCTTGATAGATGCTCCTCGCTAACGGAAAGCATTTTAGCAACCTCGGCAAGTCGGATAGTGGACATATAGTTATCCTGAATGTACTTAACGGCTGATTGAACTATGGTGTTATTCTCGTGTACTGACTTGTGCTGCTGATTTCGGATGATAAAAATGAGCAAAGCTTCGGTAATGCTTGTGAGAGCAGCACCTGAAAGCGAATCTGCTCGCAAATATTCAGATTCAATTGCATCAAAAATCCTATCAATATTACTGATTGTTTGAGGATTTCTATAAAGATATTCAATATTCCTGATACCCTCTAAGACCTCTTTTGAAATGATACTATCATCAAAATTTATGAGCAACCGTGTGCAGGGCTTTGAGCCGTAGCTGGTTCCGTGGAGTGCTCCCTTTGGAACAAGTATAATGTCACCGGAAATAATATCATAGGATTTATCATTGATAAAATAATGGCACTTACCCTCGCGCATATAATAAATTTCTATTCCCAAATGATTATGCTCGGTTGAATTTGAGCAGGTTTTGTTTTTTGTGTGATGGAAGTAAAAGCTCTCAAAATTTTTGGCAATATTAGAAGTCATATATTTTCCTCCTGCTTAACTTGATAATCATTCTAACACATAATATCAAAAAAATCAAGATAGTTTATGTAAAAATGCAATTTTTTTAAGGAATATTATCCAATATGGGTATAAAATAATATATGGGGATTTGTCCTCAATTCACAAAGACAAGATTTTTTTGATATTTTTATTTTGGGAGGATGTTATTATGAATTTTGAAAAAACAATAAGACCCGAAAGAGTAATTCAGTTTGGTGAAGGGGGCTTCCTTCGCGGATTTGTGGACTGGATGCTTCAAAAGGTAAATGAAAGCTCCGACTTTAACGGTAGCGTAGTTGTTGTTCAGCCCATTGAAATGGGTATGTGCGACCTTCTTACCGCGCAGAATTGCGTGTATACACACGTTATTCGCGGTGTTGAGGGAGTTGACACAACCGTTGTTGACGTTATCTCCCGTTGCGTAAAGCCCTATGAGGACTTTGCTTCATATCTTGCACTTGCAGAAAATCCCGATTTCCGCTTCGTTGTTTCAAATACTACAGAGTCCGGTATCGTTTTCTCCAATGATGATAAAATTACGGATGCACCTCCTAAAACCTTTCCTGCAAAGGTAACGCTTCTTTTAAAGAGAAGATTTGAGCTTGGACTTGGTGGCTTTATCTTCCTTCCTTGCGAGCTTATTGACAGAAACGGTGATAACCTTAAAAAATGCATTCTCAAATATGCAGAGCTTTGGAATTTAGGTGACGATTTCTGCGCTTGGGTAGAGAACGAAAACGTGTTTACCAACACCCTCGTTGACAGAATTAATACGGGCTTCCCAAGAGGCGAGGATCTCGGACTTGGTTATGAGGATAACCTTCTTAACACAAGTGAATTCTTCCACCTTTGGGTAATTGAAACGGAGCACGACCTTGAAAGTGAGCTTCCTTTCGCTTCTGCAGGGCTTAACGTCATCGTTACAAAAGATAAACTCGAAATGTATAGAACGAGAAAGGTTCGTATTCTTAACGGTGCGCACACGTCCCTCGTTCCTTACGCAATGCTTGAGGGCTTTGATACGGTTAAGAGCTGCATCGACGATGAAAGAATGTGCGCCCACCTCAGAAGCTGCGTGTTTGATGAAATTTGCCCCACGCTCGACCTTCCTAAAGACGAGCTTTTGGCTTATGCAAACAGCGTTGTTGAAAGATTTGGCAATCCCTATATCAAGCACTATCTTTCCGCCATCTCCCTAAACTCTGTAAGCAAATTCAAAGTAAGAGTTCTTCCTTCGATTCTCGAATACAAAAAGAGATACGGAAAATTTCCCGAAACTCTCATTTTTGCGTTTGCAAAGCTGCTTGAGTTTTATAAAACCGATATGCCTCAGGATGCTCCCGAGGTTATTGAGTTTATGAAAACGCATAACACACGCGAAATTCTTGCTAACGTTGATTTTTGGGGAGAGGATTTGTCCTATCTGACAGAGGAGATTGAAAAATGCTAATTAACAAATTGGACAACGTTGACATCAACCTTGAAAATGGGCATAAATATGCACTCCGTGACATCAAGGCAGGTGAAAATATTATTAAATACGGTAATCCGATAGGACACGCTATCGTTGATATAGCAAAGGGTGAGCACGTTCATAATCATAATATCAAGACTAACCTCTCGGGCAATCTTGAATATACATACGAGCCGACGTTTTACAATATCGACGAAGAGGACAAGAGCCGCACCTTTATGGGCTACGTCAGAGAAAACGGTGACGTTGGCATCAGAAACGATGTTTGGATCGTTGTAACTGTTGGTTGCGTGAATAAGGTTGCAGAGCAGATTGCAAAGGAAACGGGCGCGCTTCATTTTCCGCATCCCTTCGGTTGCTCGCAGCTTGGTGATGACCAAACAACCACTCAATTAATCCTTCGCGGACTTGTAAATCACCCCAACGCAGGCGGCGTGCTTGTTCTCGGACTCGGTTGTGAGAACAATAATATCGACGTTTTTAAAAAGGTTCTCGGTGAAACGAACGAAAAGCGTGTTAGATTCCTCAATGCGCAGGACTTTGACGATGACGTTGCCGAAGGCGTTCGACTCGTGCGTGAGCTTCAGGATTATGCGAGCACCTTTGAACGTCAGCCCGTGCCCGTAAGTAAGCTCAAAATCGGACTCAAATGCGGTGGAAGTGACGGCTATAGCGGAATTACTGCAAATCCACTTGTAGGTCGTCTTTCCGATAAGGTAATTGCAAGCGGAGGCAGCTGTGTTCTTACCGAGGTTCCCGAAATGTTTGGTGCAGAGCATCTTTTGATGGCAAGAGCAGAAAACGAGGAAATTTTTGATAAATGCGTTAAGCTTATCAACGATTTCAAGGATTATTACACAAGACATAATCAAGTTATATATGAAAATCCATCTCCTGGAAATAAAAAGGGAGGAATCAGTACCCTTGAAGAAAAATCACTCGGTTGCATTCAAAAGGGCGGTCTTTCAAATATAGTTGATGTGCTTGATTACGGTGACGTCATTACGAAGAACGGTCTTTCTCTTCTTAACGGTCCCGGAAATGACATTGTAGCGATTACAAATCTTACAGCTGCAGGCGTCCATATCATTCTTTTCACAACCGGACGCGGAACACCCGTTGGCGGACCCGTGCCCACGGTTAAGATCGCAACTAATCGTTCACTTGCGGAGCGCAAGAAGAATTGGATAGACTTCGATGCTTCTCCAACTCTTGATGGAGATCCGTTAACAAACGAATTGTTCGAATACATACTAAAAGTTGCAGAAGGAGAGCAAACTAAGAACGAATTGCACTCCTATCGCGAAATTTCAATATTTAAGGACGGTGTAACGTTATGAGCTTTATTAACGATAATTTTATGCTTAAGGGTGAAACTGCAAGAAAGCTTTACGAAGCAGTTAAGGACCTTCCCATTGTTGACTACCATTGCCATCTTTCTCCTAAGATGATAGCAGAGAACTATAAATTTAGAAATGCATTTGACCTTTTCCTCGGCGGCGACCATTATAAATGGCGTCAGATGAGAACCAACGGCGTTGACGAGGAGTATATCACGGGAAGCGCTGACGAATATGAAAAATTCAAGGCGTTTGCAAGAACGATTCCTTATCTTATTGGCAATCCTCTTTACCATTGGACACACCTTGAGCTTAAGAGATATTTCGATATTGACGAAACTCTCAACGAGGAAAGCTGCGAAAGAATTTGGAATAGAGTAAATGAGTGTCTTGCTAAGGATGAATTCAGCGCTCAGAATCTTATTAAGCGTTCCAATGTTGCAATTATCTGCACAACTGACGATCCCCTTGATACTCTTGAATATCACGAGCAGTTAAAGAATTTTGAAACGAAGATTTTGCCCACCTTCCGTCCCGATAAGGCGGTTGAAATCGGCAAGGAAACCTTCGTTCCATATATCGAACAAACAGGTGTCAAAACATATTCAGAGCTTGTACTTTGGATGAGAGCAAGAATTCAGTATTTCCACGAACACGGCTGCCGTCTTTCCGACCACGCGCTTGAATACGTTCCGTTCGGTATTGGTGATCCTGAAGCAGCTTTTAATAAGAGAATGGCGGGCACAGAACTAACAAATGAGGAAATTGACGCGTTCAAAACCGCAATGCTAACGGTTTGCGCCGAGGAATATACTCGTCTTGGCTGGGCAATGCAGCTTCATATTGGCGCGCTTCGTAACAATAACAGAAGAATGTATGAAAAGCTTGGCGCGGACGTTGGATTTGACTCAATCAATGACCTTTGCATAGCAGAGAACCTTTCAAAATTTATGGATTCTCTTGAATACCGTGATATTCTTCCAAAAACAATACTATATACACTTAATCCTAAGGATAACTATGTTCTTGGCACTATGCTCGGTAACTTCCAAAAAGCGCCTGTAGCGGGTAAGATTCAGTTCGGATCCGGCTGGTGGTTTAACGATCAGCGCGACGGAATGGAAGCGCAGATGCAGGCGCTTGCAAACCTCGGTATGCTTGCACGCTTCGTAGGTATGCTTACCGATAGCCGTTCCTTTGTTTCTTATCCTCGCCACGAGTATTTCAGAAGAATACTTTGTAACCTCATCGGTAAATGGGTTGACGAGGGCGAATATCCTGCTGATATGGAAAGACTTACCGAAATTGTCTCGGGTATTTGCTATTATAATGCAATAAGATATTTTAATTTTTAAATTAACAAAAAGCAGGTAGCCAATCGGCTACCTGTTCTTTTTTTATTATTCATACTTGTTAATAACAGTCTCAGTTTCCGCGTCAAAGAGGTAAACGTTCTTGTGTGGAACACAGTAAGAAATCCTCGTATCCATTTTAGGAGTATCGTGTGGGTCAACCTTCAAAATAACCTTGTCACCCATCATATCAACGTAAACGTTCGTGTTATCGCCAAGGAGCTCTGTCAGCTCAACGTCAGCAGAGAGCTTGAATGAATTTTCAACCTCCGCAAGCGAAATTGCTTCGGGGCGGAAGCCAAACATAATGTCCTTGCCATTGTATTCATTGATTCTTTCACCAACAACGAGTGAAAGATCGTGCTTTTCGCCTGCAATTTCAACGCAGCCGTCATTAACCGTTGCGCGAACGAAGTTCATAGGCGGCTCACCGATAAATCCTGCAACGAAAAGGTTAACGGGCTTGAAATATAATTCATAAGGATTACCAACCTGTTGAATGTAGCCGTCCTTCATAACGACGATTCTGTCCGCCATCGTCATAGCTTCGGTTTGGTCGTGAGTAACGTAAATGGTTGTTGAACCGACCTTTCTATGTATATCCGTGATCTCAGAACGCATCGTAACACGCTGCTTTGCGTCAAGGTTAGAAAGGGGCTCGTCCATAAGGAAGATACCAACCTTACGAATAATAGCGCGACCAACTGCAACTCTCTGACGCTGACCGCCCGAAAGAGCACGGGGCTTTCTGTCAAGATAATCGGAAAGACCGAGAATTTTAGCGGTTGCAAGAACTCTTTCCTCAATAACGTCCTCGTCAATACCCTGAAGTGAAAGACCGAATGCAAGATTATCGTAAACCGAAAGGTGAGGATAAAGAGCATAGCTTTGAAAAACCATAGCAACACCGCGCTCACGTGGGCGCATCTCGTTGGCATACTTGCCGTCTATATAAAATTCTCCCTTACTTATATTCTCAAGACCTGCAATCATACGAAGGGTGGTGGACTTTCCGCAGCCGGAAGGACCAACGAAAACTATAAATTCGCCCTGCTCAATTTCAAGATTGAAGTTGTGAACGGCGTGAAAGCCGTTGGGATAAATTTTGTTGATGTCTTTTAAAGATAAATATGCCATAAGACTCCTTATTTAACGACCCTGCGGTCAGTTTCAAATTTGTTTATTTTATCCTTTAAATAGGAAATTGCAAAGGGAAGATCATCTAAAACAGTTCCTTCCAATACCAAGATTGCGTTGGGGTTGTGGCCAAAAATTGCACTAAGAATTCTATCGTAATCAAGAATACCCCTGCCAACTCCGCATTGCTTTAACTTGTTATTCTCAATAACAAAATCTTTAATGTGGAATAAAAGAATTCTGTCACCTAGCAAATTTAAGCCGCGCTCTAAAATATCGTAAGCTGAGTCAACGTTTGAAATATCAAGATAATTATATAAGTCAAATATAAACTTGACGTTATCCTTACCCATTCTATCAAACGCGAGCTTTAAGCGTTCGGGGGTGTGACAAACGTGACCGAATGCGCCTTCAATTGCGATATTGACTCCATTTTCTGCGGCAAAGTCAGCAAGAGAAGAGAAGGTATCAACAACTCTGTAAAGCGCCTCATCGGAGTGATTCATCGGATGATAAATCCAAGGGTCGCCGTTATAAGAACCCGTCTCACTTCCAACGTAATCGCAACCAATCGTCCTTGCCAACGAAATATAATCTCGAAAAACCGCAATTCCGTTGTCAATCTTTGCAGTATTGGGATGAACGGGATTGAAATACGCGCCAATCAGCGCAATATCCTTGCCGTTCGCTTTGATTTTGTTTGAAATATCAGCTGCCATCTCACGTGTCATTTGATTTGGAGCATACGAAACACCTTCGATAGACTTGTATGCCACGAATTGAACTCCGTCAAGCCCGAGCTCAAGTAAGCGGTTGTTTATATTATCTGCGCCTTTTACACCGAGATCGTGGGCGCGAACCATTAATTTCATACTTTTACCTAATTATATGTTCCTTAAAATTTCAGTATAGCAGAGAATGAAGGGAGCAACACCCTTTGCGTCATTCTCAACAACGGGCTCGGATATATAATATTCAAAGCTTCCGTCACGTCTTGTATTATTTTCAGGGCCAAGACCTGCGACCAAGCAAATGCCGGAAAGGTTCAAATCACCATCTTTTGAAATCTTCAAATATTTCCTACAAATTCCGTCAAAGGTTTCCTTGCCGTAAATAGCAAATTCAGAGGGAAGAACGTTAAGTCTTGCACCCTTAAGCATTGCGTAAGCAAGCATTGACGAGCCGCTCGTTTCAAGGTAGTTGCCCTCGCGCTCCGAAAGATTAACAACCTGATAATACATTTTGCTTTCATCATCGCGATATTGAATCACGGAATGCATAAGCTCCGAGAAAATTGCCGAAATTTCTGAGCGCACAGTTTCATCGTCGCAGATTTCAATAATATCAATCATAGCAACGGTGTACCAACCTATAGCGCGGAGCCAGAAATTCTTTGAAAGCCCCGTTGCCTTGTCCGCCCAAAAGATTGATTTTGAGCAATCAAGTCCGTGATAATAAAGCCCGATTTGCTCGTCAAACATATATTTTCTAACGTTCTTTATTTGCATCAAAATATCAGAATAATCCTTATCGCCCTTATATTTTTGATATTTCGTGCTGAATACCTGCGCCATATAAAGACCGTCAAGCCAAATCTGATTGGGATAAATCAGCTTGTGCCAAAAATTATTCGTCGAGGTTCTCGGCTGACATTTAAGCTGAAGTGCCTGATGCTCTATAGCAAGACGGTATTTTTCCTTTCCCGTCTTCTCATAAAGCTCAAAAAGCACCCTGCCTTCATTAAGATCATCAAGATTATATTTTTCAATATCGTAGCCGCGAATTGTACCGTCATCAAAAACGTAGTAATCTATAAACCTCTCAGCAAAATCAAAATATTTTGGATTTCCGCTTATTCTTCCTATTTCAAGAAGGGAAGTAATCATACAACCGTCAATGTAGTTCCAATGCGGTTTTTTGCCTTGCCGGATGCTTTCAATATTCCAAATTGGCGCGTCGGGTGTAGAGCAATTAAGCAATTTTTCGATATAAGCATCAATTTTTGCGTACATATGAGCATCCTTTCAAGGTTATTTTATAATTTTTCCAACGTTTTTAGCGATTAAATCATCGCCCTCGTGCCCTTCAATTGTAATATTGGTGACCGTAAGGGTTTCAACGTTGTCAATATACATTCCCATTTTGCAAACAGGCTCTGCAAAGTTCTGCATAATCGGAACGAAGGGCTTTGCATCGTTTGAAAAGGTGAAGTGAATGTTATCAAGGGTAATTGATTTTATGGGGCGTTCGGGGAGTCCGTCACAGTAGCAAGCTGCCGCCTCACAATCGGTACAAACCATATTTTTGAATGTAAAATCGCCAAGATATGGGGTCCTATCGTCAACGGGGAGCCTCTCACGAGACCAAACGTACTCAGAAAATCTGTCGGGATCACAGCAGTTATACCACATATTGATAGCAATAGGGGTAATAACGCCTTCCATTTTTATGTTTTCAAATAATACACCGTCAATTATAGCGTATTTACCGCGTCCGCGACGGGTTTTGATCCTCAAGCCGCGGTCTGTCTTTCTGAATACGCAACGGTTAACGGTAAGATTAGTAACACCGCCGCTCATCTCACTACCGAGAGTAACCGCGCCGTGACCGAATTGCATCAAGCAGTTGCGGATAGTGTGGCGGTTTGCGGGGGTTTTATAAATACTTGCCATATCGATTTTCGAGGATTTAATTGCTATGCAATCGTCACCAACTGAGAACTTACAGCCGATAATTTTAACGAGGTCGCACGCCTCAGGATCGATAGCATCCGTGTTGGGACTATTCTTAGGAGCGAAAATGGAAATATCAAGGAAATCAATATTTTGCGAATAATAGGGATGAAGCTGCCAGGAGGCAGAATTCTGCGCAACGATACCGTGAACGCGAACATTCTTACATCTGTTAAAGAAGAGAAGACGCGGACGAGCAATCGGTGCCTTGGGATTTTGCCACCAAATAGAATTCTGAGCATTTCCGTCAACCGTACCGGGACCAATAATGGTAATATCCTCGGCATATTCGGCAAAAATCAACGATTGGTGCATAGGAACGGAATTGCCCTCCCAAGAGCCGAACTCAACCAAATCTCCCGAAACCATATCGTAAAGATGACCGGGTATAACAGGATAGCGCGCCGTGTCTGTATGACCGAGAATGCTTGCGCCCTCAGCCAATTCAATTGTTATATGACTTTTAAGGCAGATAGGAGAAGTCAAATACTGACCCGAGGGAAAGATAAGCTTTGCGCCGCGCGGCAAACAGTTAATAGCCGTTTGAATAGCGAGAGTATCATCATTTAATCCGTCAGCATTGGCGCCGAAATCCAAAACGTTGATAACGCAGGTATCCTTTTTTGTTTTAAAAGTTACCGTATCCTCATTATTTATAGAGGTTGTAAGACGGTATTCTGTATCGGGAGCAAGTCCAAACAAAGAGAATACGTTTGTGTCAGCGGTCAAGACTTGTTCTCCGTTGAGATACACCGTGTATTGACGCTCTGCGTAATAGGGAAGCTCATTCTCCCACTCAAAGCACGCAGAGCTTGATGAAACGAATAAAGTTTTAAGCATATTATTGTTTGTTTACCTTATCTTGAGCATCTTTAATGATGGTATTCATAAGCATTTTCATTCTGATGAATAAAATATCGATTAACGTAAAGAAAACACCAAACAGGATGGGCTCCACGCCGATATAAAAACCGATAGGCGCACCCAAAAGGTTGATTATCACGTATAGTGTTCTAACGCAATAGAAAACAACGAATGCGTAAAGAACGTTGGCGGGAAGAGTCCAGTATTTTTTCTTTGTAAACATCATCCATTTTGCGTTTTCACCCGGGATGATTTCAATAAATCTAAGAATATTGTTAACGAGAATGTCGTTAACAAAGCCAATAACAACGGACATAATAACCAAAGCATCCAAGGAATCAACAATGCTTAATCCCCAGAATATAAAGAAGCAAACTGCACCGTAAAACCAAAATTTTATAAATAAAGCTTTAACGGGTGCTGGAATTCTGTCGAAAAAACCACTTCTGTATTTTTTTCCCGGGTCATTGAGCTTTCCCTCCTTGCCATAGTCCTTTTTATCGGCGTTTACAAGGCGGTCAACCGCGTCGGAATGGGTGGAATAGTTGTTGTGCTTTTTATTTGCCATTATAAATTATTCTTCGTCGGTAATATCAATAGCATCAATTGTTCCGTTATCCTCGACCTCAATAGAGGTGTTGATTTTTTTCAAAAGCTTAGCAATAACGGGCTCTAAATAGGTAAGAGAGAGCGTGATAGACATAAGCAAAACATGTGTTCCAACAACCATTTTGGCTTTAGGCACGAACAATCTCATATCGTTAATCAAAATAGTAGATTTTTCTATCAAGCCGAAATAATAGCTATCGCAATAAACGATAATTATTGTCATAACGGCAAAGAGAATGATCATAAATATATTTGGCTTTTTACGCTTTGGAAACGCATTGAGCAAGCAAACAAACGATAAAATCGAGAAAAGCATAGTAATAAAGCAAGAAAGCCCCATATGCTTTGCATTTATCAAAGCGGTTGTTTGAGAAATGTTTGTAAGATTAAAAGAATAATACACAAACGAAAGTGCCAAAGCCACGAGTGGAATAGACTGAGGATTGCGCTTTAGCGATACGATAAATTTACGGTAAATTTCTTTAATTTTCATAATAAAATTCCTTATCTGATGGCATTAGTCGTTTCTTTATCAAAGAAATGCATATTGTTGATGGATGTCAACACATGATCCTCGGGCTTGTAATTGCACCACTCACGGAATTTGGCAGTAACCTTATGACCGGCGACAGTGCCGTGAACAAGGGTGGTTTGACCAAGATTCTCATTAAGAGTAACCTTAAGATCAATGTAGCCGCTATCATCCTGAACGATATTTTCGGGTCGTGCGCCAAGAATGATTTCTTTGCCCTCATATGAAGCAAGCAGCTCCTTTTGAGCAGCACTGAGCGGAGCAGTGAAGGAAGGACAAACGAAGCATCCGTTTTCAATTTTGCCGTCAAAGAAATTCATAGGTGGAAGACCGATAAAGCTCGCAACGAAAGTATTGGCGGGGGTGTCATAAAGCTCAAGCGGAGTACCAATTTGCTGAACGTAGCCCATAGACATACAAACAATTCTGTCTGCGAGCGTAAGAGCTTCGGTTTGGTCGTGAGTAACGTATATCATCGTAGTGCCAAGACGCTTATGCAAAAGCAAAATTTCTCGTCTTGTCGCACCTCTGAGCTTTGCATCAAGGTTAGAAAGCGGCTCGTCAAATAGGAACACCTTGGGAGTACGAACGATGGCACGTCCCATAGCAACACGTTGACGCTGACCGCCCGAGAGCTGTCTTGGTTTTTTGTTAAGCTGGTCGGTAAGACCGAGTATTTCAGCCGCCGCAAGAACCTTCTCGTGAATAACGTTTGGATCTTCCTTGCGGAGAGTGAGTGAGAAAGCCATATTTTCGTAAACTGTCATATGTCCGTAAAGAGCATAGTTTTGGAAAACCATAGCAATATCCCTATCCTTGGCAGGCATCTGAGTAACGTCCTTACCGTCGATAAGTAGCTGACCCGAGGTAATATCCTCAAGTCCCGCAATCATACGAAGGGTAGTTGACTTTCCGCAGCCGGAAGGACCGACAAGCACGATAAACTCGCCGTCATCAATATCAATATTAAAATCAAAAACAGCTTGAACTTTGTTGTCGTATATCTTGTTAATATTATTTAATGTTAAAGAAGCCATAAAATACTCAAGACCTTTCTTGAAATTATTGAGAGATCAAGGTTTTCTCGTACTCTCTGAGTTTTTTAGTTTTGATAACGCCAATAACACCGCCCGCAATAGTAAGGGATGCGGAGGTAATGAGGTAAATCACGCACATAATAAATTGTCTCGTTTCCATAACGGGAACCTCAACTCGCTTAATGATAGCGGTTGAATTGAGAGCGTCAAGGGGAATTCCGAAAATTCTAACTATCTGCATAGCGCCAATTACAATCAAAACAACCGAATATTTCATACTGTATTTTTTCACGCCTTCGGAGGAAAGGAACACGAAGAGCATAAAGAGGAGGTTATAGATAACCGAAAATCCAATCTGCATTTTGTAATAGAACGTACCAACGTCAGAGTGATAAATACTTAAGAAATATAATGCGTTAAAGAGAATAGCGATATAGGATAGAGTAGCAGAGGTCGAATTCTTCGTATATCTCATTCTATCGCTTTTAATATCGGTAATTTTATTCATTATAGCATTCCTCCGTTCTTCAAAACTCTTTTTTCTTCCTTCATAAGCATCATTTTGAAAATCATATTGGCTATATTCAATAACGAAGCGATTATGAGAATAGAAAGAACCAAAATTGAAATATCAAACCAGAAGGTAGAATAAGGACCCATAACGTTTTCGGGGTCAATGCCCGCGTTTTGCAACACCTTATCTGGAACTGAAGTAAGGTTTGAATAATCAACTGCAAGGAATTTAGCTTTATAATGAAATACGTTTATAAAAGCCCAAATTGCAACACCGATGCTTGCAACGGAGCTTAATATAGTGGTACAATAGTTTGCAAAGTAATATTTTCTGTTTTTGTGATTGTTGAAAACCAAGCAAGAAACAGCTAAAAGAATAAGAACGATGCTGAGTGTTGTGAAAAGCTTATTAAATGGCTGCATTTCAACGTACATTTCAGAACCGGGCACTTCCTTACCAAGACTTTTTACCGAGCGGAGAAAATATGCGTCGGTGGAAACACCAAGAGAATATATAAAGGTAAGCGCGGCAGCCGCGAGGCAGAAAAGTGTAATCAATTTCTGCAATTTCATTTGTAATTTATACATAGTAATTTCCAATCCGCCGTCAAAAAACGACGGCATATATTTTTTATAAGCAAGAAAAAATAAATAGTGTTGAGTGTTTTTTGTGGCGGGGGGAAAGCCCCCCGCCTTTATTTAATTAACTGACAGTTAATAATTACTGTTCATCAAGAACTTCAAAACCGTTTGCGATGATGTCAACAAGGAGACTGTATTGGTCCTTGGATTGAGAATACTTACCGTTGGACGACAAGTTGGTGAGCTTAGCGATTTCGTCATTTTCTTCAGATGTTGTGGGAAGAGAAGTGGGCACGATGCTGTACCAAGGATTATCTTCAACAACTGCAAGCAATGGATGC
This sequence comes from Clostridia bacterium, assembly GCA_017504245.1. Classification (GTDB taxonomy): domain Bacteria; phylum Bacillota; class Clostridia; order Oscillospirales; family CAG-272; genus RGIG4608. The sequence goes on along the minus strand of JAFVRQ010000051.1, from coordinate 61,743 downwards.
TTAATAAGTCCAAGACCGATAGCTGTAGAAATCTTACCTGCGCCTACCTTACCGGCAATAGCTGTGCACTGATATTCGAACGCTTGGCTCTTTACGAAGGAAAGAGTAGAACCAAGATAAATACGAGCATAGTTAGTATAGTTACCTGCTGCCAAAGACCAAAGTTCTGCAAATGTAGCATCAGCAATAACGGGCATTTCCTTACCGTTGAAGTTAAATGTTACGTATTCGCCGTTTTCCATCTTAATGAATGCATCGGGACCGTAAGACATAAGGATCTGACCTTCGGGGCTGTATGCAAAGTCGATAAGCTTAAGAGCTGCATCGAGCTTATTCTTGTCGTTGCCAACGCCTGCAAGAGAGATAGCCCAACCGTCTGTCTTAACGGATCTCCATGATTCTGTAAATCTCATATAAACGCCATTTTCGTTAGAACCGTCATACCAACGAGCAACGGGAACCATAACTGCCATATAAGCTTCGCCTTCCTGAAGCTTTGTTTCATTATAAACAGTCTGAGTCTGGTTGTAGTCGTAGTGCATAAAGCCCTGGTCGTATTCAAGCATTGTAGCTGTGTCGTTCTTTTCCTGAGCTGCAAATGTAGAGGAGATAAGACCTTCCTGAACCATTGCATTCATTCTTGCAAGAGCAACGTATGTGTCCTCTTCCTGACGAGCATCGTGAAGGAGACCGTCCGTACCAACGTAAAGGTAATCCTGACGGGATTCAAGACCTCTTACACCGAAGAGTGTTCCTGCAAAACGGAACATATCAATACGTCTTTGGTTGTTGTGGTCTTCACGAGAGAAGAGACCGTGAACGATTTCTGTACCATTGAGTGTCTGGGGGTTAGCAACTACGCAACGAAGAAGAGCAACAAGCTCGTCTGCGTCCCAAGCAGCATCCTGACCGATGAAGAGGTCAGCTCTGTTTGTGCCATAGTAACCGCCGTATGCTTTATCGATATAGTCACGAAGCATATTAACTGCCTGAACACCCGTTACTGTGCCTGCTGCAAGTGCATCGTTCATAGTTTTAACGATATTGCCTGCTGCATCATAGTCCTTTGTGAGCTGGATAACTGCCGTACCTGCCTTGTTAGCTGCATCAACTGTTACTTTACCGCTTGTGGGCATATAAGGTGTGTAAGCAGCTGCCTTGAGGTTAAGAGAAGCAGAAGCTGTGAATGCGCCCTCACCGTTGAGGAGCTTTTCAACCCAGTCAGTTCTCATAAGAGGCATACGTTCGATATCATCAACACCGTCAAAGTAGGGTGAGTAATATATAGCGCCGTTTTCAACGTTACCTGTAATAGAGAGAAGAACGATGGGGTTAGCTTCAAGATAAGCCTTGAAGTTGGGCATTGCGTCAAGATACTGGGCAAGGTTAACGAGCTTACCTGCTACACCTGCTTCAGAAAGCTGAGTTGCAGTACCGGAAACCATATCAACCTGGTCAAGCTGTTCCTGCCAATATTTGAATTCATTATTAGCACTGTTACCTTGATATTTGTTTTCAAATTTAACACCGAGCTTGTTTTCAACCTCAACCCAAGTGGGCTTAAGCTCGCCTGTGTGGTAAGTTTTACCATCTGCAAGTTTAACACCTTCGCCAACCTTATCAGAGAAGAAAAGGCCTGTGTCCTTGTTGTTGTAACCTGTTGCCATTCTCAATACTGTGCCGGGAGCATAGGAAAGAGTATAGCCGTCGATTGTCTGGTTAGTGGGATTCTTGAAGTAGTTCATAAGTCTATCATAAGCCATCTGCTTATAATAGAGATATGTTTCTGTGCCCCATTCCTGAGCGAGATCAACTGCCGCTTCATAGTTTGCCTTGTTAGGGTCAACTACTTCGGGAGTTTTTGTTGTTGTTGGTGTCTTTGGTGGGCAAGCTGTGAGACAAGCTGCCATCATTACGAGTGCGAGTACCAACGATAAAATTCTTACTTTTTTCATGGTGTTTTCCTCCGTATAAAATTTTTATTATTACTTTGTGTGTAAGTCACAAAAATAATCAAAGTTAAATAGGTTAAGGAGCAATTATTCCTTAACGCCACCCATATTTACGCCCTTTGCAAAATACTTTTGAATGAAGGGATAAATAATAAGGATGGGAATGATAGCGCAAATAACGAGCGCATAAATTGCTGAGTCCGCAGCATAGGGCTCTGCCCAAATCAATTCTGGGTTCTGAATTTCCTCAAGCTTCAAACGAATGAATACCTGTAAGGGATGCTCCTGATACTTCGAAATCATCTGCTTTGCCCAGAAGTAACCATTCCATCGGGAGATTGCGAAGAACAAAGCAACTGTTGCAATCGTGGATTTGCTCATTGGCAAATAAACGTTTGTAAGCACCTGCATTTCGGTAGCTCCGTCAACGATAGCCGCTTCCTCAATTTCAGAGGGAACACCCTCAAACGCGTTACGAAGAAGGATGATATTCATCGCCGCCATACCCATTGCAATAACTACGAGCCATTTGTCGTCCATAATACCAACGGATTGGAAAACGTTTCGCGTGTTGATATAATTTCTGTACTGAGGCAAAATACCTGCAGAGAACCACATCGTGAATACGAGGAAGAAATTGAAGCCCTTTCTGAAGAGCAATCTTTTCTTTGAGAGCGCGTAAGCGCCAAGTATAGCAACACCCATTGCCCAAAGTGTACCGTAGAAGGTAAGGAAAAGGGTATTCGCATAAGCGTTCCAGAACATATTGTCCTCAAACATTACCTTGAACGCCTCAAACTGAATCTGTTTCGGGAAAAGGATTATTCCGCCCTGCTCAACAACACTTCGACCGCTTATAGCCGATGAAATAGCGAAAACGAAAGGATAAAGACAGCAAAGAGCAAAAACAGTAAGTAAAACGTAACTGATAATTTTAAAGATCAGTTCTGATATTTCAAGCTTTCTTTTCATTTTTCAAAACCAACCTTTCTTTAATAGAGTGAAACGTCCGATGCCTTTCTTGCAATGGTGTTAGCACCGATTACAAGGAGCATACCAACAACGTTGTTTAACATCTCAGCAGCACTCGAAATACCGATAAGGAACGAGCTTGAAAGACCGTTACGCTGAGCAAACGTTGAAACAACGTCGGCAGTAACGTATGTTTTATCGTTATAAAGAAGAAGAACCTTTTCATAACCAACGTTAAGAAGAGAACCAATTCTTGTGATAAGCATAATAACGATAGTTGAGAGAATACTCGGAAGAACCACATATCTCATCTGCGCCCATTTATTTGCGCCGTCGATCTGCGCCGCCTCGTAGCTTGTGGGAGAGATGGCGATAATTGCCGCGAAGAATACGATACTGTCATAGCCGGCAGTTTCCCAAATACCCGTTATCTGATAGATGGGACGGAAGAAATCGGGGTTATTGAGCAAGCCCGCATTACCAACCTCCTCTGTAATGATACCGAGATTGTAAAGCAATTGAGATATAATACCCATTTGTATTCCCGCGCCCGCGCTTGATGACTGACGAACCAAAAGTGAAACAAGGGTTGTCATAACAACCGTTGAAATGAATTTCGGTAGGTATGTAAGCACCTGATAAACGCTTCGCGCAATATTTGATTTAATCTCATTAAAGAAAAGAGCGATGATGATGGGCATAGGGAAGCCGAAGCACAAGCCGTAGAAGGAAATTACGAACGTGTTACGGAAGGCGCGCCAAAACTCCTGCGAAAGAGGTGTTTCGCCCGCAAAAAGCTCCTTAAAATAACTAAAGCCGGAATAGAGCTGATCCGCAACGGGCAGGTTTGCATCGTAAACCTTGAAGCAGGAAAGTAGCTCATACATTGGCATATATCTCCAAAAGAAGAATACGAGGAGCATAGGAACGAGCATTAGATAAAGACGCCAATCCTTGAGGATTGTTAAGCCGACGTGCTTCCAACGGTGCTTCTCAACTTCATCTCGAACAAGCTGCTCGGGGTCCTCTCTGTATTTTCCTGTTTTCTCGTCTAACACGAGGTAATCAACTGCTTTTAATTTCATAATGAATCTCCATTCGGTATAAAATAATGTCGATTTGCGATTAATAACGGTGGTTTAAATTAGCTTCCTGCTCTTCAAGGCGTTTCTTTTCCAGTCGGAGCAAATATGATTTTTGGTCTTCAATAAGCCCGTCAGCATTTTTTGCAAGAGTAAGAACGAAAATTGCAAAGATGAGCGAAAGAACGTCGGTGAAGATAAATGCGAGAATAGAACCAAGGCTAAACTCAAAGGGCAGAGAGCATATCCATCTGCCAAGGGCAATGAACAAATAGGTGGATAAAACGAAGGCAAGTCTTATTGCAAAGCTTGAATTAATATTTTCTTTTCTGAACTTTTTGAAAAGAAGCAGTGAAAACAAGCAGAAAGCACTTCCGAAGCAATAAATAAAGAATTGCTTTGGTGATGCCCCCGAAACCAAGCAGTAAACGAACGAACCCACGAGTGCGGGTGCTATAGCATAGCCGTTCCAGCGCACCATAGTGATGCAGGTAACCGTTAACGTTACTGAAATCGTCATTGCCTGAAATACCAACCAATAATTTGAAGAATATGTTGCGATTGCTTCAAAAACCGCGGTCAGTAAGCAAAGAATTGTCAAATCAATTTGACGGTACTGTTTAAATGTTAACTGTTTCATTAGGTAATTTCCGTGTTTTTCATTTTAGTGAAAAAAGGATGAAAATAAAAAATTCCAACACTAATCCACTTTGTAATAATTTTAGTACAAACCCCTGTTACTGTCCTTGATTTTTTTGATAGGTTGTCACACTAATCTTGGTTTTTTTGACATAGATTAAAAAAAGTGCTTATCGATGTAAAAAAATAAGCATAAATTTTATGCACAATGCACAAAAATTACAGTTTTCTTAAATAATCTATAAATCTATTTGAGAAATTTCAATTGCCATATATCACAAATTACTGCATTTTTTATGGAAAATTGATACAATTTTTGATTGAATATATCAAAAAAGCAAAGAAATATAAATTAATTCACATTGATTGACAAAAGCGCATTATGATGTTATAATTGAGTATATAAATTTCAATCCGGAGGTCTTGTTTATGATTAACGTTGAAGAAATTATGCAAAACTTAACGCTTGAGGAAAAGGTTTGTCTTTTATCAGGTCATAAATCCTGGCACACCAATATGGTCACGAGAGTCGGACTACCTTCTATTTTCTTAACGGACGGTCCACACGGCTTGCGCAAGAAAAAGGAGTGCGACAAAACCGCAGGACTCGGTCAAACCGAGCTTTCTACCTGCTTTCCCACCGCTTGCACCACTGGCAGCTCTTGGAATAAGGAGCTTCTTTATAAAATGGGAGTGGCAATGGGTGAAGAATGCCGCCATTATAGCGTAAATCTCATTTTAGGACCTGCTGTTAATATCAAAAGAAATCCACTTTGCGGAAGAAACTTTGAATATTTCAGTGAGGATCCTCTTATTGCAGGTACTCTTGGCACAAAGTTGACGCGCGGAATTGAGGATATGGGAGTTGGAACGAGCGTTAAGCACTTCGCTTGTAACAACAACGAGAAAAACCGTTATTTCGGAGATTCAATAGTTGACGAGCGCGCCTTTAGAGAAATCTATCTCAAAGCGTTTGAGCCGATAATTAAAGAGGGCAAGCCGCAAACCGTTATGTGCGCCTATAATAAGATTAACGGCGAATATGCAAGTGAAAATGATGAGCTTTTAAACAAGATACTCCGCGATGAATGGGGCTTTGATGGGCTCGTTATGTCGGACTGGGGCGCGGTGAATGACAGAGTTAAGGGACTTAAGGCAGGGCTTGACCTTGAAATGCCGGGTGACATCGGGCACAACCGTCAGATGCTTCTCAATGCCATAAAGAATAAAAAGCTTACAGAGGACGAGCTTAATACTGCGGTTCGCAGAGTTCTCAATATGATTAATAACACCACTATGGCGGAGGGGGACGTGCCTCAAAAATTTGAGGAGCACGCAATTCTTGCAAAATATCTGAGTATTGATAGCGCGGTGCTTCTAAAAAATGACGCCGGAATTTTGCCTTTGCAAGACGATATTCATTATCTTGTAATCGGTGAAATGTTTGAAAAAATGAGATATCAGGGCGCGGGCTCGTCGCTCCTTCATCCCTATAAGCTCACAACTCCTAAGGATGCCTTCGAAAATCACGGAATTAAATATACCTATGAAAAGGGATATAATCTCAATTCATATGATGACGATTTGGCGCTTATCGAACAGTCTGCACTGAAAGCGGAGCACGCGGATACGATTTTATTCTTTGGCGGACTTTCAGAATATGCCGAGAGTGAGGGCTTTGACAGAACAACCTTGTCACTTCCGCAGAATCAGTTGAATCTCTTAAAACGTCTTGCAAAAATAAACAAGAGAATTGTTTTCGTAATGTACGGCGGAAGTCCTGTTGAGGTTTCCTTTGACGGTGACGTTATGGCGTTTCTCAATATGTATCTTCCGGGTGAAGAGGGCGGAGAAGCGACCTACGAGCTTCTTTTCGGCAAAGCAAATCCATCGGGAAAATTATGCGAAACTTGGCCTCTTAAATATACTGATGTACCTTTCTACGATGAGTTTACTTACACAACAAACGATAGATATAAAGAGAGTATTTTCGTTGGTTATAGATACTATTCGAGCTTCAACGTTCCCGTAAAATACCCCTTCGGCTACGGACTTTCTTATACCGATTTTGAATATAAGAATATGCGTATAGAAAAGGACGGAGATATCGTAAGCGTTTACGTTGATATTAAGAACGCTGGTAAGGTATATGGCTCAACTGTAGTAGAAATCTTCGTTGAAGGACCGAAAACGGAGGTTGTGAAGCCCGCGCTTGAGCTTCGCGGATTTGAAAAGGTTCACCTTGAAGCAGGCGAAGAGAAAACGACTTGCGTAACAATTCCCGTAGAAAACCTCAGATATTTCATTAACGGAAAATGGTCGCTTGAAAACGGCACATATAATTTCAAGGTTTGCTCCGACGTAAACACAGAATTGCTTTCCTGCGCTCTTGATATTAATGATGGTGAAGAGCTTTCCGAAAATCCCAAATACGCAAAGCTCTATGCCGTTGACAAGGAAAAATTCCTTATGATGACCGATATGTATTTTGACCGACTTATAGGCAGAAAAATTCCGTTGCCTCTTGTAAAAAGACCTTATGACCTCAACACTCCCATAAGAGAATACAAAACTCGCGGCGGCAAATTCATTTATAATACGATTATGTTCGCATTCAAGGTTATCTATAATCACGAGCTAAAGAGCAAGGAAACTCCCGATAAGGAAACACGCGTTAAGAACGCGTATTTCGGACGTGAAATAATGAAAACTATGAGCTTGCGTTCAATGTCCTATGCAAGTGAAGGAATGCTCTCGCACAATATGGCTTGCGCACTTCTCGACATAGCAAACAATAAGCCATTCCGTGCAATCGGAAGAATGGTTAAGGGCGAAAGATGCGTAAAATTACCCAAATAACAGAAAAATCCCTGCAAAAGCAGGGATTTTCTATTGAAATTTGAAGAAAAGTATGTTATAATATGTCAACAAAAGAATAAACACAGTTCATTTAGTCGGATGCTCTGCTGGACGGAGTTATTCGGGGATAAGGAAATCGCGGTGAGAATCCGTAGCAACAGCCATTACCGTATCTTATCGTTTGATAACAAGTCGGAATGCTTATCGTTCTGTGACACGTAAAAGGACTTTCGGGCAAATAGGGAAGACGGTGTAAAATCAAGCACAGAGCAGGGTGCTCTTGTTTTCGCGCGTTTTTCTTAGGAAAGGGCGCTTTTATTTTATCCTTTTGAAAAAGAAAGGAAGAAAAACAAAATGAAAAACACTATTACAACCAAATTAGCTTTAATTCTCGTCATCGTAATGATGATAACACTTTGCTCCTGCGACCTCTTTAAGCAAACAACAACCACAAGCTTTGTTGCCGAAGAAGAAGGTCAAGTACCTGAAATCTGGGAAAATGCTACCTACACAAAGGATACTGAGCTTGGCGAGGGAAGTAAAACCTTTTTATTCAAGGTAGATGCAGAGGGATATGCTATAACCTTTACTATTCACACCGATGCAGAAACAGTTGGCGCGGCGCTTCTCGCTCTTGAGCTTATCGCAGGCGAGGATAGCCAATACGGTCTTTACGTTAAGACGGTAAACGGTATTTTAGCTGATTACGACGTTGACGGAACCTATTGGGCATTCTACGAAAATGGCGAGTATGCGATGAGCGGAGTTGATACTACTGCCATCACAGAGGGTCAGAATTATTCATTCGTTCGCGCTAAATAATTATGATTAGGCAAAACAGAACGAAGCTTTCAATAAAAGAAATATGTCTTTTTGCAATACTTGGCGCTTTGATGTTCATATCAAAAATCGTAATGGAAGCGCTCCCAAACATTCACCTGCTCGGAATGTTGACCGTGACCTATACGATAGTATTTCGCAAAAAAGCATTGATACCGATATACGTTTACGTTTTGCTTAACGGACTTTACGCGGGCTTTAATGCGTGGTGGTTGCCGTATCTCTATATTTGGACAATTTTATGGGGAGTAACGATGCTCCTGCCAAAAAATATGCCAAAGGCGGTAGCAGTTGTAGTTTACCCGATAGTGTGCGCTCTGCACGGACTTTTCTTTGGTGCACTCTACGCACCCGTTCAGGCATTGATGTTTCATTTTACCTTTGAGCAAACACTCGCTTGGATTGCCGCAGGACTGACGTTTGATATAATTCATATGGTTGGTAATTTTGCCGTCGGACTTTTAATTTATCCCGTAAGCGTTACGTTAAAAAAGCTTGTTAAGGACATTTAAGGAGAGATTATGGATATTATAGGTAAGCTCTATGAAATGCAGGATATAAAATACCGCGATTTTACATCAAGGTTAATACCTAATATCTCACCCGATAGTATGATTGGCGTGAGATTGCCACAAGTCAAAAAGCTTGCTAAGGAGCTTTACAAAAATGGGGAATATGTAAGCTTTATTTCCACATTACCTCACACATATTTTGAGGAATATCATCTCCATTGTTATATAATTTCAGAAATTAAAGATTTTGAAGTATTCATCAATGAATTAGATAAGCTCTTACCCCATATTGATAACTGGTCGGTTTGTGATTCGCTCCGCCCAAAATGCTTTGTTAAGAATAAGGAAAAAGTGCTCATTTACATAAAAAAGTGGCTTAAAGGCGAGCATATTTATACGCAACGCTTCGCCATTGAAATGTTGATGGTGCATTATCTAAATGATGATTTTAAAGCAGAATACCTTGACCTCGTAGCTAACGTTAATGGCGGCGATTACTACTTAAAAATGATGGTCGCTTGGTATTTTGCAACTGCTCTTGCAAAGCAATACAAGGCAACCCTCCCGTATATCGAAAATCGACACATCAAAGACAAATGGACTCATAATAAAGCTATCCAAAAAGCGCTCGAAAGCTATCGTGTAAGTGAGGATAAAAAGGCATATCTTAAAACCTTAAAGCAATAAAAAGACCTGCGGAAGAAAATCCGCAGGTTATTTTATAAATTCTTGTTTTTCCGTTAACTTCTTCACAAAATCATTAATCTCATTCCCAACCGTGATAAGCTCGTCAACGAACTCCTTAACGGTCATTCGAGATATGCCCGAATGAACTGCCGCGAACTGAACGAGCCTATCACCCGTAACAACTCTGATTTTGTAGTTAGGACCAAGCTCGTGCATCATTCGTTCAATATAGGCGTCTGCCGTTTGATTTTCCTTTGTGAAAACTACCTTGTAGCCATCGCGCTGAAATTCCGAGCCCACTCCCTCGTTAACAAGATAAGCATCAAAAACGAGCACTAAGCTTTCCTTTGTAAATGCAACGTAATTTGACAAAATATCCATCAACGTTTCACGAGCCTTTTCAAGCGAATAATCGGCAATTTCAATTAAAGTGTCCCAAGCATAGATAAGATTATATCCGTCAATTATAATCATACTTTCTTGCTTTATTAACGCCTTTTTATTCGGCTTTGATTTGCCTGCCGAAATCACCTTCGGCTCACTGTATTTCTTGCGTCTTATCGGACCGAATGCGCGCGTCATAATCGCCTCGACTTCTTCGTCCGTCAAGGAAAATTTTTTAGCAAGGGAAGATACCCTCGGAATAACCGCAACATCGTTTTGAGTAAGTGAAATACCTGCATCAAGATGCTTGTGCTGTTCCACCTCGCGCCAATTTATCACAATACCTGCTCCGTGTGAGCAGAAAACCGAGTGTGGCGAATTTTCCATATCACCCTCGGGGTCATATCCCGTTTTTGCAACAATTTCCTCTTGATTGTGGCACTCGTCATATCCGTCACTCACGCAAGTCAATCGACCAATTCCGCGCGTATATGAAATCACCTCACCCACGTAATCGTGAAGCGTTGAAACGGGGGCTCGACCTGTGATGTTCGCAAAATCCTCGGTGGTGCTTTCAATTTCAAATTCCGCGATCCTCAGTTGCAGATCGTTCATCGCTCTGCCAACAAGCGAAGAGGGAATTTCCAATCTGAATTTATAATACGGCTCAAGTAGAGTACAACCGCCAACCATAAGCCCGTGACGTACCGCACGCAAGGTCGCCTCGCGGAAATCTCCGCCCTCAGTATGCTTCAGGTGTGATTTTCCTGCCACAAGAGTAATCTTAGTATCGGTGAGCAATGCGCCCGTAAGCACACCGCGGTGGTTTTTCTCGTATAAATGTGACAAAATAAGACGTTGCCAATTTATTGCAAGCATATTTTCAGGTATTTTAGTGTCAAAAATTAACCCCGTACCCTTTGGCTGCGGTTCAAGTAAAAGCTGCACCTCTGCGTAATGGCGAAGCGGCTCAAAATGACCTATACCAATGGCTTTTGATTTGATTTTTTCCTTGTATAAAATATTACCTGCGCCAAACTGACATTCAATATTAAATCTGTCAAAAATCAATCGTTTCAAAAGGTCGATTTGTATCTCACCCATAAGACGCGCTTCAATCTGCGAAAGCTCAGAGCTCCAATAAAGGTGGAGAGACGGCTCCTCCTCCTCAAGCTCCTTAAATTTTGGAAAATACAAATTAGGATCGCACCCCTCGGGCAGAATTATTCTATATGATAATACGGGCTCAAGAACGGGCTTGCAGGAGTCACACTCCAAACCAAGACCCTGACCTGCATAGGTGGATGAAAGCCCGATTACCGCGCAAATCTCACCTGCAATGGCACTTTCGACCTGCTCAAATTTATCACCCGAATAAAGACGTATCTGACTTATCTTTTCAACAACTCTTTTTCCGTCCGACGTAAGATACGAAATCTCATCACGCGCAGAAAGAGTACCGCCCGTAATCTTCATATAAGATAGACGAGTGTTGCCCGCGCGCGAGATTTTATAAACCTTTGCGCCAAATTTATCATTTTCATAAACCGGAGAAAGGGAATATTTATCTATAACTTCAAGCAAAAAATCAATTCCGGACATTCTGAGCGCAGATCCAAAAACGATTGGAAACAAAGCTCTCTCGGAAATCAGTTCTGCAATTTCGGCATCTTCAATAGGCGTTTCCGAGAGAAAATCCTCTAAAAAGGCCTCATTAACAAGCGCCAATTTTTCATCAAGCTCGCGCTTTGATTGAGTATCGAAAAACGCAACACAATTATGAGATAGAATTGAAGCAATCTCCGCCTCTTGCTCGTCCTTAGTTTTTATAGCAATATCACTTTTGTTAACGAAAATAAAGGTAGGAACATTATAGTATTCAAGTAAATTCCAGAGCGTGCGCGTGTGATTTTGCACTCCATCCGCAGCGCTGATAACCAAAATTGCATAATCAAGAAGTGAAAGTACTCTTTCAGTTTCCGCCGAAAAATCAACGTGCCCCGGTGTATCAAGGAGAATAAAATCGCAGTTTTTAGTTGAAAAACGCGCTTGCTTTGAAAAAATAGTAATACCGCGCTCGCGCTCAATGGCATTCGTATCAAGAAAGGTGTTCTTGTGGTCAACGCGCCCAAGCGTTCTTATCTTGCCCGAAATATAGAGCAATGCCTCGGAAAGTGTGGTTTTTCCAGCATCAACGTGAGCAAGAATTCCAATAGTAAGCTTCTTTTTCATTTTCTTCTCCCTTCATATATATTTTCTTAATTATACCATAAAACCTCCTCAAATTCAAGCAGAAAAAAGCAAAATGCAACCTAAAGTAGCAAAAAAGCAACCAAAAAGTGTTGCATTTTTCTGTATTTATGATATAATTAAAGCATAAATAGAAAGGAGAATTTTTATGAAAAACTTAAAACGAACAATATGGGGCATAGTCCTCGTAATAGCGGCAGTAATTCTCGCCCTTAATTCATTTGGTCTTATCAATTTTGACCTCTTTTTTGACGGTTGGTGGACTCTTTTTATCATCATTCCGTCATTTGTTGGCTTAATTCAGGATAGAAACAAGAGTGGATCCGTATTTGGACTTTGCATAGGAATTCTATTGCTTCTTTCCGCGCAGGAAATCATTAGCTGGGATATGATCTGGAAGATTGCATTCCCCTTAGTAATTGCTATTGTTGGATTGAAGATGATTTTTTCCTCCTTTAAGAAGGATAAAACTGACAGAATAATTAAGGAAATTAAAAAGGAAGGAAAAAATCTTCAGCAGGGCACAGCGGTATTCTGCGGAACAGAAATGGATTTTGATAACGTAGTATTTGAAGGCGCAGATTTAACTGCGGTTTTCGGTGGAATTGACTGTGACCTCAGAAACGCAATCATTGACCGAGATTGCGTAATAAAGGTTTGCTGTGCATTTGGCGGAATAGATATTCTCGTTCCCGATAACGTTAAAATTGTAACCAACACAACATCTGTTTTCGGTGGAGTTGAGGTTATAAAGAATAACAATAGTTCTGCAACGCACACGATTTATATTGAGGGCTTATGCACCTTTGGAGGAGTTGATATTAAATGACGCATTTTCAAAGAGCTATAAAATATCTTGCGTTGTTTTTGGCATTATCCTTGGCAGCTGCAATAATTCTTGGAGGTATCAGTCTTATGGCAACAGTTTTTGGAATTAGTAATAATAGTGTACTTGACGAGATGTATTCAATTGAGCTTTCACAAAACATTGAAAGCATTGATATTGATCTTTCCGCGGCAAGCTTGAGGATCGTGCTTGGTGATAAATTTGCATTGTCAACGAACATTGGAAAATTAAGCGTAACAAGCGATTCAACGCTAAAAATCAAGCAAAAGAACCATCAATTTTTATCTATCAATTACGGCAAAGCCGGTGAGATTATTCTCACCGTACCCACCGATGCAATGCTTAAATCATTTGAGCTTGACGCAGGCGCGGGATCGGTTGATATTGAATGTCTGAATGCTCAGAACGTAGAAATCGATACGGGTGCAGGTTCTATCAATATTAACGGAGGAGAAATTCAACACCTTGATCTTGATCTCGGTGTCGGTGAAGCCAATATAACCTCTGCAATCAAGGGCAAATCAACTATAGACTGCGGAGTTGGCGAAACGAATATCAACCTTCTCGGCAAAAGCGAGGATTATACCCTCGATATTGATACGGGAATTGGCTCAGTAACGTTAAACGGTACCGATATAAAGGGCAATACGAAAATCGGAAACGGTCAGAATAAGCTTGAAATCGACGGCGGAGTCGGTGCTATAAATATAAATTTTCCTAATGAATAAATACGAATACATACTCAAAAGAAGCAAACGAAAAAGCATCTCCGTTGAAATAAGCAGAGAAGCAAAAATCATAGTCCGCTCTCCAATAAAAATGAGCATAAAGGACATTGATGCATTTTTAAATTCAAAAAGAGAATGGATAGATAAGCATCTTTCAGATATGAAGAAAAAGCTCGCCTCAATGCCTCGAAAATTAACAGAAGCAGAGAAAAATGAACTAAGAAAAAACGCACGAATAGTGATAACGAAGCGAGTTGAGTATTTCTCTAAAATAATGGGTGTTGAGTATAACCGAATATCCATCAAATTCCAAAAAACTCGTTTTGGAAGCTGCTCAACGAAGAAAAATCTGAACTTTAACGCTCTTGTAGCACTTATGCCAAGCGAAATCCTTGATTACGTGATAGTTCACGAGCTTTCTCACCTTATTGAAATAAACCATTCGAAACGCTTTTGGGCAGAGGTTGAGAAGGTAATACCAAGCTATAAAACTAAACGCAAATGGCTAAAGGAAAACGGAACTAAATATATGATGTTAGTATAAAAATTAAGGGGCTCAATTCGAGCCCCTAATTTTTAGTTAAATGCATATGTAATAACTACTGTGTTTCCTTTTTCGGTAACGTATGTAACTTGCATTGATACAGGTGCATTCGCGCCATATTCAAGAGCAAAGTTAGCTTCGCTTGATTCAACGTTCAAGCCCATAAATCCGTTAAGAGAAGTAATTTTTCCCATAAATATTCCGGGAACAATCATATCGTTGTCAATATAATTATAAGAAAATTTAAATTTTGGAACGTCAAAATTCATAAACGAAGAAGAAGCTGATGTTGAGGGAATAATAGCGGTTGTGGGGATAAATTTATCAGCTTCACATGTGCCCTCGTATACGGTTTTGTAATTGTCGGGAGCCGTAATAGTTTCTCCATCAAAGGCAAAGGTGTTTAAAACCTCAACTCTATACGTCACAGTTTTCACACCGTCAACGGTTGTAACTACGTATTCATCATTAATTACTTGTCCGTTTTTAGAGGTTGTTTCAACTGTAATCGTATAATTTTCGAAAGATGCTTCAAACAATGTGTTGAATTTAGCGAATTCAGGATTTTCCTCTACCTTATTATCCTTACAAGAGGGGAGGCAAATAACCATTGAGAATATTAACAATAAACTAAATAAAATTCTTTTCATTTTGACCTCCTATTAAAAAACCTTCTTTTTCAAAAGTGTTAATGCCACAAAGGATACAACCGCTGCGCTAACAGAAATAGAAATTAAAATATTATTTATGGCAACGGATTCTTCGTTTGCATTAATAGCTTCTTCGTTATATTCAGAAGCATAGCTCTTTAACTTTGCATATTGCTCGTTAAGAGAGTCTTTATCTGCTTGAGAAAGACTGTTATAGATATTGATTGCTTCGCAAATCTTTTGATATCTCGTTTCGCCTAAAACAATACCTTGATCTAATTCTATAACGATATTCGAAAAGTCATCCTTTGTTCCAAGTGGCGTCGTAGGTTCTTTCGCACCACAAACAGTACAAAGTCCATTTGCATAGGTGTGATCTACAGAGTTGGTGTAGGAATCAATGTAAGAATCGCCGCAATCACAGGTGTGAGTTGTATAGCCCTGAGAGCTACAGGTAGGTTTTGTAACAACGGACGTATAAGAATGAGTATGATCGTAGTAGATAATAACAGTTTCCGTGTAACCGCAGAGAGAACAATCTCGGTGTTTTGATCCGTCCTCGGTTGGGGTGGCATCCTTATCCGTGATCCACGAACCGAAAGAGTGACCGGTAGCAGCTATAATAGTAGTTTTAGTTGCTGAACAACGTGTGCAGGTAATTGTCTTAACACCGTTTGTTGTACAACCTGCAGGTGTTGTCACCTCACCGTTATTCCAATTGTGACCCAATGCTTCAACCATTGTTTTACCACATTTTGTGCAAACCTGTGCAGTTGTACAAGTAGCAGAACTACCGCCTACGTGATCACATCCGCCTCCACTCGCTTCACCAGAAGGGGAAACAAGCTCATCGGGAATCTCGCGTCCGAAAACGAGCCAAGCATATTCGGGGTAGTCAATGAACACATTTCTGTTGCCCTGAATATCTTCAATTACTTCGTTTCTGCCAAGCTCCCAGGTGTCAACGGGGTCAAGAAGCATCCATTCAAGAAGAACGTCAACGCTTTGGAATACCTCCGTAACGGAATCAGCACCCCAAGATGAGCCCCATCTAATCCAAACGTAGAGGCAAATTCTTGCAACGTCACCCTTAACGTTGTCAAGTGGCTCAAAGTATGTAGAATTATAGTAACCGCCAAGGTAACCCGATGCGGGATTTGAACCGTATTTTGCGGTTCCGTTGTTGCTATCACCGTATTTCTTATTTCCGCGGCTGCTATTAACGCTTGCGTCCGAAGGACGAATATGATGCAAGTCCGCGCCGCCGCCGGTAGTGTTGTTACCGCCAAGAGATTTAGGCCAAACGTGCTCACGGTTCCAACCGTTCCATTGGCTCATAGTAGCCGTGTAGCTCGTATAAATAAGAGAAAGCTTGTTTGATGAACCCTCTTCGTTTTCACAGTCGGTGCGATTTGCCTTGGAGTGACAATCATCATAAGAGGATATGTAGGTGTGCGTGCTCTTCATAAGAGTAGCAAGCGCATTTTTAATTTCATTAGCGCTCTTTTCGGAAAGTACGTCGTATTCATAGCTTCCGCTATAGTAAGCATCCGCGCTCGTACCGTTAAGAGTCGTGGCGATAACGTCGCGCTGACCTGAGTTATATTGGCTTGAATACTTTGAGGGTTGTCCCGCTGCTTGATATATATTAGTCTCAACGTCGAGTGGCGTAAAAGCAAATACGCTAACGACAGTTGACTGTACAAGCATAATAAGAACAAGGAACAACGTCAGTAATTTGAGAAATCTGTTCATAATAACCTCCGTTAAGACAAATTTTTATAAATTAATTATATCACAAAATTTCTATAAATAAAAGACCTTTTATAAAAAAACTAAAAAAAACTTGAATATTTATTATTAATGTGATATAATTAATCGAAAAAAATCATAGGAGAATAAAAAAATGTCTTATTTATTAGCTTCATTACCGCCAATTGCCGTGTGCTTTTTGGTTTGCGCTGCAAAAATTGTTGAAATCACAATTCAATCCCTCAAAACCTGTATGATGGTTAAGGGGCAAAGAGGAAAGGCGGCATTGCTCGGATTTACTGAATGTATGATTTGGGGACTTGTAGTTTCAACGATAATAGGAACGCTTGGCGATAATTACGTTTTGCTCGTTTTCTATTGCTTTGGCTATGCAACGGGACTCTTCCTCGGCTCAACGCTTGAAAGCAAGATTGCAATCGGCACATCAAACCTTGAGCTTATAGCAAATGATGAGAGCACCGAAAAGATTACCACATATCTTAAGGAGCACAATCGAGGATATACTGTATTTGGGGGACGCGGTTCTGTTGATAAAATGAATATGATATTTATCGTTTTGCCCCGTAAGGAAACTCCGAAAGCATTAAAAGAAATCAGAGCTTGCTGCGATAATAAGGTATTCGTTGCCGTAAGTGAGGTCAGCAAATACGCAGGCGGCTATGGAATGGTAAAATAAAAAAGCATAAAAAAACCGAGAGATTCTCGGTTTTTTTTATATTCTTGCTGTATAAGCTGTAACGCCGGTTATTGTTTCTCCGTCTATTTGAAGAGTTGTTGGTCGGTCAAAGGTAACAGTAATTTCTTTTCCTTTGATTATCTCAACTCTCTTTTTGTGTTTTATGTGAGTTCCTTTAAATATCTTCGGAAACAATAAAAGCGTTATCAGCTTACCCGAGCTGTGAAAAATTAGTATGCTTAAATTTTTGTCAGTATCAATACGCTTTTGGTTAGGAGTCGCCATCATACCGCCGCCAAAATACCTGCCGTTGAACGTAGGAACAAGCCAAACTTTTTTATAATTTTTCGTTATTCCATCCACCGTAACGGTTGCATTTCTCGGTTTAAAATCAAAAAGCAATCCGCGTATTGCAATAGTAGTATAATTTATAGCTCTTGTGTTCTTATGCTTTTGAATGTCACCCATTTCACAGCAATAACCGTCTATTCCAAATCCTACGTTATTTAAAAAAGAGTACGTTTTTCCCTTAACTGTAACGGTAGGTAGATTTTTCAGATATTTTTTTATCGGTATAGGTGCAGAACAATCGGATTGATTAATATCCTTTGCAAAATCGTTTCCGCTTCCGCTTGGAAAATAAAATATATCGGCTTTTATGCTCTCTGAATAATGAGTATTTATAAAATGATTTAGCGTGCCGTCACCGCCGCAAACAATTATACATTCATTTTCATTCAATGAACTGAAAAAATCAGTTTTATCATCAAAGCTCGTAATATCTGCAACAACTCCAAGATTACCATTTAGTTTTAGTAGCTTTTCGACCTCATCTTTGCTTTTTTTATTGCCTGATTGTGGATTGTAAAGTATGTACGTCATATTAGCTTTCCCTTCATTAACAAATTATTATGATGGCATATTACAATATTTTTCGACAATTATCAAGCACTATCAACAAGAGTTGAAAATAATTACCAATTTGTTAATAATTTATGAAAAAAGAGTTGATTCAACCGTCAACTCTTTTTGCGTATTATCTTTTTGGTCAAATCATAACTGATTTTTGTAACCCATTTGATAGTTTCATCACTACACGTTCCGTCAAGGGTTAATGTCAACCAATGCTTTTTGCTCATATGATAGGCAGGGAAAACACCGCCTTCAAAATATAGATCGTCCATAATTTCGGGCGCACATTTAAGATTTACAACGTCAATGTATTCGTCGCTCTCGATCCCCAATTTACGCTTTTTGATCCTCATAACGAGCGCAAACCACTTCTTGTTGTCGGGATGACGAAACACCCAAGCATCAAGCTCGTCCTCAAAAGGACAATCGTATTTTATATTATAAAAATCCTCAATGTACGATGCAAATTCTTCTCTTGTCATTTTTTTGCCTTCTTTTTTGTTTCAAATTTTGATTTGTCGGGGAGAAGAAGTTAGTTTAAATTGGGTTTTTTTCGTTCTTTTTGAAAAAAGAACCAAAAACTTTTTAAACATTTGGTATTAATTAAATCCGCGCAAATCGTGTTGTTTTGCTTCACAAAATAACACATAACGATTTTGCTCATATATTCGCAAAATCTGTGATTTGCTACTGTTATTGTAGCCATTTTGCTATCAAACGGCTATAGTTTAGCAAAGCAAATTTTAGAAAATCCACTATGCAAATAGTGGTTTTCGTATTATCGAAAATTTACGTCAAATCTGCACCCACCAAGCGATTGTTTTGACCCACTTTTACAAAAGTGGGCGCCCGCCGCGTAGGCGATCTTAACGTTAACTAACTTTTTCATCTCCACGATAAATACTAATTATTCTCTCCAATTATACTACAAAAAACAAAATTTTGCAATTATTGTTGCAATTTTATTTTCATAGTGCTATAATTATTTCAATAAATCTTGGAGGACTGAAAAATGAGGAAAAACTTTGGCAAAAAAACTTGGCTATATCCAATGCCCGTGCTTATCGTAGGCACTTATGATGAAACGGGAAAACCAAACGCAATGAATGCCGCTTGGGGTGGAATTTACGATACAAATCAGGTAATGGTCTGCCTTGCGCACGAGCATAAAACCACAGAAAACATAAAGAAAACAGGCGCGTTTACATTGAGCTTTGCAACTGCCGAAACAGTTGCGGAATGTGACTACGTTGGCATCGTTTCCGCAAATGACGTACCCGATAAATTCGCACGCGCGGGCTTCCACGCAACAAAAAGCAACTTCGTCAATGCTCCCATTATCGCGGAGCTTCCAATGACCGTTGAATGTAACCTCATCAAATTCAACGAGGACGGCATCTGCATCGGTGAGATAGTAAATGTGTCTGCAAAGGAAGAAATCCTCAACGAAAATGGTCAAATTGATGCAAAAAAGCTTAACCCTATCTGCTATGATAGCTCCACCCACGTTTATTGGACCTTGGGCAAAGTTGCAGGACACGCATTTTCAGACGGAAAGAAGATCAAATAATGAAAGTAAACTGTGTATGGGAGCATAACTGCAATGATACTTTGCTATATGCAGTAGATTATATCGGCGCATATACCCGTGGAGAAAGTCTTGAAATAGCAAAGGCAAAGATGCCTGACGAGATCGCGTCCTATCTTAAATGGTTAGGCGAGCATACCGTCGATAACATAGAAGTAGTGATCACTGGGAAGAAAGACTCTAACCTTGCAATTAAAGATGCAGATTCAGACGTACTTTTTGAGAGCGAAAAAGCACCGTTGACGGCAGATGAATATGAAAAACTGAAAGCTCTCGCATTAAAGTCGGCAAAAGATTTTCTTGCATTGTATGAGTCTATCCCCGATAAGAGTGCTACTGTCATAGCAGAGCGAAAAACCTTTTACGGTCAAATTCCTCGTACTGCCGACGAAATGTATGAGCATACGAAGAACGTAAACGAGTATTATTTTGCGGAGATAGATGTTGAAGCAAATAATGACGGAAATATATATGAGTGCCGTAAGCGTGGATTTGGAGCACTTGAAGCAAAGCCCGATTTTCTTCAAAATGCTGTTATTGAAGGTAGCTACGGAGAGGATTGGTCACTCCGCAAGGTCCTTCGTCGCTTCATTTGGCACGACCGTATTCACGCTAAAGCGATGTATAGAATGGCAGTAAAAGTATTTGGCAAGAACAATATTGCAAATCCATTCTTGTTTAATAATGATAAGATGATAATTCTTATAGGCACAACAAATCCATCGAAAATCCCGCGTTTTGAGGGCTTTTTAACGGGTTGCGACGTTGAGTTTTACACTCTGTGCGACCTTCATATTGAAACTGAGCCCGAGGAAGCAGGGAAAACACCAATAGAAAATGCAGAGATAAAGGCGCGTTATTACGGTCAGTTTTTTGATAGAGTAATCTGCAACGATTCGGGGCTTTATTTCGATTGCTTACCCCTTGACGATCCTCGTCAACCGGGACTCAACATCCGAACACCGCAGGGCGGAGAGAGAATGAGTGACGAGGAAGCTATCGAATATTATTCCTCACTCGTTCACTCGCTTGGCGGCAAGGTACTTGCTTATTACGTTGACGGAATTGCCGTGTACAATCAAGGCAAGGTACACACCTTTATGGAAACGGGCGAAACAAACCGCGCAAGCGCGTTTTATATGGTCGATACTCCATCACCAAAACGGCAGGCGGGCTGGCCCTTGAACTCTCTTTCAATAAATCGCAACACACTCGACTACTTCGTTGACGGCGGCAATAATAAATACGATCCCGTCCGCGAGGATATAATGATCGGTCAATACCGCGCCCGCGTTATCGAATTTCTTAAAAAATCACTTGAACTAGAATAAAAAATGCTCCCAAACGGGAGCATTTTCTTATGCTAAATAATATCAAATTCAACCGTCTTGTCCTCAAGATGAGAACACGAAACCGTAACTCTCGCCCTACCTTTTTGACCTATTGTTTTAACGTAAAACGCACTCATTCCGCCCCTCAACGAAATCATATCGGGCCCAATCAGTTCAAGCGGACCATCAACTGTCAGCTTAATTGCCTCGTTGGAGTAGGGAAGAAGATTACCGTTTTCGTCAGTAGCGCGAATTCTCACAACTCCAACGTCATAGGACGTCTTTTCGCTCAAAACTGTATTCGGTGCATCAATTTCAATGTGCATTTTTGTCATCGGAGTTTTGGTCACTGTTTTAACAACCTTACCGCCCTTTATCGCTTCAAATCGATAAACCGTGCTCTTGCCACCCCAATCGCCAACGTATTTTGTATAAAGGGCAACGATTTGGTTGATGCTCATTCCGTAAATAACCATACATTTGAGCGCTATTCTTGCAAGCTTGGGCGTAATTTTAGTGTATCCGTTAAGTCCAATATAATTAAGCGCAGAAGCAACGTATTTTGCCTTTCTCGGCTTCATTTTTTCTTCACTTTCAAGAAGATTTCCGATATAATCGTCAATCAAAATAGGGCTCTTTACCATAGCTTCAAAATGCTTGTTGTGTGGAACGTATTCCTTGATTAACTTACCGTTTTTATACATTCTCACACTGTCCGCATTGGTAAAAATCCAAACGTTGCCCTTGATTGATGCGGGATGCTCGCCAATGTCCATCGAGGAGCTAACCTCAAGCACGTCGCCAAAATCACCTTGTGACTTGTAAACCGCCGCAGCCAGCTTGTGATTGCGGAACATATCCGTAACACCGTGATAGCAAATCCTATCTCCGCTGCCGAAATCCTTGTGCGTGTTGTAATCCGCCATACACCACGAAAAGCTTCCGCAAATATCGGGGTAAGCTGCCACGTCGTTAAGCACTCGCGCGTGACGGAGCGCGTGCTCCAAGCGATGCTCCTCATTATCAAAAGACTTGGTGGGGAACATATGCCCATTATTTTCGGTAATCAAATAGGGCTTTTTCTTATCCGACGTGATTTTCTTCTTCGGCGAACAACCCGCCTTTCTACCATCGTGTAAAAAGTCATTATAGGTGTAAACGTCCTCTAAAAGCTCACTCTTTGCGAAATTACGAACACCGCCCGTCTGCCTTGATGGATCGAGCTGATGTGCCAATTCGTTGGTTTTAGTATAAAAATCGTGATCGTCGCGCGATTCGTTGATTCTAACACCCCAAATCACAATAGACGGATGATTTCTATATTGAACAATCATCTCTTTAACGTTTTGGACGGCTTGATTTTTCCAATTGTTATCCCCAATATGCTGCCAACCGGGAATTTCCGTAAACACAAGAATACCGAGCTTGTCGCACTCGTCAATAAAATAATGCGACTGAGGATAGTGCGATGTTCTGACCGCATTAACACCAAGCCCCTGCAAAACCCTCGCATCATCCCTCTGCATCGACTCGGGCATAGCGTAGCCAACGTAAGCATAGCTTTGATGCCTATTCAAACCGCGTATCTGCACGCGCCTGCCGTTGAGGAAAAATCCCTCGTTTTTGAATTTCGCACTTCTGAAACCAACCTTCACCTCGTGCGTGTCAATAACCATGCCGTTTGCCATAAGCTCCGTTTTCACAAGGTATCTGTTTGGATGATTAATATCCCAAGGCTTAATATCCTTGATAAATCCGTGAACGGAGAATTCATTTGTATTGATCTCGCGCTCTCCCAAAGAAACAACCTCTTGCGTGCCCAAAAGAACAGCAGTTTGTTTAATGTAAGAGTTAGCAGGCAAATCACCGTCAAGAGTTATATCGCAAACGATTTTTCCTGTAAATTCGGGCTTTGCGAAAACGTCCGCAATAAAACAAGCATCTTTAATATCAAGATAAACATCGCGATATATTCCACCGTATGTCATATAGTCAATAACGTTGCCAAACGGAGGAATATTCAAGCTTTCTCTTGAATCAAGCTTAACAACTAAAATATTATCCTCATCAAGGTTTAATTTACCTGTCAATTCAATGGTAAAAGCGGTATAACCGGAATAGTGCTCTCCTATCCTTTCACCGTTCAAATAAATAACCGCATAATGCGAAGCACCCTCAAAGGTGATAAGAACTCGCTTATCCCTCCACTCCGCAGGTGCAAAAATCACCTTGCGATAAGCAGAGAGCAATTGATATTCTTCCTCGGAAAAATAATTGAAGGGTAACTCGCGAGTAGTGTGAGGAATACGAATTTCCTTCATATCCGAGTCAATCATTCCGGTTTTATATTCTTCTTTAAAATCTTTAGCAAAAAGCCAATCATCATTGATATAAATTCTATTCATAAGGTCCTCCTAAATTAGAGCAATCTATAATAGAATTATATCACCAAAAATTCTTAAAATCAATAGGAAAATATATATTTTAACTCTTATTTGCCAAAAGCAAAAGCTTCTCATTATCCATTATTATTCCACGCAATGAGCAGGGCTCAGTGGCACTTGCGGCAATTTCATAAAATAAATCAAGGGCGCTCTCTTTATCATTACTAGCAAAGCTTTCGCACGAAAAATCATTTTTGCTTTGAATGATGATAACGTAATATCCGCGGCAAAAATTAGAGCGCATAAGCTTGTAACGCATTCCGTGAACCTCAATTTTTTGAATTAGTGTAAAATCCATATGTTTTCTCCTTGTTTTTGTTAATATAATTGTATCATTTTTTCACATAAAAACTTATTTGTTTTTTTATCAAAATATACGCCAAAATTGGTAATATATGGCAAAATTTCAATAATATAGCAATTATATAACAAAAACAATGCGAAAAATAGCGAAAAAAAGAAGTCCTAAAAATTTAGGACTTCTTTAATCTTATTTCTTATTTCTTTCTTCAAGATCCTTGCATATTCTTTCATACATTTCTTCGTCAATCTTAAATTTCTTTTGATAGAGGAAGAAGCCGATAAGAATGCAAATAAGAGGCAGAATCATCATTGAGAGCTTCATAATCCAAACAGAAGAATCGCTTGTGTTGTTTAAGATATATTCTGCATCAACGAGCTTGTCACCCGTAAGGGACTGCGCAATCATATTGATACCGGAAATAATAAGGGTAAATGAAACGATACCCTTGCTTACAGCACCTCCAAATTGATTGATAAAGGGCTGAACTGCAAAGCTTGCCGCTTCGTTTCTTTTGCCGAGCTTCCATTCGCCGTATTCAACTGCGTCCGCAAGGAAGAGAAGCATAAGCAACTGAATGAATGCCTGTGCAAAGAAAAGTCCAAGACCTGCAAGAACGATAAGAGGCAACCACTCGAATGAAAGGAAGAATATAATATAGGAAATAGTTACCGCAATCATTGACCCTGTGTAAAGCTGCTTTCTTGTGAATTTTTTTCTGAAAAGAGGGAACACGGAAAGAGCAGTAAGCTGAGCAACTGCAAGAACTGCAGCAAATACCATATATAAATCCTCGTTCTTAACGGCATACTTAAAGTAATATGTACCAAATCCCGTGGTCGTGCAATATCCGATCATAAAGAGAGCCATAGAAACCGCGGTAACGAGAAGCTGATCGTTCTTAAAGAGTGCGCGGAAAAGATCCTTTAAAGAGGTTCTCTCCGTCTTTTCAAGCTGAGAACGATCCTCCTTAACGCCAAACAAGGTGATGCTTTGGAAGGCCATCATAATAATCGCAACGATGATTGCAAAAATGAAATAACTGTCGCGCGCGTTAAGACCGAGACCTGTAAAGAAGCTCGGAACATTGAGATAAATAAGAACCATTGCAAACATACCAACGTTTGCGCAAATTCTCGCAAAAGCACCAACACTCTCACGAACACTCTGTTCCTTTGAAATCGCAGGCATAAGCGACCAATAAGAGATATCGTTAAGCGAGAAGAAAATACTGAAAAGAAGATAAGTGACAGCCAAAAGAGCTATGTGTGCTGTTTCGCTCATTTCAAAATTGTGGAACATCAAAACTGTAAGCACCGCAGTACCAATCATACCTATCAATATCCACGGCTTGAATTTACCCCATCTTGTTTTGGTATTGTCGACAATAGCGCCAACAAATGGGTCGATTACCGCATCAAAAATACCGAAAAGAGTGAGCATAATGCCGATAACTCCAAGCCCCTTATCCGAAAACTTAACAACGTCGGTAAGATGCACAAGCAAATACATACTAACGAGTGAATAAAGAGCATCTCTGCCCACAGTGCCAAGACCGAAGCAGTACTTATTCATTTTTTGTTGTCTATTCATATTAAATCTCCTTTATTAAATACAGATTGCTTCCAAAGTCACCAAGCACTCTGATTTTTTCATTATATCCCGTACCCTCGAATTGCATTTCAAGATTGATACCAAAATTAAGAATATCACCGTAGCAAACGTAAGCTTCGTGACCGTCGGGCATAGAAAAGTACTTGTCAATCGTCCTCAAAAGCAAGCCGTCCGCCTTGATTTTAATGGGGGTTATGTGGTTAATAAGAGGTCCAAACATCTTAATTCTGAGCTTTTGCTTATAGCATTGAACAGAGTATTGCTTTTCGGGGCGTGCGCTCGGAATAACGAGTCTGTCACGGTAAGGTCCCGAAACCTGATGCTTTTGAAAAAGCCCTGCTATTATTTCATCGTTACCCGCAATTTGCCAAGAAAGTTGATTGGGATTGTCAACGCTTACGAATTCAAATTTACCGTATTGTAGGGTTTTTCTGTGCGCCTTATAGAATTCAATTTGCTTTTTAACCTGCTTTAATTCGTCGGGCGTAAGCTCGGCAAAATCAAGCTCGTACCCAAGCACACCAAAGGATGCAACATTAAACCTCGTTGAAATAGGAGTATTTCTAAGCGTTTGAGAGTGGGGCGACATCGAAACGTGCGCAGAAATGGTTGAGGGAGGATAGAAATTATACATACCGCCCTGAATATCAAGTCGCTCAATGGGATCGGTATCGTCACTCGTCCAGATTTGAGGGGAGAAGCAAAGCATACCGAGGTCAAATCTATTTCCTCCCGACGAGCAGCTTTCAAACAAAATATTCGGATGAAGCTCATAGAAAATCTTGCTAAGTACCTCATAAAGTCCGAGAATATATTTGTGATAAAACTCTCCTTGATTTTGAAGGGTCGCGGAATACATATCACTTATGTGACGGTTATAATCCCACTTAACGTATTTAATATTCGCACTTGAAAGGATTTTGTGAACCGAGTTTACAATATAATCTCTAACTTCTTTTCGAGTAAGATCAAGAACGAGCTGATTTCTGCCTAAGGACGCATCGCGAGAGGGAACAGATATAGCCCATTCCGGATGCGCCCTATAGAGGTCGGAATCGGGATTAACACATTCGGGCTCAAACCAAAGTCCGAATTTCATACCGCGATTATTTATTGCGTTAGCGAGAGATTTCAAGCCACCCGGAAGCTTCTTCGTATTGACTACCCAGTCGCCAAGGCCGGCTCTATCACTGTTTCTTGCGCCAAACCAACCGTCGTCAAGAACGAGCATCTCAACGCCGAGCTTTTTCGCTTTGTCTGCAAGGGCAATTATTTTTTGCTTATTAAATTTGAACATCATTGCTTCCCAGTTGTTGATAACAACCGGACGTTCAGCATTTTTATGCACACCGCGAACTATATGCTCGTTGACGAATGAATGCATATTTTGAGCCATCTTATTAACACCCTCAGAGGAATAAGTAAGCACCGCTTGCGGAGCTTCAAAGCTCTCGCGAGTTTTTAAAACCCAATTAAAGCAATGCGGATTAATACCGCTCATAACTCTCGTCGTGCCGAAGGGTGAGCCCTCAATAGCAGAATAGTGATTGCCGGAATAGATAAGATTAAATCCATAAACGTTCCCGTGCGAATAGTCCGCGCCCTTTGCCTTCAGCATAAAAGCGGGATTGTGTCTGTTTGAGGACGCACCAACAGTTGAGGAATTAACGAAAATGCATTCAGACACAGGCGTTGAATGAACGTGTGCTTCTTTATTCCAAGAGCCGCTCAACGTAACAATATCAAAATAGCTTGAGGGAAGGTCAAGCGAAAAGCTCATCAGCTTATTAATCTTAACATCCTTAACACCGTTATTAACGAGTACGGTGTTTCTAACGATAGCATCACAGTCCTCAAAAACTGTGTATGAAAGCTTCAAATGCACGTTCTTGTATTTTTTATCTGTAAGTGTCACAGTAAGGCATTGTGCCTTTCCGTAAGCCGTGGGGAGAGATTTTGACTTGTATGGCTTGTCAGTAATTTCGTGAGAAGAATATATGAAATCCGAAACGTAAGTTCCGTCGGGCATAATCACCTCAATTGGTGAATGCCTGTAGTCTCCCTTGCCGTTTTCACTGTATTCAAGCAAAACGTTGTCAAGCGAAAGGGGGGATGAAGTATCATAATCAACGCAGCTACCGAGATTAATGGAATTCTTCAAAAGAAGAGCATCATAGGATTGCTTTCTGATTTTTGCACCGTAATGAACGTTTTCAAGCTTTCCGTATTCGGTAATTCTGAATATATAGCTTGAATCTCGCGTATCAAGCTTAAAATAATTATTATCAAAGGTTATCATAATAAATCTCCTTAATTAAAAGTGGAGCTTTCTTGCAAGAATTGCCTTAGCATTTCTGCTGATTGCTATTGCTATCATACCAAGACCGATTATTACGAGTGGAATCATCGGATAAAGCGACCAACCGTCAAAGCTTACCTTGAATGTAACCATCAAAAACAGCTCAATAATATCCATATAAAAGCCCATCGCAATAAAGAATGCGCCTATAACGTAAAGATGGCCCTTTTTAAGATAATATAGCAAAACCGAAGCCGCCGTAACCATAATGCCAAGATACGTAATAAGAGGAAAGGCAAGGGTTAAAAACCAATCTCCGCCCGTTGCGTAGTTAATATACTGCAATAGCAATGCAATAAGGAAAAAATCCAAGGGCACAAACACCGCAGGAGTAGGACGTCTGAACCAGGACGGCAGAACAATTATTATGTAGCTGATTGAAACCGACAATGATACGTATGCAGACCAGGTTATACATCTGTTTATATATAAATCGGCATAAAGGCAAACGAATATAGGTATTAAAAATAAAGTAAAAATAATGATATGAATAGTAGTTTTGCTAAGCACGCTCTTTGGAACGAAGTCCTTTGGATAAAGAGGATCAACCTCTGGGCGTTCAATATCGGGGTGATACGCCTCCGTTCCGCAAAGAGGACATCTTTGCTCGGTATCGGCAAGCTTAACGCCGCAATTAGCACAATACATATTTTTTACCTCCTATCTTTGATTTGATTGAACCGTTACTTCAATTCCAAGTGCCTGAAGCTCACGGAAGAAGTAGGTTTCAAGGCGCGCTTCCTTAATATCGCGCGAGAAAGTAACGTTAAGAATATCTCTGTAGGTATATGAACTGCAGTTGTAGGGGGCTTGCGCCTGCGGACCGAGAATAAAATCAACCCTTTCAATGTATTTTCTCATTATTTCGGGCAATCTCACCTGTCCAAGATTTGAAAAGCTCAGGCAGGATTTTTTCTCTCCAACCGAATTAAATACCATTTTCATAACGAAATTTTTAACAAAGAGGGGAACTATCCTCAATATTAAAAGCTTTTCATCGGCAACGTTGGTTTGAATCATTTTCGACATATTCTTCTGCGTTGCATAAGTACCAACCTTGTGATGAACTATATTAATAATTTCATCAAGGGTATAGTAGCCAAGTCTCGGATCCAACTCAGGAATAGTATAAAGCGCAAAATTTCTTAATGTTTTACTGTTAAAAATAGGTCTTAAATTAATCGGCACAAGCACCTTAACGGGCTTGTATTTTTTAGGATTTTTAATTAATTCCAACTGAAGATTTAAAATTGCCTTCATCATTACAGCGGTTAAGTAAGTGTTAACTGAAACGTTCTTTTCGTGAGCAAGATGCCATATTTTATCAGAGGACATCTGAAAATTTGTAATATTCAAAAAAGCATCGGGCTCGGGAGTACCGTCAATATGCCAAGCATTCGTATCCTTGCGAGTTTCCTTAACGGAAGCCGCATTTTTAAGAAAGCTATCCTCGGTCTCATAGTGCTTCGGGCGTTCCTTGCGCGATAGAATACCGAACTCGCAGGGAATTTCAATTTCGTGCTTCAATTCAAGATATTCAGCTACAAGAGTTTTAAGAAAAATCAATCCGCCCGTACCGTCGGTCAATGCGTGAAAAAATTCAACGGCAATGCGTTTTCTGTAAACAATAACACGAAAAGCGCATTCTCTCATTTCCTTTTTCGTCATATGCGCGAGTGGATAGCTGTATTCCGCCAAAATTGCAGGCGGCTCATCCACCGGCTGAAGATAATACCAAAACAATCCTTGCTTTAGCTTAGCAGCCATACTTGGAAAGCGAGGTATAGTATTTTTAACAGCTTGCTCAAGCACCTTAAGATCTACGTCCTCGTAAAGCGTTGCGGAAAGACGGAACAAATTGCTCCACGATCTGCTATGCGAGGCAGGGTAGATCTTTGCTGCGTTGTCAAGCTTAAACCATTTAAATCTTTTTATATCCTTCATTTATTAATCCTTTAGCTTTCAGCAATTAGTTGATTGAATAAAGATAAAAATTCATTTTCCACCTCTGAAAATTCAATATATTCAAATCTCGGCTTTGAGTTGAGAGTGGGAACGTAATCAAATATCTTCTCGCCAAACAACTCAATGAACTCATAATAAAGAATAGCATCGTCGATCTCGAAAACGAGCTTCTTTTCCTCGTCTGAAAGAGAGGGAACCCATTTTTCAAAAATCTTGGCTTGAAGAACCTTCTCAATCTCAAGATATTTCTGCAAATGCTTTTTAACAGGGCGGGTAATATCGGCAAGATATGCCTCGCTTCCGTCGTGAAGAAGACAACCCAACACAACGTTTTCAGAATATCCGCGAGCTAGAGCTTCATAAGCGCAGTTAAGCGAGTGAAGCCCCACCGAATAAAAGTGCTTAAAATGACCGTTAGCCCTGCAAAGCAAAGAAAGCGCATGCGCTATATCAATAATATCAATATCCTTTGACCTCGGATCAAGGGGATAAAACTCCTTTTTTTGATAGGTTAAAATATAGCTCATATCCGCCTCCATAAAATTTACATAAAAATACATAATAATTATATCACATACTTTAGTATTTGTAAAGAAATAATTTTTATTTTGTTTAAATTTGCTATTGCCCGAAAAATAAAAATGTGTTATAATTGAATAAAGATAACTATATGGAGGTATTTATGAAAGCTACAGATAGATTTTTGAAATATGTTTCATACCCAACAATGAGTGATGAAACGAGTGAGACTGTGCCAAGCACAGAAAAACAGCTTGTATTAAGTCGCGCTATTGCAGAGGAGCTTATAGCTCTCGGACTTAGGGACGTAGAGCTTGATGAAAAGGGATACCTATACGCTACTTTACCTGCAAACGTTGAAAATTCAACTGTCACTCTCGGACTTGTAGCACACGTTGACACAAGTGATGCGTGTCCCGATTATCCGATCAAAACAAAAATAGTTAAATATGACGGAAACGATATTTGCTTAAACGAAGAAAAGGGAATTTACCTCACTAATGAGGAATATCCATCACTCAATAAATATGTTGGTGATGACCTTATTGTAACCGACGGTACAACGCTTCTCGGCGCAGACGATAAAGCAGGCGTATGTGCTATTGTTTCTGCGGTTGAGAATATTATAAATAGCGGTGTTCCTCACGGTAAAATAAGAATTTGCTTTACTCCCGACGAAGAAATCGGACGCGGAGCAGACCACTTCGACGTTGAAAAATTCGGTTGTGACTATGCTTATACGGTTGACGGCGGCTCTTTAGGTGAAATAGAATACGAAAACTTCAATGCTGCATCCGCTGTAGTTAAATTCAACGGAGTTTCCATTCACCCCGGCTCCGCAAAGGACAAAATGAAGAACGCATCCCTTATGGCAATGGATTTCAATGCGCTTTTGCCTGCGGATGAAATTCCTGCTAAAACCGAAGGATATGAGGGCTTTTTCCACCTTATAGAGATGAGCGGTGAATGTGAGAGCGCAACCATCGTTTATATAATCCGCGACCACGATATTAATAAATTCAACGATAAAAAAGCGCTTTTGCTTGAATGTGTACAAAAGCTCAATGAAAAATACGGTGAGGGCTCTTGCGTAGCAACCGTCAAGGATTCCTACTTCAATATGAAGGAAATAATCGACCAACATATGTACACGATTGACAGAGCAGTTGAAGCAATGGAGCAGGTTGGAGTTAAACCGATAATTATGCCCATTCGCGGCGGTACTGACGGCGCGCGCCTTTCGTTTATGGGATTGCCTTGCCCCAATATCTGCACGGGCGGTGAAAATTTCCACTCAAGATTTGAATATCTCTCCGTTCAATCACTTCATAAGGTGGTTGAAATCGTTGAAAGAATAATAATTAACGCAACCTATGCTGAAAGGAACTGAAAATGGCTAAATTATATTTCAAATACGGAGCAATGGGCTCATCAAAAACCGCAAACGCACTCATCACTAAATTCAATTACGAAGAAAGAGGAATGAGAGTTTGGCTTATTAAACCCTCAATCGATGACCGCGACGGAGCGGATATAATCCGTTCAAGAATAGGACTTGAACAAAGAGCGCAGATAATTACTCCCGATATGGATATTTTTGAGGAATTCAAAAGTCACGTAAGCACCCACGCAATTATTGCTGACGAATGTCAGTTCTTCACGCGCGCACAAATCGACCAGCTTCGCAGAATAGTTGACGAGCTTGAAATTCCCGTGCTTTGCTTTGGACTACGCACCGATTTCTTGACACATACCTTTGAAGGAAGCCACCGCCTTTTCGAGGTTGCAGATTCAATTTCCGAGATAAAAACCATCTGCACCTGCGGTAAAAAAGCCGTTGTAAACGCAAGAATTGACGGCAACGGTAAGGTAGTAACCAAGGGAGGACAAATCCTCATTGGTGGCAACGACTCCTACGTTGCAATGTGCCACGCCTGCTGGAAAAAGGCAACCCAAGAATAGAATTAAAGGGGCTGTCTCAGTTAGATGCAGAGGACGAATTCGCGGCTAAAAAGCCACATAAAAATGGAGAAAACCGCCGACAAAAAATCGGCGGTTTTCAACTTTATGAGAAATTTACACACTAAAAATCGTGAATTTTTCATATTTTTATTTCAGTGGCTTTTGTTCTGCGCTAAATGAGACAGACCTTTATCTTTTAAATATCAATCTCAATAGACACGGGGCAATGATCACTACCCATAATCTCTGTGTGTATTTTTGATTCCTTTACCTTGTCTAAAATACGATTTGAAACCACAAAATAGTCAATTCTCCAACCAACGTTCTTCTGTCTTGCCTGGAACATATAGCTCCACCAAGAATAATCTACCTTGTCGGGATAAAGCGAACGGAACGAGTCCGAAAATCCGCTTGCTAAAAGCTCACTAAACTTACCTCTCTCCTCATCGGTAAATCCGGCAGAGAAGTGATTGGTTTTGGGATTTTTAAGGTCAATCTCCTCGTGCGCCACGTTCAAATCTCCGCAATAAATCACGGGTTTAACCTTGTCAAGCTCGATCATATAATTTCTGAGCGCATCCTCCCAGGACATTCTGTAATCAAGTCGTGTCAACTCTCTTTGTGAGTTAGGAGTATATACGTTCAAAAGATAAAAATTCTCATATTCAAGCGTAATTGCTCGCCCCTCGTGATCGTGCTCATCAATTCCGAGCCCATATTTTACCGAAATCGGCTCACGCTTTGCAAAAACTGCCGTTCCGCTATAGCCCTTTTTCTCCGCGCTATACCAATATTGATAATGATTGGGCGTTTCAAATTCCACCTGTCCGGGCTGCATTTTTGATTCCTGAATAGAGAAGAAATCCGCATCCTCTTTTTTAAAAAAATCACCAAATCCCTTATTTAAACAAGCTCTGAAGCCGTTAACGTTCCAAGAAATAAACTTCATAAAAATCTCCTTTGCTTTACTAACTATATAATATCATAAAAATAAAAATTTTTCAACTAAAATCTCTTTTCAAATGAAAAAAAATATGATATAATAAAACGAAAACAATTTTTAGGAGAAAATATGAAGCTTTTAAGATCAATTCTGCCGTTGCTTGTGATAATGAGCTTGCTCGTTTCCTGCTATTCTTTTGCGGGCGAGAGCACGTCAAATTCAACGTCAATTCCAACCCAATCAACCACAACGACCTCAAATGAAGTAATTAACTTCGACCCGGATGCTGACGTTACCGAAAAGCCGGAAACCGATCCATACGCAAACATAACAGAAGCGGAGTTTTATGCTAACTATACTCCCGCCACGAGCTATTGGGACGCATACTATAGAACACAACACTACTTTATGTCGGGCTTGATCGAAGCTCAAGAACAAGAACCAACGCTTGCAGAAAAACAACCGATGGAAAACGGGCTATTCATTCGTAACACAAGCGATCTTTATTCATCAGATGGAAATATCTATTACGTAATTGATGCAGAAGGAAACATCGTTAATAAAATCTATAAGGGAGCAGCATACGTCACCCTCGAAGAGGTAGCTGCTTATGTGTTCGCATTTGGCGAAATTCCTGCTAATTACGATTCAAATAAAAAAGCCGAGCCCACAAGTAGCCCGTGGGGAAAATACTTAAGAGTAAATAATACTTATTTTTCAGGCAACACTTCAAAATATCCCTATGAGCCCGAGCTTCCCGATATTTCGGGATGCGGCGGAGAGCTTGACTATTATGAAATCGACATCGGAACAACGGGCACGGATTGTGATCCGGATTATACTCCAACAATTTACAACAACGGCACGAAAATTACCCGCGGTGCTGCGCGCATCGTTTACACCCGATACGATAAAAACGGCGATAAAATCATAGACATAAACGAAAAATACCTTTTCTATACATATAACCACTATAACGATTTCCAAGAATACCTCAACTATGAAGGCGGTTGGGGAGAAATGTTTGGTAATATAACGGGCGGAGGCACGATTTCGAGCAAATACGATTATAATCCCACTCCATACGTTGAAGTAATAAGAAAGAATCTCTACACGGCTAAAGCAGAAAGCATCAGCATCGAATACGTTGAGGTTGCATTCATCTATTTTGATAAAAAATACTATATTGACAGCACTTATTGTGCATAAGGAGATACTATGAATTTAAAAGAAGCTATTACAAAATTATACGCTTGGCAAAATAAGCTCAGCGCATATAATCACGCAATGTCCATTATTTATTATGACGGCTCAACCGTCGCACCTAAGAAAACTGCCGGTAATCGAGCGCATACTCTCGGAATTTTGAGTGAGGAGATGTATAATCTCACAACAAACGAGGAAACTGTTGAAATGCTTGAATTTCTCGACGCGCATAAGGAAGAGCTTGAGGAAAAAGAGCAGAGAATAGTTTACCTTGCCTGCAAGGGAATGAAGGAAATGAAAAAAATACCTATTGAAGAGTATATAGCATACCAAGAATTACTCGTCAACGCAGGTGATGTTTGGCACACCGCAAAGGAAACCGACGATTTCAACCTTTTCCTCCCATATCTTGAGCAGATCTTTGAATGCAACAAGAAGTTCGCGTACTATTGCGCTCCCGAAATGCACCCATACGATTATTGGCTTGATCAATACGAAAAGGGCTTAACGATGGAAAAATGCGATGAATTTTTTGCAACGTTAAAGAAAAAGATAGTACCCCTTATCAAAAAAATCGGAGAAGCCAAGCAGGTTGACGATTCCTGCATCCACGGTGATTTCGACGAGCTTGCGCAGGAAAAATTCTCCCTTGAGCTTATGAAAATTATGGGAATTGACCTCGGCATTTGCGGACTTGGAACAACCGAGCATCCATTCACCACAAGCATCGGATCACACTATGACGTAAGAATTACAACAAATTATGATAAAGCAAACTTTTCTTCCTCAATGTTCAGCGTTATCCACGAGGGCGGTCACGCGCTCTATGAAATGAACGTTGCCGATGATTTTGCCTATACTTATCTTGACGGCGGCGTATCAATGGGCATACACGAAAGCCAAAGCCGTTTTTACGAAAATTTACTTGGCAGAAGTGATGCATTTGTTAATTATGTATTCCCAAAGGTATGCGAGTGTTTTCCCGAGCAGATGAAGGGATATACCGCGCAAGACCTCTACCGCGCAATCAACCTTGTAACCCCCTCGCTCATTCGCACCGAGGCTGACGAGGTAACCTACGCCTTGCACGTAATGGTACGTTATGAGCTTGAAAAGAGAGTTATGAGCGGAATGCTTGAGGTAAAGGACCTCGCAACCGAATGGAAAAAGCTTTATAAAGAATATCTCGGTGTTGACGTTCCAAACGATAGAGAAGGCGTCCTTCAGGATAGTCACTGGTCGGGCGGTAGTGTTGGATATTTCCCATCCTACGCACTCGGCTCTGCTTACGGAGCGCACCTTCTTCACAAAATGAGAGAAGAGGTTGACGTTGAAAAATGTCTTGCAGAGGGCAATTTTGCTCCCATCAACGAATGGAACAGAGAACACATCTGGAAATACGGTTGCCTCAAAAACCCCGATGAGCTTCTCAAAAATGCTCTCGGAGAGGATTTTGATCCCAATTACTTCACAAATTACCTTGAAGAAAAATACTTAAAAATTTATAACCATTAAAAAATGATACGAGGACTGAAAAGTTCTCGTATTTTTTTATTTAAGTGCTTGACAAAAGAGAATAATTGTGTTAAAATAACAACAGTTATATAACAAATGTTATTTAAGGAGAAAGCTATGCCACCCAAAGCAAGAATAACAAAAGAAGAAATCATTAAAACAACGATAAATTTAGTAAGAACGAGCGGCGCTGCGTCAATTAACGCAAGGGCAATCGCTTCATCGTTAAGCTGCTCAACTCAGCCAATCTTTTCCAACTTCTCAAGTATGGAGGACCTTGAGGAGGCAACTATAAAAACCGCCTATAAATTATACCTATCCTTCATCAAAAATGAGATAGAAAACGGCAAATATCCAATGTATAAATCATTCGGTATGGCGTATATCCGCTTTGCAAAGGAAGAAAAAGAGCTTTTTAAGCTCCTATTTATGCGCGACAGAACCGAGGAGGATATTTCAATATCACCTGACTTCGAGGAATCCGTTCAGCTTATTATGAAAGCAAACAATGTAACATATGAAACTGCAGAGTTAATCCACCTTGAAATGTGGACCTGCGTACACGGTATAGGAACAATGCTCGCAACCTCATTTATGCCGCTTGATTGGGAGGTTATCAGCCAAATCACAAGCGATGTATATCTAGGAATTATTTCTAAATACAAAAAGGAGGATTTAAATGATAGCAATCAAAATTGAAGGGTTGACTAAAAAATATAAAGACCTCGTTGCAGTAGATAATTTAAATCTCACAATTAACGAGGGCGAACTGTTTTCCTTGCTCGGTGTAAACGGAGCAGGAAAAACAACAACCATAAAAATGCTCTCTTGCTTAACACAAGCAACAAGCGGAGATGCTTTTTTGCTCGGCAAAAGCATTAAATCAGATGCAAGTGAAGTAAAATCGATAATAGCGGTATCACCCCAAGAAACAGCGGTAGCACCTGCATTAACGGTTTATGAAAATCTTGAACTGATTTGCGGAATTTACGGTTTTTCTAAAGAAAAATCCAATTCTAAAATAAACGAATTAATCAGCTTATTATCGTTAGATAGTGTTAAAAAGAAAAAAGCAAGCAAGCTTTCGGGCGGATATGCGCGCCGTCTCAGTATAGCTATGGCACTAATCAGCGAACCCAGAATTCTATTCCTTGATGAGCCCACCTTGGGACTCGATGTTATCGCCCGAAGCGATCTTTGGGATATAATAAATGCTTTAAAAGGCAAGATTACAATCATATTAACGACGCACTATATGGAAGAAGCTGAGGAGCTTTCAGACCGAATCGGAATTATGAAAAACGGAAAGCTTCTTATTTGCGACACTCCAAAAGCCATAAAATCGCAAACAAACGAAGAAACCATAGAAAAAGCATTTATCAAAGTTGTAAAGGAGGCAGAAAAATGAGAATGTTAACCTTTGCAAAAAGAAATTTCAAGGAAATCATACGCGATCCATTAAATCTTTGCTTTCTATTCGGATTTCCCGTGGTGCTATTGCTTTTGTTAAGCGCAATCCAAGCCAATATCCCCGTCAGTATGTTTGAAATAGAACATCTATCACCGGGAATTGCAGTATTTGGACTTGCATTTATGAGCTTGTTTTCAGCAACCTTAATTTCAAAAGACAGACAAAGCAGCTTTATGCACCGTCTGTACACAACTCCAATGAAGCCGAAGGATTTCATTTTCGGATACACAATTCCGTTAATACCCATTGCAATAGCAGAGGGAATAGCCACCTATATTTTTGCAATAATACTCGGTCTTGAGATTAGCATAAATATAATACTATCCTTGTTACTCCTGATCCCCATCGCACTTTTGTATATTGGTATAGGACTTCTTTGCGGAAGCGTGCTTAACGATAAGCAGGTCGGTGGAATATGCGGCGCGTTATTAACTAATCTTTCGGCTTGGTTTTCGGGGATTTGGTTTGATCTTGAGCTTGTCGGAGGCGCATTCAAGAAAATATCATACGCCCTGCCATTCGTTCACTCGGTAGAGATGCAAAGAGCGGTTATTTCGGGTAACTATTCTAATGTTTTACCTCATCTTATTTGGGTGCTCGCCTATGCAATAATCATAATTGTAATAGCGATATATCTATTCCTTCGCCAAATGAAAAACCAATAAAAATAGAGCCCTCATTTTGAGGGCTCAGTTTTGTTAATTAAAGAATTTCAATCTGATCGTCATCTTTTTGCTCTTTAGCTATCATAAAATCAACTGCAGGTTGTTCAAGTGCCTTTTGCTCTGATTTTATCTTTTCGTTAAGAGCGATATTATCAATGATTTGCTTGAGATACTTCGTCATAGCACTCTTTGCCGTGTAATCAGCAGGTGCATAGAAGGTAAGTCTGCCGTCGAGAAGAAGCTTATAAACCTTTTCGCGATTTTCTTTTATGGGGTCAAAAACACCGATAGTGTAACCGCCGCGCTCCTTAACAAGATGCATACAGGGAATATCAGTTGCGGAGTCACCGATATAAACCATATTCGAAAAAGGAATTCTGCGCTCGTGAGATGGAACACTATCGTTAACTCTTTCATCGTGCTCCTCAAGGAATCCCTTGGAAATGCGGAAAAGATACTGTGTCTTATTGGTGTAGTTTACCGCCTGCGCAGGCCATACGGCAACGTCATCTGCATTATAGAGGTATGAAGAAGCATAAATTTTCTTAAATTCATCGGCAATTTCACTACCTTCAATAATCTCACGAAGACCGGAAGAAATAACGTAGTGCTCAACCTCAATGCCTTTCTCCTCAGCATATTGATTGATACGTGTGAACCAGGTTTTAACGCCCTCATAGAGCTTAACCTCTTTACCACTCTGAATAAAATACTCGCGCTTCAAGGATTTACCCTTAAACTGAGAATATTTAATAAGCTCATACATCCAAGCGAGATTCATTTCCATGCGGTTGTTTTTTGCAAGCTCATCGGATTCACGCCAGAACTGACCAACGTTAACACCGAAAGAGGGAATGAGGGTAAACGTCTGCATATCGTCGGGGGAGAGAGTTTTGTCAAAGTCGTAGCAAATAGCCATAATCGGCTTTTTCTTAGAATTACTCAAGGATTTTTCCTCCTAAAATAAAAAATTACATATTAACCAATTAATTATAACCTATACATAGCAAATTTTCAAGTAGTTTCTAAAAAAATCTTAATTTTCTTGCAATTATTTATAAAAAACGTTTGCAAATTTGATAATTATATAGTATAATATATTGATAAAGTATGAAAGGAAAAGAAATATGTTTAAAAGAGTTATAGAAGCTATAGAAAAATACGATAGAATTATTATTCATAGACATTCTAACCCCGACGGAGATGCAATAGGCTCTCAAGTTGGGCTTAAAAATATACTTAAAGAAAACTTTCCCGAAAAAGAAATTTACACAGTAGGTGATCCCTCTAAGCGTTACGGATTTATTGAGGATAGTGCAACCGACATAATCCCCGACGAGTATTATAAGGGCGCACTTGCTTTCGTGCTTGACACGAGTGCCAAATTCCTCATTTCAGACGAAAGATATACCCTTGCCGACACAGTAATCAAAATGGATCATCATATTTTTACCGAGGAATTTGCCGATATTGAGGTAATCGATACGTCATTTGAATCCTGCTGCGGTCTTATAGGTATGTTTGCTATGCAAACGGGCTTAAAGCTCAATACTGTTGCCGCAAAAGCTCTTTATACGGGTATGATCACCGACTCAGGACGCTTCCGCTACGATTCAACAAGCGCGCAAACCTTCAAGGTTGCTTCCTTCCTTATGGAGCAAAAATTCAGCACAAACGATATTTATTCTAATCTCTATACCGACGAGCTTCATTCAGTTCAGTTAAGAGCAAAATTCGTGCTCAAAATCACAAAAACCGATGCCCCCGTTTCCTATATTTACACAACTCTTGAAGAAGCCAAGAGCTACAACGCAGACGTTTTCACAATTTCTCGCGGAATGGTTAACACTATGAGTGATATAAAGGGAATTGACATTTGGGTAAACTTCACAGAAACTGAAAACGGTGTGCTTTGCGAAATTCGTTCAAGCAAATTTAATATCAATCCCGTTGCTGTAAAATATGGCGGCGGAGGTCACCAAAAGGCAAGCGGAGCAACGGTTAAGGACAAAGCTGAAGCGATGGCGATGCTCGAAGACCTTATCGCTTTAACAAAATAAGGAAGGGAATAAAAATGACAAATTACGAATCAAAAAAACAGATACTTGATAAAATAAAAGAATATAATAAAATCATAATTTTTCGCCATTGGAGACCCGACGGTGATGCGATGGGCTCATCAAAGGGACTTCGCGAAATTTTGCGCTTGACATATCCCGAAAAAGAGGTACTTTTACTCAATTCAGATTATTCCGATTATCTTGAGTTTCTTGGCGGTGAGGACGAGCCCGTAGCCGACGAATACTACGCAGACGCACTCGGAATCGTGCTCGATACGGGCACGGAAGACCGCATCTCAAATAAAAAGTATTCGCTTTGTAAAGAAATCATAAAAATTGACCACCACATCGTCGATAAGCATTACGGCGATTACCATTGGGTTATCGAAGAAAAATCCTCAACCTGCGAAATGATTGCAGAATTTTACGATACCTTCAAGGACGAGCTTAAAATAAATAAAGAAGCCGCAACCTACATCTATTGCGGAATGGTAACGGATAGCGGACGCTTCCGTTTCCGCGATGTTTCGGGTGATACGCTTCGTTTAGCAGGGCTTATGCTTGATCAGGGCATCAATACCGACCTTTTATACGCAAATCTCTACCTCAAAGAGTTTAACGAATTCAAATTTGAGTCCTACGCTCACGAAAAAATGGAAATCACCGAAAACGGACTTGTATATCTTTATGTTGATAAGGAAATGCAAGAAAAATTTGCTCTCACAAACGAGCAAGCATCCGCATCCGTAAGCTTTATGGACTCAATCAAGGGCTCAATCATCTGGATTGCCTTCATAGATAATGCAGACGGTTCAATCCGCGTCAGACTCCGCTCTCGTTTCGTTCCCGTAAATCCGCTTGCCGAGAAATATCGTGGCGGCGGTCATGAATGCGCTTGCGGTGCAACACTTCATTCTAAAGAAGAAATGGCTCAGTTTATTGCCGATGCAGATGCACTTATTAAAGATTATAAAGAGAATAACGAGGGCTGGTTATGAGATTTCTTGTGGTAAATGACGACGGCATTAACGCAGAAGGCATAAAGCTCCTCGCCAAATGGGCAAAGAACTACGGTGAAGTCACCGTAGTTGCGCCCAAGCACGAGCAGAGCGGAAAAAGTCACGCAATAGACTTCATCCATCCTATCGAAATAAAGCGTGTTGATTTTATGGATGGAGTAGAAGCGTGGAGTATGGAATCCACTCCTGCTGATTGCGTGCGCTTTGGAATATTCGGACTCCATAGACAATACGATCTTGTTCTTTCAGGAATCAATCGCGGAGTAAATATGAGCGGTGATATTATCTATTCCGGAACAATGGGAGCGATTTTTGAGGCAGGAAATCAGCACCATAAGGGAATTGCCTTTTCGACAACTCCTGAAAATCTTGAAGGAGCAACCCAATATCTCGATATAGCTTACAACTATATTCTTGATAATAAGCTTTTTGACTATTCAAGCCTCTACAACGTAAATATCCCTGAAGAAGTAAAGGGAATTAAGATAACAAAGCAGGGCGATGCTTATTTCTCCGATGCATTTTATCAAGTTGATGAAACCACCTATACACAGTATGGAGAAATGATAGCTGACACCTGCCCCGAGGATAAGGAACGCGACACCAATGCCTTTGCAGACGGAATGATATCTATAACCCCAATGACTAAAGAACGAACTGACCTCGTTGCATTTGAAAAACTCAAAGCAATAATTAAATAAACGTTTGGCGGGAGCTTGCTCCCGCCATTTTTCTATATAAAAAGCTCCCCTCGCCCAAAGGCGAGGGGATAAATAGTTTAACTATTAAATTATTCAGCTACGTAAACTGTGATAGAGTTCACACGAACCTGACCGCCTGAGAGAGAAGGAATCTCAAAGCTATCAACTGCTTGACTGAATGTAACTGTAACAACACTACCGTTAACAGAAACATTAGTACCGGCAGGAATAGCACTAGCGAGTGCAGAAGCATAAGAAGTAGAGTTACAAGTAAACTCAATCTTCAAAATACCTGTAGCAGCAACGATAAGCTGAGAGCTCTTGTAGAAACGAGCAGGGTTAGAATAGTCAGCAACGGGAGAAGTGCTGGATGCCTGATTGTTTGTTACAGTAATACCGTTAGCAGCCCAAACCTGCTGAGAGCTTGTAAATGTAGTTCTGTTAGCAGTAGAAGAGAAGCTAAGTGTACCAAGAAGTTTCATAGCAGCATCGGGAGTACCACAAACTGAGCAAATACCGTCAGCGAATGTGTGGTTGCCTGTTGCCTTATCAGCACCTGCTGCGCCACAAACTGTACAAGCAGAATCATCACCACATGTTGCCTCTGTCCAAGAAGAGCAAACGTGAGCCACGTCAATTGTTACAACAGAGCCATCCTTAGCAATCTGAGGAACTGTATTATAAATAGTAACCGTACCTTCAACTGTTACAACGTCACCGATGTTAACCTTAGTTGTAGTTCTGAAAACAAGAATCTTGTTACCGTTTTCGTCAACAATGTAGGGAGAGCAGTTGTTGTAAGAGCTCCATTCTTCATAGAAGGAGTGAACTGTACCTGTGAACTTTACAGCAGTACCTTCGCCGGAAGCAAGAACCTCGGGAATAGTCATAAGACCGTCAGTCGATCCGCTATTACCATTGTCACCGTTACCACCATTGTCACCGTTGTCGCCATTATCTCCACCCTGAGAAGGAGGAATTACCTCACCGTCAGCAGCTTCGATTCTTGCAGGATATTGTGAACCTGAAGGAATCTGATCCTTATAGTATGAACCGGACAAACTGATGGTATTATAATCATTGTATGTACCTGCAAAGAATGTATCGGACTTACCTTCGATTTCATCATAGATTTCGATGATACCGTATGTAGTGTTGTATGTCCAAGCCAATGTGGGTGTATCTGTTGTAAGAGAGAAGTGGCATCCTGCATAACCGTTAGACTTAAGGTAAGCAGCAGCAGTGATATATGTCTTTGTTTCGCCATCCATAAAGTAGATGTGGTATCCACCGCTAACTTCCTCAAAGTAGATAGCAACTGCAGCGGAAGCATCCTCTGTTGTTGCAAGATAATTGCCGCTCATAGAGCCTGCGAAGTAAAGCTTCTGACTAAGAGTATTCTGCTCAATGAAGAAATTGTAGGGCTGACCTGCAACGGGAGCTGTATATGAAGGTGTTGTACCGCCCTGGTTGCCACCTTGGTTTCCGCCCTGGTTTCCACCCTGGTTGCCACCGTTTTCAACCTCGCCTGTGAAAACCTGAATCTTTTCAATACGAGTTTGAGAAGCAAGAGGAGTAGATTGGAAAACGTCTGTGGGAGCAGAGAAAACAATCGTCACAACATCATTATCACGAGTAATCGTAGCACCCTCAACGGTCATACCGTCAAATCCTGCAAGATATGTTTTGCCGCCTGAAACATAGTCATCAAGAGTAATAACAATCATTGTCATACCGGGGTATTCAATTTTAACCGTTGAACCCTTATATGCTCTCTGTGCATACTTTTCTTGAACAGTAAGATCAGAAGTAGAGGATGCCTTATCATTTGTAAATGTAATACCGTTAGCAGCAAAAACGTTCTGCTCACCGGATCCGCTAACAAGGTTAGCATTACCGGTCAAATCAAGAATAAGCTCAGCCGCAACACCGGGAGCAACGAGATTGAAATCAACAGTTGCCGTAGTTTCTCCATCGGGAGCTGTAATTGTTGCAGTAAGCTTGTAAGCAACGTCTGCAGTAAGGCCTGAAGGAACCTTTACAGTAGCTGCAATTTCATTTGTATAACCGT
Source organism: Clostridia bacterium (assembly GCA_017504245.1). Taxonomy (GTDB): domain Bacteria; phylum Bacillota; class Clostridia; order Oscillospirales; family CAG-272; genus RGIG4608. Next base: position 17,702 of record JAFVRQ010000051.1, on the reverse strand, counting down.
CTTCAGTGCCCTCAAAATCAACAACGGTTACAACGTCGCTATTTGTTTTCCAAGAAATAGCATACTTACCGTCTTTTGTAGATAATACTCTAACAACTGTGAAACTATTAGGAGTAGTGGGAGTGGGGTTACTGGTTGTAGGAAGAAGATGCTTATAATATGCATTAAGAAATTCAACTGCTGCATCAATGTCATACTCGGTTTTATTATCGTTTCCACAAGAAGCGAGAACGCTGAGTGAAAGAACCAAAATGAGAAGTAAGCTTAATATTTTTTTCATTAGTAGACCTCTACAAAAATTAGTATTATTATTTTTTTCACTAATATCCCCTCGCTTTTGCGAGGGGATAAACTTGTATAGTTTTTCGTTACTTTAGAAATTATTCTGTAACTGCGGGTGTATGCGCGGTAATCCAAGCATTTTTAAGCTGTGCAGTTCCATTGTAAGATGTTATGATACCGTAAACTGTAATTGTATCACCGGCAACGGGCTTTGTTTCCATAGCATCGTATCTTGTTTGACCGTCAGCAGAGTATGTGCCGTAAACTGTAATTGTGTTTCCTTCGCTATCAGTGATATACATATTACCGTACTGATCGTTGTAAACCTCAGTAATAACACCGGTTACATAGTACTTATCAGCAGTTGTTGTAAGAACACCGAGAGCATTCGCTTGCTCGATTGTAAGAACGGAGTCAGCAGCAGGAGCTACTACCAAATCACATTCTTCATTATCACAAATGTAGTCACCGTCAGCATCAGCGCACTCGTGATCAACAGTAGCAACTGTGTGAGCAACGAGAGTAGCATTCTTGCCCTGAGGAGCATCATTATAAGCACCAAGAACTGTAAGAACGGTAATTGTGTCACCAACAGCGGGAGCAGTTGTCATAGCATCATATCTGTTGCCGAGCTGATCGTAAAGACCGTACAAATAAAGTGTATTGCCCTCAGCATCCTTAATATAAAGGTTACCATACTTAGTATTAGCAATCTCAGTAACTACACCTGTTACAAGGTACTTATCAGTTGTGTAGCCGGGATTGTTTGTACCAATCGTATTAGCATCGGGAATAGAAGTGGGAGATGTCCAAGAAAGAATCCAAGCGTTCTTTGTCTGAGGTGTACCGTTGTACTGACCAAGAATACCAAGAAGAACTACGTAATCACCAACAACGGGCTTAGATTCCATTGCATCATATCTTGTAGAACCGTCAGCAGAATATGAACCGTAAACAGTAAGAATGTTGCCGTGCTCGTCAGTAATCTTCATATTACCGTACTGAGTATTATATACTTCAACAATAACACCAGCGATAAGATACTTACCCTCTGTGTATGTGTTGTGTTCCTTAGCAGCACCGATTTCAATTGCTTGACCTGCTGTAAGAGGAGTCTTATTAAGAGTAACTTCGATTTCCTTTGTATCAGTCACGTCGCCACAAGTGATAGTAGCTGTGAGCTTAACAACAGTCTTTTCATCGGGAACTGTGATTGTAGCGGTACCGTCTTCAGCAATAACGATTGCCTCTTTGTCAGATACCCAAGAAATAGTAACGTCATCGTAGTTAGTACCTACGAGAGGAAGATTAATAACTGCATCAGCAGAGAAGCTTGTGCTTATCTTAATGCTTTCCTTTTCAGAAGCAACCTTATCGGCATCCGTGTATGTAACTTCTTCATAGTTTGTAAAAGGAGTTACGCTCATAGGAATGAGGTAGGGAGCGCCGCTGTAAAGAACAAGGATACCTGTAACGTCTGCCTTGTAACCGAAGTGTGCAGCGTGGTCAGCATCAATAGCTTCCTTGTCAGAAGCTGCAAGCATACCTGCGGGGAAGTCAGTAACGTAAGTTCTAACGTAACCCTGCTGTTCGCCGATAGAGAAGTAGAGGTACTGAGATGTTTCAGCTGTCAAATCCTGAGAACCAACTGTAACACCCTTGATAGTAACTGCCAAACCAACGTAAGCGCCAAGATTTGCACCTGCTGTGAACTGTTCAGTAATATCAACAAGATCAACTGTCTTGATTGTTTCGTCAAGAATAATTGCTTCACCACCGAAGATTTCCTGCATACCGTTGTAAGGTGACATTTCACCAACTACCATAACGGTCATACCAACTTTAATACCAAGAGTAGCAGGGTCTTCAACGAGCTTGTAGCAGTAGTAACCGCCCTTACCTTCAAGGTCAGCAAGGAACAAGTGGTTGTACTTATTGCCTGCAGATGTAGAGTTTATTGCAACAACAACACCGGCAACCTGGAGCTTGTCGCCCTTTGCAGCAGCCATATACTCTTCGTGAGTATTAAGCTCGAGCTTAGGAACTACAAGTGCGAAATCGTGAGTCATAAATTCGCCGTTAGGAGCAGTTACAGTAGCAGTAAGTGTGTAAGAAACTGCCTCTGCACCCATAGTGGGAAGGTCAAGATTATAAGAACCGTCAGCATTCTCTGTTACAATAACGCTTTCAGTATCAGAAGCCCAATCAACAGTATAGGCCTCCATCTGATACATAATCTGACCAACGAGTGTTGTGTCTGCAGATATAGTATTATCTGTCAACCAACCCTTGTACTGTACTTTAACAAGATAATCTACAGCGCCGTTAACATTATAATTAACGGGAGCAGTAGTTGTTGTTTTATCAGTTTTGTCACAGGCAATAAATGCCATTGTGCAGACAATCAAGATAAGAATTAAACTTAAAAATCTTTTCATATTAATTTTTCCTTTCGCCACGGATTTGTGACATAATTTTTAAAAATTGTTTGAATTTTAAGTGAATATTAGTGAATTGTTATATCGTCAATGGAAACAACCATAATTTGATAGCTGCCGTTATAAACGTCAACTATACCTTTGACGTCAATGGTTTTACCTTTAAAGGCATCAGCAGTAACAGCAGTTCCGTTTGCATATTTAAGAACAGTTGTTCTAACTTCGATTTGCTTACCATCCACCTCACAGGTAATCGTCATAGCTCCATCGCTATCACCACCGTTATGGGTAGTATAAATGCTTTTAACAACAAGATTATCCATAGAAATCGTAGTGTTAAGTGCAAGCTGAGCGTAGGAGAACTCTTTTTCGATTTGCTCATTTTCTTCATCGAAGATTGTGAGTGTTTTGGTGGAGTAGAAGGTTTCAGCAGTTGTTGGAACGAAAGCTGCGGAATGACCTGTACTGATTAAACCAAGGTTATTGGGATTATCGGGCTCTCTTCTTCTGTAAGAAAGACCTGAGATCTGATAAATATCGCCGGCTTCGTAATATTGAACAGTACCAACGATCTTAACTTTATTTCCTACACTGATGATATTAAGACCGTAACCGTCAAGATTATAGCCCTTGTAGCAGGTAACGCCGTGATACATACCGGTTTCCTCGGAATATGCCTCAACGTAAATGCTGCCGCCGTCATCCTTAGTTACAACGCCCTCAAATGAAACCTTGCATCCCTCATATGCTTCGATATTACAAGCAAGCTCCAATACCGTAAGGGGGATGGGGTCATCATAGAAGAAATCGGGGTCTATCTCATCTGAATAAACGTAGAGCTTAAGGTTTTTAGCCTGATCGATAGCCTTGCCGCAAATCTCACCATAGGAGTTTTGCGTGGAGTTAGAAGCAATAGCAAGACCTTCCTGAAGGATTTCAATATTAAGGTTGCGGTAATCCGTCATATCGGCGGTTTTATACCAAACCCAAACAAGGAATCTTTCGCCCGTGGAGTCTGCATTCCAAGTGTTAGTGTCGCTTTCAATAATTATTGAAACGGCACTTTCGAGCTTGCTTCTTGTGAAATTTGAGGCAGCTTTGCCCCATTCCTCAATGGCACCCGTGGATTCGGGGGTGTTGATGGCAAGGTATCTTGCCTTCAACACTCCGTTTTCTCTGATGCTATTAGGAACATAAAAGTGTGTTGTATCTCCATCAACGTATTGCTTAACTGTAACCTCTTGTGTAAGTCTGCCGGAATTAAGGTCAAGCTTAACCTGAGAAGCATAATCCGTTTTCTTAACTTCATCTGAATCATTACAAGAAATGAGGGAAGTGATAGCAATACATATCAAGAGAAACAAGCTTAATATTCTTAAAGCTTTATTCATAATACTTTTGAAACTTTGATTGATTTAATAATTTTGATAGAATTATTCGCCAATAGCGCCCTTGCAGTCAGCAACTGCGTTACTAAACAATCTGTCAATCATTGCATCTCTGTCAGCAGCAGGAGTTGTCTTCCAGTTAACCATAGCTGCCTGAAGAAGCTCACCAACTGCGTCACGCGCGTCGGATGAACCGTTGAATGCGGGAGATGTGTAGTAGTAATCTGCCTGTTCAAGACAAACCTTAGCAGAAAGAGCTGCAATAAACTCACCGCCGTCTGCGCTTGCTAAGAAATCAGCATAAAGAGGATCGTCAGCTACGGACTTAAGAACGGGAACGTAACCGGAGGCTTCACCGAATTCTGCCTGGAAGGATACGTTTGTTGTAAGGAACTTCATAAAGAGCCAAGTTGCCTCTACAACTTCAGGATCTTTATCATAGAACATGCAAAGAGAAGGACCCTGAGAGATAACCTTCTTGTTATCATCATTTGCCTGAGGAATGGATGTGATACCTACTTCAAAAGGATACTCGCCGTTAACCTTATCAGGTCTCTGGTGAGTAGCACCTGCAGAAGAACCGATTGACATATATGATCTCTGCTTAGCTGTGCCATCTTCATTAACACCCTGCTCAACGAAAAGACCGGATGTGTAAGCACCGTAGATTTCCTGAGTAGTTACGTAACCCTTTTCGTGCCAGTCAGCAAATCTCTTTACGAATTCTTTGTTTGTGTCATTATTAAAGAGGAAGTGGTTGCCGTCCTGAGCGGATGTATAAGGGCTACCGAGCTGCTCGCACATAGTAATGAATCAGTTGGATTCGGAGTCATAACCGAGAGGAATGCAACCGGGGTCAATCGCAAGAATCTGCTCGCAAAGTTCTTCCATTTCATCCCAAGTTGTGGGAGGAGTAAGGTTGTGCTCATCAAAGAAAGTCTTATTGTAGTAAAGAACCTCTGTTGATTTGGACATAGGAAGTGTGTACATAAGACCGTCGCCAAACTGTTTTCCTTCTTCATAGTAAGCAGGAATAAAGTCAGCGATCTGCTCAGCGGTAAGACCAAGAATTTCGGTTGTTCCGTCAGCTCTTGTTATTTCCTTAGTGCTGTTGATATACTCATCAAGTGTTACAACTGCACCTGCAAGGTTGTACATTGCAACGTGGTCAGGGTAGCAGTAAGCGAGGTTGGGCTGGTTGCCAACAGTAAGCTGAGTTTTGATCTTATCACGAACGTCATCGTAACCACCCTTTTGAGAGTGTGTGATCTTGATGTGGGGATAGAGAGCTTCGAATTCTTTAACGTACTCGTCAAGAACTGCGCGAAGGTTTGCACCCATTGTGTGATAGAAAACTACTTCGATTCTGCCGTCGTCGGGTTTATCTTCGCCACATGCTGTAAGAGCAAGTACGCCAAGAATCATAACTAAAACGAGGGCAAGTGAGAGAAATTTTTTCATTGGTTTTGTCCGTCCTTTCATTAATGAAAAATTTTATTTATTATTGCCTTTCGGCTAATAACCTATTAATAATTATCCCTTGATACCGCTTCTCGAAACACCCTTCATAATGTATTTTCTGAAGAAGAGGAATACCATAAAGAGGGGAAGAGATACCATTGCAACGGCTGCCATCTGTACGGGATAGTCAATCATATCGATCGCACCCTCAACGGAGTAATCACCTCCGCGGATACCGTTCGTTACCAAGAGGTAATTGTCGTCCTCAATAACGAGGTTGGGCCATACGTATGTGTTCCAAGCGCCCATCATTTTAAGAATTGTGATCGAAATAATGGTGGGAAGAGCAAGGGGAATCATAACCTTCCAAAGATATTTTATATCGCTAACACCGTCAACCTTGGCGGCAAGATATAATTCATTTGGAATTTGCAAGAAGTTCTGCCTCAAAAGGTAAATATAGAACGTACTTACAAGGAATGGTACGATAAGGATAGTAAAGCCCCATTTATCCGTGTCACCCCAGCCGAACTTAAATACCGTCTGATAGTTGGTAATCGTAAACAACTCACCGGGGATCATCATTGTTGCAAGGAGTCCTGCAAACAAAGCATCCTTTCCCTTGAATTCAAGTCTTGCAAAGGCGAAAGCTGAAAGAATGGTAATAACGAGAGAGAGAAGCGTAGAAACTATACCAACGTAAACGGTATTCAAAAATACTCGTTCAAGGTTAGCCGCTTCCAAAGCTCTCGCGTAGTTACGCCAATTTATAACTTCAGGCCAGAGCGTGGGAGTAATTCTGTTATACTCCTCAATACTCTTAACTGAGGAAATAAGCATCCAATAGAACGGGAAGAGGATAATAACAGCCATAAATACAAGGAAAGCATAAACGGCAACGTAGCCAAGAACCTTCATAATTTTGGCGGTTCTGTTAACCTCTTTCATATTTTTTTCCTTCATAACTCGAAGGGATGATGTATTAGAAGGAGAAGTAATATTATTAGTTTTTGTCATTCTTGCATCCTCCTATATTAATAATAAGTGGTCTTCTTACTGATTGCGAGGTTAATCATCGTAACTATGAAAATGATTATAAACAGGATAAGCGCCGCAGCGGAAGCTCTACCCGTATCACCACGCTCGATTGAGTCGTAAATCAAACCAACGATAGTATTCAAACGTCCCTTAGCACCTGCAGGACCCATACCTTCATCGAAAATACCAACAACGCTGGTATATTCCTTAAATCCGCCGATAAAGCCCGTAATTACAACGTAGGTAATCATAGGGGAAAGAAGCGGAACTGTAATTCTCGTGAATGTACGAACCTTGCCTGTTCCATCGACCTTAGCAGCATCGTAATACTGCTTGTTAACGCTTTGAAGCGCGCCGAGAAGAACGAGTATTTTAAAGGGAAGTGCGTTCCATACGATATAAATTATCATAACCAGCATATTGGATTCGTATGTGGAACCTGCGTTGATCCAGTTGTGCCAATCAAAACCAAGAGCCATTAACGCATTGTTTATAATACCGTAGTTTTGGGGAATGGCATTGGATGCGCTAAGGTTACCAACAACGTTGAACATTGCAGCAAATACCATACCGATAGCAATAGAGTTGGTTACGTATGGAAGGAAATAAATAGTCTGTAAAAATCTTTGAAACGGCTTTATTGCATTCAGACATACTGAAATAAGCAATGCAATAAAGGTGGACAGAATAACCGTGGGAACGCAAAGAATAATAGTATTCTTAAGCGCGGTGATAAACTTATCGCCCTGAAGCACGGTTTTGAAATTCTTAAAACCCCAATCAAAGCCCCATCTGCCGAGTCTTATCGCAGAAAGAGTATTATAGTCTTCCTGGAAAGCCATCAATACCGTATTAACGATAGGATATACGGTAAAGATAAGCAGCAAAACAAGAGCAGGAGCAAGGTAAATCCACGCTTTCCATTGTTGTTTGCTATCAACCATAATTAACTCTCCTTAAAAATAAATTCTTTCTTCGGTATCCTTATTGAAAATAAATACCTTGTGAGGCTTGAGAGAGAAAGCAACGGTTTTAGCTGCTGAATCAATCGTAGCATCAGAGTTGATGATAGATCTAACAACGGGATTTTGCGAATTGGGATGTCTTGAAACTACGCTAACGTCACGTCCCATAACTTCAATGTTAGAGATATTTGCAACTAAAGGTCCGTTAGGATCAAGATTAAATCCTTCCGGACGAATGCCGACGGATACGCGCTGATCCGCAACACTGGGAACGTCAAGAACTGCCGCGCCTCCAATAAGAAGCTTGCCATTCTTAACCTCACCGTCAAAAACGTTAATCGGAGGCGTGCCGAGGAATTTTGCAACGAAGAGATTAGCGGGATTGTCATAAACCTCCTGGGGCTTACCAACCTGCTGAACAACACCAAGCTTCATAACAACGATGAAGTCTGAGATGCTCATTGCTTCTTCCTGGTCGTGAGTTACGAAAATTGTTGTGATGCCCGTTTCCATCTGGATTCTCTTTATTTCCTCACGCGTTTGAAGTCTGAGACGCGCGTCAAGGTTAGAAAGAGGTTCGTCAAGAAGGAGAACGCGAGGCATTTTAACAAGTGCGCGCGCAATAGCAACACGCTGCTGTTGACCACCGGAAAGCTCACTGGGCTTTCTGTCCATAAGCTCGTCAATCTGAACGAGTCTTGCGGCTTCATAAGCTCTTTCAAGCATTTCGTCTTTCTTGAGCTTGTCAGAGCCCTTGAGATTCTGCAAGGGGAACAAAATGTTTTGCTTTACCGTCATATGAGGGTAAAGCGCATAGTTTTGGAATACCAAACCTACGCCACGTTTTTCGGTCGGAAGCTCGGTAACGTCCTCGTCACCAAAGAAAATCTGACCGGATGAGGGTTTTTGCAAACCACTGATCATGTAGAGGGTTGTACTTTTACCGCATCCCGAGGGACCAAGCAAGCCAACGAGCTTGCCGTCGGGGATTTCGATATTAAAGTCATTTACCGCTACAACGTCTTCATTAACCTTCTTTTTGTCACGGTTAGGGAAGATCTTTGTTAAATTTTGCAAAACAACTTTCATAAAATCTCCATTTCTTTATATAAAAAAATTTTTTGAGAACAAATTTATTAAAAATACTTTGCATCCTTAACCTCATCATTGTGGATGCGGAGTCTATATTCATTTTTAGCTTCAACCGAATCAAATATCATCTGACTTTGAAGGTCAACCAATACCGTAGAGGACAAAACGTCGTGAATCATAGAATTGGTTTTCGTAGCTATAACAAGAATGAGCTCCAATATAAGAATTAATGGAATTACCAAAAGCATCAGCCCGTCACCTACACCAAAAAATATCATAAGGATAATAATAACGGGGATCATAGTTTCAACGGTATATTTTCCTAAAATAGAACGAACGAACATTATAAGTGGGGTAACCTTAACCCCGTCAATCCTCATAACAGCAATCGAAAATATTTTCTTTCCAACAGTCTGACCATTCTTGAAAATCGCTGGAACAATTAATTCAAGTATCACAAATGCCAAAAGCAGACTGATGGAAACCATCAAAAGCGTTAAATTCATCATCGTAATATACGCATCCGAAATTACTGGATTGGAATTAACGGCCTTAATGCATTCCTCCATAGTAGCAACAACTTCGTTTGGAAGGGAGCTTTTTTCATCGTCATTCATTAAGGAAAACTCATCTAAGGTCACATTATATTCTTTGGTTATAGCGGGGATTCCAAAGCTCTCTTCAATTTCAGCAATTTTGTCTGACATTGAATTAGAATATGAATCGTAATTCGTTATTGACGAAATAATCCACATAAATCCCGTAACAAGGATAACCAGTAAAATTAGATCAAGAAGAAAAGCCATAAATCGTTTCAACAAGCTTGCCTTTTGCAAATCATAAATCATCTTATGAAAACCTTCCTTATTAATATATTAGAAAGGGTATGTAAACAAAAATTGACATAGTTATAAAACATAAAATTACCCTATATACATAATAGCACAAACTTCTGCAAAAAACAACCCTTTTTTATATTAATTTATTAGAAAAAATAACTTTTCGTCATTTTGCCAAAAAAATAACATAAAATATACATCTAAACGGCAATTCAAACAAATCCATCACGAACAAAAAACAAAAATATTCATATTTTTAGCGTGTTTTACGCAAAAAAAGGGGCTGTCTCAGTTAGATGCAGAAGACGTGAGTTCGTTCTCGTTGGTGTACAAAAGTACGGCAGAGTGCGAAGTCGCGGCTAAAAAGCACATGAAAATGAAGAAAACCGCCGATTTTGTCGGCGGTTTTCAACTTTGTGAGAAATTTACACACTAAAAATCGTGCATTTTTTATATTTTTATTTCAGTGTCTTTTGTTCTGCGCTGAATGAGACAGCCCCTTTGTGCAATTTTACTCATTGGAATCTTCTTCTTCAGAAGAAATTTCTTCGGGTTTAACATAAACCTCTATTTCGTGCGACATAATATCATCTGCCTTGGTCACCACGATAGAGAGCCTGTTATAATCGAATGTAAAACCAACCTCAGGGATTGACTCAGCGCGTTCGTTAACCCAACCGTTAACGGTTGTCGAATCGCTTTCCTCATCTGTGTCCATTTCAAAGAACGTAAAGAACTCATCAAGAGAAACGGTCGAGAGAACTCTGTATTTATTGTCGCCGATTGATTTAATTGGTTCAATAGCTTCATCCAGCTCATCCCAAATTTCACCAACAAGCTCCTCAATAATATCCTCCATACTAACAACACCTGACATAACACCGAATTCATTAACAACGATAGCAATGTGATTGTGTGTATCCTGCATTTCCTTCAAAAGCGCATCAAGATGCATAGTTTCCGGAACGTATTTGGGAGAGAACATAGCATTCTCAAGCTTGTATTTAGGATTAGTATGATTAAGAAGATATTCTCGCGCATAAAGAACACCTACAATTTTATCCAAGGTTTCCTCATAAACGGGAATACGCGAATATCCTTCCTCTTTAATTACTTTAATTAGCTCCTTTTCCGTAATATCGTTTGGAATAGCGATAACGGATGATCTTTGAGTCATAACGTCTGCCGCAGTAAGATTGTCGAGCTTGAATACATTTTTAATGTATTCAACATCATCCTCGTCAAGACCGCCCTCGTCAGCTCCCGCGTCAAGCATAGTAACTATATCCTCTTCAGAAACGGTTTCTTCCTTTTCGTTTGGATCAATTCCAAACAATCTGAGAATACCGTTTGTTGAAATCGTAAGGAACCAAATAACGGGCTTGAGAATTGTTGTAAGAACAGAGACAACACCGCAGAAGGATTTGGCAACCTTTTCCTTGTGCTTCATAGCAATTCTTTTGGGAACGAGTTCACCGAGAACGAGTGTAAAATAAGAGAGAATAAGTGTTACCAAAATAACGGATACGGTTTGAATTGCTTCTGCCTTAGCGCCGGTAAGTCCAAATCGTTGCTGAAGCATAAGGGCAAGCATATCGCCGAAGCTGTCCGCAGCAAAAGCCGAGCCCAAGAATCCCGCAAGAGTTATACCGACCTGAATGGTTGATAAAAACTTAGTAGGATCATCAAGAATTTTAAGTATTTTAGTTGCTTTTTTGTCGCCGTCATCTGCAAGTGCCTTGATTTTTTGGCTGTTCAATGAGATAACCGCAATTTCAGTAGCGGCAAAAAAAGCGTTGAGTGCGATAAGTATTAGTTGTAGTAATAGCTGTCTTAATATAGTAGACATAAATCCTCCAAATAAAATAAATTTTGTTCAGTAAAATGTAAATAATAAATAAAGATTTACTCACGAAATAATAGGTGAGTGGATCTTTTTGCCCAAAAACGAGCAAGGGGATCTGAACAAATTTAAATTAATGGAATGCTTGTCGTTAAAAAACCGAGTCACAGGGCAACTTCGGGGTAATGGGTCCACAGTAGTAAACTCCTTTCATAAAAATTCAGCATACATTATAGCACACTTTTCGCCCAATTTCAATAGGTTTTTCATATATTTTTATTTAATTAACAAAAAATAATCAAAAAAGCAAAATATGAGTTGACTAAATAAGTCATTTATGCTAAAATTATGTTAATTATTTTTTGAAAGGAAATTGACTATGCTTTCAAACAAAATTATTAACGCTTACGAAAACATACTGATAGAAGAATTACAGGTCGCAATGGGGTGTACCGAGCCGATAGCCATCGCTTACGCTGCATCTATTCTCAGTGATGCACTTGGAAAGCTTCCAAAAGAAATAACAGTAAATCTCAGCGGCAATATTATTAAAAACGTAAAAAGTGTAATCGTACCGTCAACGGGTGGAATGCACGGAATTGAAAGCGCGATTGCGGCAGGAATCATCTCAAACAGATATGATCTTAAGCTCGAGCTTTTATCAATATTAACGGGCAGTGACGTTGAGAAAATTTCGGAATTCAAGGATAAATGCAATATAATTGTTAATGAGCTTGAAAGCCCATGCAACTTTGATTTGCTAATGACCGCTTCTGCAGGCATTGATAAGGCAACCGTAAGAATTTCCGATTATCACACAAATGTTGTTTCGGTTTATCTCAACGACACCGACCTAACTGCAAAGTATCGCAACGAGCAAAGTGAAATCGGAAAAAGCTTAAAAACTGCAGACCGCTCCTTGCTCAACGTTCAGGATATAGTCGAATTTGCCGAAACCGTTGATTTAACACGCATAAAACCACATATTGACCGTCAGATTTCAATGAATATGGCTATAGCAAACGAAGGACTTACAAACGATTACGGAGCAACGATTGGTAAGATCCTATATCAAAATGGAGAAGCGCCTATTAAGGACAAGGTCAAAGCATTCGCGGCAGCTGGAAGCGATGCTCGAATGAGCGGATGTGAATTACCAGTTTGCATAATTTCGGGAAGCGGAAATCAGGGAATTACTGCATCAGTTCCGGTGGTTGTTTATGCAAAAGAAAACGGTATTGACGAAGAAAATATGCTCCGTGCAGTACTTATTTCAGACCTCGTTACAATTCATCTAAAAACAGGGATCGGCACTCTTTCCGCATATTGCGGAGCAATCAGCGCAGGCGTTGGCGCAGGAGCGGGAATTTGCTATCTTCGTGGCGGCAATTATCATACTATAGCGCACACCATAGTCAATGCCGTAGCAATTCTTTCGGGAACTATTTGCGACGGCGCAAAGGCGTCCTGCGCCGCAAAAATTGCAATGGCTGTTGAAGCGGGACTCGTCGGATGCGAAATGGCAAATGCCAAAAAGCAATTCTACGGAGGAGACGGAATTGTGACTAAGGGCGTTGAAAACACAATAAGAAACGTTGGATTGCTCGCCAGAGACGGTATGAGCTCGACGGACAAAGAGATAATTAAGATTATGCTCGGAAAATAATTAACCTACATAAAAAGGAGAAACCTATGAAAAACTTTACATTTACCAACAAAGTAAGATTTGACTCCTGCGGATATGACGTCTATGAATACGACCATATAAGCGGCGCAAAGCTTATTTACATTGACTCAGGCACAGAAGAAAAATCCTTCTGTGCGGCATTTAAAACAATCCCCGATGATTCCACGGGCGTGTTCCATATACTTGAGCACTCCGTTCTTGACGGCTCAAAGAATTATCCTATGAATTCACCGTTCTTGTTTATGTTAAAGAACTCAATGAATACCTTCCTCAACGCAATGACCTTTCAGGGAAAAACGATGTACCCTTGTGCTTCTTGTAATCCCGACGATTTTGAAAATCTTATGAAGGTTTATCTCGACGCGGTTTTCAACCCAATTCTTGCAGAGGGAACGTTTCTTCGCGAGGGCTGGCATATTGAAAAAGCAGAGAACGGCTACGATATAAAGGGAGTAGTTTATAACGAAATGCAGGGCGCTGGAGCATCCACTCAGCGTCAGCTTTACGCTGCAATGAAATCAGACCTTTACCCCGACACCTACCAAAGCTATAACAGCGGCGGCGAGCCCTCGGTTATACCTTCTCTCACCTATGAAAACTACCTTGCAGCATATAGAAAATACTATAGCACCGCAAACTGCGTGCTTTTCCTTCGAGGCAATATGGATCTTGAACGCTACACCGATATAATTGACGAATGGCTTGCTAACGCATCTCAGGAGAGAAGCGAAATCAAGCATACAGTCCAAGGCACAAATCATACGGTTTGCGAGCACGAATACCCCATCTCTCCCTCCGAGGATACAAAGGGTAAAACCAATATTATTTACGGCTATAGCGTGGGTATGTATAACGATGCTGAAAGACAGATGGCAGCAGAGCTTCTCGCCCTTTACCTTATGGATAACAGCTCATCCCCCCTAAAAAAAGCCCTTGTAACGAGCGGACTTATGCAGGACGCAGACATCTATACCGCCACCGACGATATTCAAACCTCTTGGGGCTTTGCGGCTTATAACACCGAAAAGGAGCATCGCGATGCAATCAAGCAGGTAATAGATGATACAATTCAAGGCATCATAGATAACGGAATTGATAAAGAAATTATGCTTTCTCAAATCTCCGCAACAAGCTTCCGTATGAAAGAGCAGAGAAATGCGGTAAATGGTCTTTGCATTTACGACTTTATCAACATCGTAAACAACGTATTCTACGGCTTGCCCCTCAACACCTATTTTGAAATCGACGAAACCTTTGAAAAGTTCGAGCGTGAGCTTGATAACGGCTATTTTGAAAATCTTCTTCGCGAAATCTTCTTTGAAAACGAAATAACCGCCATCTCCACCCTCGTTCCCGTGCAAAGAGAATCCAACGTTGCCCATCTTGCAACGGTTGAGCAATACACCGCTCATCTTTCAGATGAAGTTAAGGACGAAGCGTATCAGCGATTTGTTGAGGGCACAAAGCTTGCTATGGAACGCGACACACCCGAGGTTGTAGCAAAAATGCCCACGCTTTCACTCGATAAGCTTACAAAGGAACTCCCCAAAAAAGAGTTCCGCGTTGAAGATAAAGTGCTTTACACACCTGCAGAAACCAACGGCGTAGCTTATTATCGCTTCTATTTCTCACTTGCAGGACTTAATGCCGATGAGATTGTGACCCTTGAGCTTCTTTCCCGCTCGTTGAGTGATTTTGCAACCGAAAATCATACCCCGTCCGAGCTTTTCAACCTTCTCAACCGTTACGCAGGCAAGTGGAGCTTCTCAATAACAACGGTTTCCCCCGAAATGCAAAAGGCAGAGCCATATTTGGTTGTAAGCGTAGCTTGTCTTGAAAAGAACGCAGAAAAAGCACTTGAAGTGGTAAGCGAAATCCTTACCCAAACGCTTTATGATGAAGAAACCGCTACAACAGTCCTTGCTCGCGAACTCAATAACACGAAAATGCAATTTATGGGTAACGGTGTCGGACTTGCTCTAAACACAAGCGAATCCCTCATCTCCGCAAGCGGATATTATAGCACCTTAACGGGCGGCTACCCCTTGTTCAAGAAAATTCAAGAGTATAACGAAACCCCCGCAACCTTCTGCGAAAATGCAAAATCACTCCTTTCAAAAGTATTCGGAGCAAATAACCTCTGCTACACGGGTCTCACGGGCAATAAAGACCTCCTCGCACACACCCTCACCCTTTCTGAAAGCGCAAAGCTAGAAGGTGCAACGTTTACAAACCCCAATACAGACAAGGTAGCATTCGCAATCCCCGCAGGCATCAGCTTCAACGTGCGCTCACTTGATATAAGCGAAATTCTTCCATATAGCGGTAAGCACATCGCGCTCTCAAATCTCCTCTCACTCGGCTACCTGTGGCATAATATCCGTGAGGTTGGCGGCGCATACGGAACGGGCCTCCGATTTGCAAGACGCGGTGCAATGAACGTTTACTCCTACCGTGACCCCAAGGTTCAGGAAACCTACGAAATCTATGATAATATCGCAAATTATCTCGCAACGAACGAATTCACCGACGGCGAAATCCTCGGCTGTATCATCAGTACGCTTGCAGACTTCGTAAACCCCAAATCTATGGAGCAAGAGGGAATTGAAAACGAAATGAGCTACCTCGCAGGATATACCTACGAAGAAAGAGCAAAGCATATGAAAGACGTCCTCTCCTTTAGCAGAGAAGATATCAAATCCTTCATCCCCGTGTTCGAAGCTTTCAAAAATTCAAACGCAGAGTGCTCCGTCGGTAACGGCAATAACCAAACCGCCTACGGCAAATTCGACGAAATCATTAACCTCTAATATCCATCTCGGTAGGGGCGACCTTGGGTCGTCCGCCAACCCTTATCACAAAAATCACACTTCTCTAAAGGCAGACCGCACGGTCTGCCTTTTTTATTGCTTTCCGTAGAGGCGAGGGGTAATGCCTGATGGATGAGTATTTCTACTCTCGACCTGCCAAACTCTGAGAAATTTTTCAAAACCCCTTGCAATCGTAATAAAACTGTGCTAAAATAAAAAATGCCAAACGAACTGAATATTCGCACCTATAGGTATATTTTTCTTTATTACAAGGGATAACTATACTCTTTTTTTGCATACTAATTACGTCCCATTTTGTTAAAAATGCGGCTCCCGTGATTTAGTATGCGATAGGTGTACCTATATCTGCGAAAAAGTTCGTTTGGCGACAGCTTGGAGTCCGCATTTTTTAGTGCGCTGGCTTTGGCTGGCGCACTTTTTGTTTGCGCCAGTAAATAACCTGCCGAGGTTAAACGGAGAAAGGAAAGAAAATGAAAAAATTCTTTTTACCCATTCTAATCGTTCTTTTATTCACACTTGTGCTTGTTGCTTGTAATGATAATAAGAACACCAACCCCGCACACGTTCATACACCGGGTGCGTGGGTAACTGTTAAGGCTCCTTCTTGTGAGGATGGCGAACAGTGTCAATTCTGCGTAACTTGTGGTAAGGTTTTGGAAACCGTCCCCATTGCTGCAACAGGTGTTCATAAAAAAGTTGTTGACGAAGCGGTAGTTCCAACTTGTACCAGCACAGGTCTTACAGAGGGCTTGCATTGTATGAGCTGTGGCAAAACGTTTGTGGCACAAATTGAAATACCCAAAATTGCACACTCTTATGACGATAGCAAAGACGCAACGTGTAACACATGTGATTTTGTTCGTGACGTTACTTGCAAGCATACTGACGTTACGGTTTTGAAAAGTAAGGATGCAACCTGTAACGAAGCGGGACTTACCGAAGGCATCGTATGTAACGGATGTGAAGAAATACTTCAGGTTCAACAAATGATTGATGCTCTCGGACATAACGAAATTGTCGACTATGGATATAACGCAACTTGCACAACCGCGGGCCTTACAGAGGGTAAGCATTGTGATCGATGTAATGAGGTTCTCGTTGCTCAATCCTATATTAAGGCACTTGGACACAACGAAACCGAATGGGTAATTGAAAAAGAACCCACCGAAACCGAAGATGGATATAAATACAAGACCTGTAGAGTTTGCCAAGAAAAGACACAGGAAGAAGTTATCCCATTTGTCGGTGATCTCTGTATTGATTATGCAGTAAACGAAGACGGAGAAACCTGTACTGTTACAGGCATCGGTACTTTTAGCGGCACAAAACTCGATATTCCCGACTATATCAGAGAATATAAGGTAACGGCAATCGCTGAAAACGCTTTTGCAGATTGTGTATGGCTTGGAGAAATCAATCTTCCCGAAACAGTTGAAACAATCGGAACCAGAGCATTTTACGGTTGTACGGGAATTACTGAAATTACGATTCCCGCATCCGTAAAAAGTATTGGTAATCAGATTTTCTATAGGGCTGATAATTTGCAAACTGTTTATTATAACTCAACCTATGTTTCAGAAGATAACAATTTTATGAGTGTCGCATCAATCAAAAAAGTTGTTTTTGGTAGCGAGTATATATCGGCTTTTGTATTACTTAACTGCGCAAATGTTGAAACCGTTGAAATTTTATCCAATGCGACGAGTATTGGAAGTTATGCATTCTATAATTGCTCATCTCTTAAAAGCATAAATATTCCCGACTCCGTGACGAGTATTGGAAGTTATGCATTCTATAATTGCTCATCTCTTAAAAGCATAAATATTCCCGACTCCGTG
>JAFVRQ010000050.1 GCA_017504245.1 Clostridia bacterium | reverse complement strand
GCAAATTGGATTTTTCGAGGTGCCTACCAACAACGAGAAAAATCATTAGTGTCAACTCGTTGACACAATTTGCGCGGCTTTAATTTATTCCCACGTTTAAAAAGTTTTTGGTTCTTTTTTCAAAAAGAACGAAAAAATCCTAATTTAAACTAACTTTAACTCCCCGACAAATCAAAATTTGAACGAGGGCAAAATGAGAAAAAATGTGTTCATTTAAGGGGCGGACGGACGGGGGGGAGGGAAATTGTTGAAACGTGGGTGCAAAAAAACATTGAAAAGGTGAAAAATATTTTCATTTTACTGTTGATTTTTTGTAATTTATATGATATACTATCGAAGATGCTACGTTTTTATTGTTAAAATCACACAAAAATGTCAAAATCGCTCGAATTTTCAACCCGCACGCGTGCGGCGGTAACGAAAGGGCACAAGCAATAAAAGTATTGTGCTTTTTCATTGCCGAAAATTGAAGTTTACATAAAAAATTCAGAAAGGAAAGTTATTATGACTAACAACTCTATTTTCACAAGAGTGCTCGCTCTTATGATCTGTCTTGTTATGCTCGTTGGTGGTCTCACCGCGTGCTTTAGCGAGGTTGATCCCGAAAATCAAGTGGGCACAACAACTACAACAAACGGTGGCGTTGCTACAACTACAAAACCCACAACAACAACTCCCACCACAACCACCACAACAACAGGTAACGTGGTTGAAGACGAACCCATAGAAGATCCCGTTGACCCTAACGTAATCTTCTCCGCATCAACTGATATTTTGAGCGATGGTCTTATTTACGGCACGCTCGCAAGTGACGTGGTAATCGGTGGCGCAGAAATTGGCGCGCTCGTTCCCGCGGACGTTAAGGTTGAAAGCGGCGCATCCTCTCTTGCTCTTTCGGTTAAGAAGGTTGAGGACGAAACGTTTGGCGAAGCACTTTCAAATCTCGACGTTCATATCAACGGCGTTGCGACTGACAACACAGTTCCTATGATCGTTAAGCTTGGCGCGATCCTCGAAGCAGGACTCGGCGCAACAGAGCTTAAGCTCTATCATACAGAAAACGGCGTTGATAACCTTATGACAAGAGTTAACAGCCCTTCTGATTTCGCAATTCACAATCAGTACTACTATAACGCAGAAACAGGTGAAGTTACAATTTACGTTGCTTCTTTCTCTGTATTTACTGCGGTTAAGTCAACTGCTGACGTTTGGGATGGCAAATCCGACACAACTTGGTATAACGAAACTGATAAAGAATTCACACTTACAAGTGCTGAACAGCTTGCAGGTTTTAGAGACCTCGTTGACGCAGGTAACACGTTTGAGGGCAAGACAGTAAAACTCGGTGTTGATATTGACCTTTATCTTGAACAAAAAGATGATCAGGGCAATACCATTAAGGATGGTGAAGTTCCTGCATTGGTTTCCTTCGACCCCATCGGTCAGGGTTATGTACACAATGGCGGTCAGGCGTTCATGGGAACATTCGACGGTCAGGGCCACACAATCTACAACCTCTATCAGAATGGTTGGGATCTTAACTATTCTTACAGCACAGTAGGTGGCGGTTTGTTTGCTTCTATTAAGGATGCAACAATCCAAAGCCTTGCAATCTCCGGTGCTAATATCGTTATGGAATGTATCGATATGGGTACTGTAGTAGGTTATGCACAGGGTAAATGTACATTTATAAATATCGTTGTTACAGATTCTAAGCTTGCTAACTATCAGCGTTACACAGGTGGCGTTGTAGGTGAAGTTTGCAAGGGTGATGATGTTGATGATAAGGAATATACTCACATATTTACAAACGTAACAGTTGACTCCTCTGTAAAGATTTCTTCACTTTGGGGCGACTTTGACAACGCTTGTGGCGGTGTTATCGGTGGTAAGTGGGGAACTGCAAGAGTATTGATGCAGAACGTAACTGTTGCTTGCGAAATCGACGCATTCTCCGACGTAACGGCTGCATATCAGTGGTATGCTTACCGTCGTTGCGGTATGCTTATCGGTCACACAGAGCAGAACAGTCCCAAGAGCGCATTGAATGCTGCTGCAGAATTCTTGACATGTGAAAACGTTAACGTTTACTATGGCGACTGGGTAAATTACACATATTATCAGTTTGCAGAGCAGACTGATGAAGCAGGCACTCGCCTTTGGAATAGCAACTATCCTTGGGTAAGAGCTGAAGCAGGCGAATATAACGGTGCTTTCTCTAACGTAAGATACGGTAACCCCGTTGTTGGCGGTAAGGCAATTAACACTATTGAACTTGCTGAAGCAAACAAAACAGGCTACGCAGCTATCACATTCAACCAGCTCTACGGCGGCGGTCAGGGCGTTTACGGTACTAATGACCACGAGGGCAGGGGAGTAACAATTCACAATAGTCTCACAAAGACTGTTTATATTCAGAATAACCTTAACTGGAATAACCTCACGCTCTACTATTGGTTCGCAAATGGTACTGATAGATGGACAACGCTTGTTGAGGGTATCAATATGACTCAGGTTGCAACCGGTATTTATAAGGTTGACGTTCCCGCATACGCACAAGGATTTAAGGTTACGGGCACTCTTCCCAATAATTCCGCAGTATTCTCAACTCCCGAAATCCTTTTGTCCGAGGTTGAAGATAAAACAACTTATCCTCTCACCGCGTTTAATTTGACTCTCACCATTGGTGAATCAAGGTTTGATGTTGTTACAGGAAATTGGTTGTATAATACTCAGGTAAACAAGGAAAGTACTCCTTATGCGGTTAATTATGATGTAATTATCTACGATAAAAACTACACAGGCACATTTACAACTAATGACTATGGTGTTGCTCTTGTAATTGGTGCAGATGGAAAGCTTGTTAAAGGATATGCTTGGGACGGATATTATACCGTTGAGGGCAAAGTAGATATTCATTATGCTACAGTTGATTATGCAACCACCGCATTCAACGAATTGCAGAGTGGCGAAACTCTTATTATCTTCCCCAATGACGGTACAAATGCTGATGATTCTCCACGTACATTTGCAAAAAATATTTGTAATAACTGGGAAACTACAATGGGTAAACCCTTAACCCTCACAACAACAGTTAACACATCTGTTCACATTTGTTCAAACGTTTGTACAACCTGCTTCGGATGTAGAAATACATCTTGCGAAGATGAAAAGTGCAAGAATAATAGATGTGATTGCTTGGATATTTACGTTGACATTAATATTGACGGTGTTTCCAATACTTTGGTAGTAACAGGCAATAACTGGCTCTACAATACACAGATAAACACAAATAACTATCCTTATGCATCTCATTATCAGGTTGTTATCTATGATAGCAGCTATGACTTTGCAAGTGCTCCGTTTACAACAAACGAGTTCGGTATTGCGGTCGTTCTTGATGCTGACAATAAGATAGTTAAGATTTACGATGCCGCTAACGGTGACAGATCCGTTGTTTACTATGATGCTAACGGTAGTGAAGTAATCATTCCTGCAGGAGAAAAAGGCAATGGTAATGAAACCTATGCTACACGTGCTTGGAGTGACCTTGAAGAGGGCGAAAAGCTTGCAATCTTCCCGAACCACAAGTCTGATAACTCTGCTCGTAACTGGGCAAAGAAGCTTTGCGAAAATTGGGCAAACGGAATCAGTGGTGCTACTGCAATCATTACAGCAACATTTACGCTTCCCACAACTATTTACTTCCAGAATACTCAAAACTGGGCTAACGTAGGTATTAAGTATTGGACTGAAGACGGAACAGAGCTTACAGGCGTGCTTGCAAAGACCGCTAATGACGGACTCCACGACGTTTATAGAGTTGTGCTTCCCGCAAACGTAGTTAAGGTTGCATTCGGTTCTGCAGATGCTGAAGAAACCGTAACAGTCTCCACTCCTGAAATCACATCGCTCCATAATGGATATATCTACGTTGTTAACGGTCAGACGGTTAACTCTACTCTCTATAAAGAGGGATATAAGACGGTTTACTTCTATAACAACGCAAATTGGACTAACGTAAGTCTTTATTATTGGTGTGTAGATTCTAAGGGAGAAACTTGGGATACTCTTGGGTTCCCTGGTGAAAAGTTGACATCAACTATGAAGGATGGAAATTACGATATTTATAAGTTTGTTCTTCCTTCGTATGTGACATCTTTTATTATTAGCAACGGTACTAATGCGGGCGTATCCGGACATAAGCAGACAGTTGATATTTCAATATCCGATTGTGACGGAAATATATACGATGTAGGTGATGTGGATAATGGAACTACATACAAAGTAGGATCTTCTACATATGCAGAGGGCTATAAGACTGTTTATTTAAAGAACTACTACAAGTGGGATAATGTTCAGGCGTATTATAATATTGGTGCTTCTTGGGTTCAAGCAATTACTGTTACATTGCTTGGATATGATGGTACTTATGAATACTATTCTGTTCAGATTCCTAATTTTGCTGTGAAGTTTAACATTAGTGGTGAAAAGAATGATGGAAGTGGTAGCCGTCAACAAATTCAAGACCAAAAACTTTCCGACTTTACCACTAATAACATGGTTACACCTTCTAGTGGAGATGGTAGCAATGTTACAGTAACTAAGGGTACATATTCGAACAATGCTAAACCAAATAATTATAAGCAACTTTACTTTACTCCATCATCTTCTTGGTATACGGATAGTGCAAGATTTGCTGTTTATGCTTTCAAGGATGGGTCTGGTAATGCGTGGTATAGTCTTACCGATAAATATTCGGGTGGTGTATATAAAGTATGGGTGTCTACAACATATAACGAAATTATTCTTTGTCGTATGAATCCTGCTTATTCAAATAATAGTTGGGATAATGGTCATGTATGGAACCAAACAGTTGACCTTACAATTCCTACTGATGGTAAAAATTGTTTTACACAGAATTCCGGATGGAGCGATAATGGCACTTGGTCAAAAAAATAATCTCATTTAACTAAACAACCCCAATCCCCCGCGTTCGCGCGGGGGATTTTTGTTTTGCGGGGCGGGGAGATTTGCATTTCGAATTGTGATTTGCCAAGCGGGTTGATAGCACAATCAACGTAGGGGGGCACTCCGTGCACCCGCTTTCAAAATTTGATTTGTCTATGCCTTCTCCTTAGGAGTTGGGGCTCCTGAATTGAGCCCTTGTTATTTGTGCAAAGTGCCGAAAAATTGAAATATACCTTATATATATAAAAAAACACTTGACATTATGGCGAAAAAGTGGTTTAATATAGGTGTGAATGACCAAAATCACCAAATAAATTAATTCAAAGCATAAAACTTTGTACAAGATGTACAAAAAACAAGCATATAATATGTGTAAAATCGATGTGTTCATTTAATTTGGTGAATAAAAAACAAAAGCGACAGGGGGTCCCCCTGTGTTGATTATTCTATAATCAACAATCCATCCTTCTGTGAGAAACAAAAAAGAATGTTTTTTTGTAAAAATATAAAAATCTATAAAAAGGAGAAAGAACTATGAAACAAAGAAACAGCATTCTCATTCTTATCATCGTTTGTTGCTTGTGTCTTGCGTTGATGACCGGCTGTAAGCCCGATAATCCTCAGCCCACACAACCCAAGCTCTACAACATCACAATCGATGAAAACATTGAACACGGAAGCGTTCAATGTGACTTGACCTCCGCTAAAGCGGGTGACACGGTTACGGTAGTTGCCGAAGCTGACAAGGACTATCAGCTCGTTGCTATCACCGTTAACGGCGAAGCTATTAGCGGTAACTCATTCGTAATGCCCGAAGCTGACGTTGTTATCAGCGCAACGTTTGGCTTGACTGCAGGTCTTCTTGAGGCAGTTCCCGAGGGAGCTATCAAGATTGTTGCTCAAAGTGCGGGCGGCGCATCTGCAAAGGGTCACGTATTTATGACCTTTGGCGCAGAGGGCTTGACATTTGAAGCATACGTTGAGGATGCTTCCGTTGTTGAAAGAGATGGCGTTGCTATCCTCTTTAGCCGTGAGCTTCCTGTTCTCGGCGGTCATCTCAGTGACGGCAAAACAATCAGAATAGCAGTTAACGCAAAGGGCGTTGCTTCTATGTCCGCAACGGACGCAGAGGGCGTTTTGCAGGCGGCTACTCTCGAGGGCGTAACAACTGATTTTGCTACTTGGTCAAAGAACGGCGAAAAGCTTGACGGTTACCACGTAGAAATTTACGTTCCTTACGCAGTGCTTGGAACAACTGCTGAAGCAGCAAAGGGCGCTTTCACTGTTTGCCCCGTTGTTTACAGTGCATACGGTTCACTTCCCGCATCCAGCGCATCCCTTGAGGGAGTGCAGGAGGATGCACACAATACATTCGCAGTTTTGACGGACGATAACACAGTTCGCGACAACAAATATAATATGTTGTCCGCTCAGCTCGGTTCGTTTGGCGCGCTCAATCAGGGCATTTATTGGGATCTCTCTAAGGACTATTACGCAGAGGATGCCGAAAATTATCCTAACAGAGAAGCATTGCTTTTGGGTCACGACGGAAATGACAACAACGTTGTGTTCTATCGCGTAAGTGCTAACGAAATGTACGTTAGAGCTACTCTCACTGTTACAGGTGTTTCTAACCCCAACGACCAGTGGCCTAAATTTGGTCTTATGTTGTTCGACGGTGCATCAAAGAAGGGTGTATTCTTCTACGTTGACGCTATAATGAGTGGTGCTGCAGGCAACACAATGGACAATATCGTGGGTACAGACGTTGGTTACAACATCGCTCCCGGTACAGACTTTGGCGCTTGGGTAACTGCTAAGGGCGGTGTATTCAACCTTACATCCAAGTCCATCGTTATGGAAATGGTATATCAGGACGGTTGGGTACATATGTACGCAGACGGTCAGCACATCAAGACTGTTTACTACGGTTCTTACAATGAAAATCTTCGTTTCGGTATCAAGAGCTTTGGTATTGATCTTAAGGTTACAGATTATATGACATCCACAGATGCTGAAGCGGACGGATGGGCTGACAAGAAGCAGACAGCTCCCGATGCAAAGGCAGTTGATATTCTCTTTGCGGGCGACAGCTACATGGATTTCTGGAATTCAAGACATATCACTAACCAGCTCTCCTACACAGATGCAACACATGCTAACATCGGTGTTGGCGGAACAAAGGTTCAGTATTGGATCGACAAGGCTCCCGAGCTTTCATTGCTCTATACTCCTGCGAAGATCGCTTTCCACATCGGTGTAAACGACATTGACGATGCGGGTGCAGATCCTGCAGACGTACTTGCAAATCTTAAGGTGATGTTCGAAAAATATCACGAAATATTCCCGGATGCAACAATTTATTGGAACTCACTTATTCCCAATACAATGTTCCCCGATAAATATGCAGATTACAAGGTAATCAACGCAGGCGTACTTGAATACGCAAGCGATAAGGCATGGCTCGTATATATCGATCAGACAACAGTATTCGATGCTAACGGCGCTGCAAGACAGGACGTATTTGATGACGGTTTGCATCTCAGCGTTGACATTGGTTATCCCATTTGGGCAAACGTAATGCTCACAGCTATGGGTTATGAAAGACCCGATGGCACAGTAATGGGTGACATCGACAGATTTGCTCACACAGGCTTGTGGGAATTCCGTGAAGACGGCTCCGCATACAGCTGGGGTAACTGGGATACAGCTCTTTGGTTCAAGAACATTTCCGGTGAAAATGTTTACCTTGAAGCAGTTATTAGTGCAACAGCACTCAGAAACGGCGACGGCTATCCTAAGTTTGGTTTGCTTGTAAGAAACGATCACGAATCACGTTGGGGCTTCATTGATGCGGTTGGCTTCAATCAGGCAAATACATCTGCTGGTCTTGTTTACCGCGGTGTTAACGGCATTTCTCAAAGCGCTTGGGATTGGAATTCTACAGTTTGGGGCGGTGCAACAGGATGTGACTTCGGTAACGTTAAGCTCGCTATTGCAAAGCTTGGCGATACAGTTTACTTCCTTGTAAACGATACAATTTACTGCACATCTACACTTGCAGGTGACGTAGTTGTTGGTTTTGAAAGCTTTAACCTTGAAGTTCTTATTAAGGATGTAGTTTCTACTACAGACGTTGCAGAAATCGAGAGAAAGCTTGGCTTGCGTTGCCAGGATGCAGAAATCGACGGTGAAGCAAACGACTCTATCTGGACAGAAGAGGTTCTTGCAAATACACAAAAATTCGGTGACAAGGGTGACGGCAGATACTTTACAGTAGCTGCAGTTAAGGGCTCTGACGGTGTTTACTTCCTTGTTAATACATACACATTTGAAAATACACGTTCATCAACAAACTGGTGGGATAATGCTAATATTGAATTCCGTTTTGGCAACAATCTTGATGCTCAACAGTATATTTACGTTGACGGCGTTGGATTTAATGCTGTTAGAAGTACTGCCGGTATTCCTCTTGCAGCTATAAAGTCAAACGGTAATGAAGGCAATATTTACCACACCACATTTGAATTCTTCGCTCCTTATAATTCATTCCCCGGATACGATGCTAACAGCGAAGAAATAGCTCTCAAGGTTTGGGGCTGGGTATGGGATAGTGAAGGTTGGAACCATATTATGAATATTGGTGGATATCCTAACCTCACAGTATCTGCACACGGCTTGAGATACGAAAGAAATATCAGCGTTTCAGGTACAAACGCAGCTGTTTCTGTTGATGTTCAGAATACAGCAAGAAAGGGCGACTCTGTTGTTGCAGCTATCAACGTAGCTGAAGGACAGAAGCTTGCTTACGTAAAGGTTAACGGCGTTGAACACGAAGTGGTTGAAGGCAAAGTAACATTTACAATGCCCGACGGTGACGTAGCAATTGAAGTGGCTCTTGAAGGTATCGGCGTTACAAGTAACGTTATTGACCATAGCGGAGAAGGCTTGAATGCTACAGTGAATTGTGAAGCTGCAACAGCTGTAGTTGGAGAGACAATCACATTTACAGTTGATAAAGCTGCTGCAAGCAAGATTGTAGTAAAGGTTAACGGTGAAGCAGTTGAAGCTGTTGAAGGTGTTTACTCTTATACAGTTAAGGCAACTGATACTGGAGTAGTAATCAGCATTGAAATCGATTACGATCTCTCTGAAGCTATCGACGGAGTTAAGGGCGAGGGTTACGGTACACCTATTTCCTTTAAGGTTGAAGGTGGACGTTCTGTAACAGTTTGGGCTAAGACCGACGATAACGGTGTTTACTTCTACGTTGAAGCAAATACAAACGGTGTAGTTGTTGATGGTGCTGAATGGTGGCAGAATCACAACTTTGAATTCTATCTTAACAACGGTGAACAAAGTTATGTAAACGCAAGAGGCGAATCTAAAGGCGCATCCAAGTCCGTTTATAACTATGCTCAGCAGGAAAGCGGAAAATATTTGCACACTGTTGAGATTTACGTAAATAAGGGACATATCTCCGGATTTGATCCTGAATCAGTAGCTCTTAACTATGCGTTCAAGGCACCCGGTGAAGCTGCTCGTTACGAATACATGATCAATAACCAGTGGGATAGAACAGACTGGTGGAGAACAAGTCACAGTACTCCCAGCCGTCCTAATCTTGAACACGTTGGTCTTGGTACAGTAGGCGTTCCCGAATGTATCCATATTACAAAGAACGGTATCGTTCACGATTGTGAAAGAGCAAACATTGATGCTGATCTCGGTGAATATGCAGGTAAGAACGCATTCTTGGGTCAGGGTAATGACAATGCTAAATTTGACTTTACAGGTTATGTAGCAGAAGACGGTGTTTATCTTGGTATCACTATCTATCAGAACAGTCTCAGTGAATCTGTTGCTGACTGGTGGTTGAATGACAACCTTGAAATCAAGCTTCTCGGTGACCGTGCAGGCTTCTCGCTTATTGATGATTTCATTGCAGGTTGCGGACCTCTTAGCGACTATGCACTCGTTCGTACAGACGGTGGAGATAGTGGATTTGCATACAAGACAGTTGTTGAATTGTTCTATGAATACGATTTCTCAACAGCTAAGCAGGCAACCTTCCAGGTTGGTGTAAACGGTAATGGCTTCGGTGGCTGGCAGTCACTTATGTGGGACGGTAACGTACCTTACATTAATGAAAACGGAATCGAATGGATTTCTTTATTCGTAGATTGGCCAACTGCACAGCTTCACGTTGCTGAAAAGATGGCAGCAGGCGAAGGTATCGTTCTTGACGGTAAGGCAGACGAAGCTCTTTACGCAGGACTTACAAGCATAACATTTGATAACGTTAACGGTGCAAAGATGGTTGTTACAGGTAGAAAGCTTTCTACAGGTATCATCGTTCTTAACACAATCACACACACAAGACCCGCAACTGACGTAATTCAGGGTTCTGCTAATGACTGGTGGGGCTTGCTTGACGTTGAATACCGCATGGGCGGAAATTACACAACACAGATGGCTGCATCCGTACTTAACAACGGTGATTGGGATCAGTATTGCGCATCCAAGGCAGTAACTGTTGATAACGGCGACGGAACATATATAACAACATTTGAAACATTCCTTCCTTTCACAACAGAATACGGCGGAATGGATTACGACGGTGAAGTTCAGGTATGTATCGGCGGCGTATTTGAAACCGGCTTTACTTGGGTAAGGGGTTGCGGTCCTGATACTCCCATTTACGCAAATGAAGATGGATTTATTCTTAGATAATTCCGCATAGCAGATTTTTAGTTAACAATTAGTCCCCCACACGGGCAATTTGCCCGTGTGGGGGGAAGTGGTATTATTATTAATGAGGAAAAAATAATTATGAAAAATATAACAAGAATACTCGCCTTGATTTTGGCGTTGATTATGAGCTTAACGGTTTTTGTTGCTTGTGGCGGCAAAACACCTGATAAGAGTGACGTTGAGCTCGACCCGGAAGGTAATATTCGTCCTACCGATACGGTTGCAAACGTTGAATTTTGGATCAACGGTGACGAATATGAATTAGAGGTTTTCCAGGACCTCGTTGACCGCTTCAATAAGAAGAATGAGGGTAAGATTAAGGTTAAGCTCGTTCAGAAGCCCTCCGACGGATACGAAACAGCCGTTCAGCAGGCATTGTCAGGCGAAAAGCTCGACGTTTTCTACGTTGGTGACGCGGGCTATAAGTCCTATGCAGAGCAGGGCTTGCTTTATGATATTACAGCACTCGTAGAAAATAGCTCTACTTACGATCTTTCTAAAATGTGGGATAACGTAATTACACGTTATAAATATGACGTTAATTCCAAGCTTTCCGGCACAGAATCCGGTAGATATTACGGTGTTCCCAAGGACATCGGTCCTACAGTAATTTATTACAACGAAACAGAATTTGAAAAAGCAGGCATTAAGATCATCAGCGTAGCTAAAGAAGATCTTGACGCATACAACGGCGGCGCTGCGGACGACAGAGGCAACACAAAGGCTGCTATGGGTCTTTCCGATGTTACGGTTAAGGAATACGGCTACTTTGTAGTTGGAAATCAGAAATACTTTAACAACCAGATTCCTATGAGCTGGGCAGAAACCGTTGAGGTTGCAACAATTCTTCAGAACAGTATGACTAACCCCAACGCATACGGCTACTTCACAGAGTGGTGGTTCAACTACGGTTGGACGGTTGGTGGCGACTGTATCCAATACATCCCCACAACCGATGCTTCACACGGCGGCGGCTGGTATGATTTCACATTGGCAGACGATACGCCTAACTTCATCGTTGCCGACGACGTTGCTTCCGTAACGGTTAACGGCAATACATATAAGGCAGGCGAAATCCTTTCTTATGCAGATAAGCTTGGCTTGACATCCACAAGCGCAGCAGGCGAAAGCTATAGCAAGGATATTACAGCAGACGTTCTCGCTCTTGAAGCAGAGGGCAAGCTCAACAGACTTCCTTCTCAGAGAGAAGCATTCACAGAATTCGTTCGTCTTGCGGCTAAGACAAGCACGGTAGTTGATACGGTTGACGGCGTTAACCTTATGGGCTACGGCGTTACTCCCACTCCTTCCTCAATCGGCTCCGATGCAGGTAAGACTCAGGCGTTCGCTCAGGGCGAAATCGGTATGCTCGTTGACGGTAGATGGAACGTAACCTACTTCCGCGATGCAGATTCGGGCGTTAACTTCACTTGGGACGTTTGTCCTCTTCCTATGTATAGAGAATACGATGCAGAGGGCTTCGGCGCAGAAAGAAACGTAACGGTTCACGGTATCGAAGCAGGTCACAGCGGCTCCGTTGGTCTTTGCATCAGCAATAATTCCCAGGTTCCCAACGCGGCTTGGAAGTTCATCGAGTTCGTAGCGGGCGAAGAAGGTCAAACCGCTCAGGCAGAAAAGGGATTTGCAATTCCTCTTCAGAAGGAGCTTGCTAACAGCGAAGTATTCCTTCAGTCAGATAAGATGCCCAAAAACTCCAAGATCTTCATCAGAGCTGCTGAAATTCAGGGCGCAGGCGACTGGTGGTACCTTGCGGACAACGCTTGGATCGACGACTGGGCAGGCGTTCTTAACGGTGACGTTAGAAACGGTAAGATGAGTATGACAGAGTTCTTTGCATCAAAGCAGTTCGCTGATACTTACGGCAAATTGCTCAAGTACACGGAAAAATAAGATTAATTTATAAAAACGAAATATGACTCTTGAAAAAATATATAAAAAGAGAAAAAAGAGAGGGCTTGGTGAAAGCGGAAGCGGATTTCTGATGGCATCAATTCCCGTAACGGGATTTATCCTTTTTGGATTTATTCCAATGCTTTTGGCTCTTGCTATGGCATTTTTGGATATTCCCGGAAAGGGTAACTTGGCAAAGGCAGAATTCGTTGGCCTTGATAACTTCAAGGAAGTGCTTTCGGACCATATGTTCTGGGATTCCATCGGAAATACCTTGAAAATGGCAATCTCATTACCGATTTGCATCGTAATAGCCCTTGTGGTTGCTTTTTTGCTCACCAAAAATATAAAGGGAAGAAGCTTTTTCAGAGCTGTATATTTCGTACCATACGTTTGCTGCGCGGTTGCGGTTTCTCTTATGTGGGAGTTGATATTCAACCAAAATCACGGTATTATCAACTCTTGGCTGGGCTTGACCCGAGAAACTGCAATTCCGTGGCTCACGGATTCCTCAACATATACCCTTTGCTTGATAATTATCGGTATATGGAGCGGCACGGCTTACGGAATAGTGCTTTACGGTGCCGCGCTTACAAACGTTAACCGCTCTCTTTACGAGGCGGCAAAGGTTGACGGTGCAGGCTCATTAAGATGCTTCTTTAATATAACGCTTCCAAGCGTTTCCCCTACGTCGTTTTATCTTTTGACAACGGGACTTATCGGGGCTTTGCAGGAATTTACCCGTCCGCAGATGATTGGCGGAGGGCAGGGAGCAGGCCCGAATAATGATGGCTTGACCATCGTATTCTATATTTATCGAAGGGCGTTTGTTTATAACAATCAAATGGGGCAGGCAGCCGCTGCGGCGCTTGTGCTTGCCGTGTTCATTTTGATTGTTACCGCAATAAACTTCCTCGTTTCGAAAAGGTGGGTGAGTTATGATTAACGCAAGAAAAAAGAAACTCCAACCTAAAGATTTAGTGGCTAAAATATTTATTTATGCGGCCCTTGTTCTTTTCGCTTTGTGGGTTTTGTTGCCATTCTCACTTGTTTTGCTCACCTCATTTAAAGGAATAATTGAGGCAAACAGTCTTGATTTTAACTGGTGGCCTAAGGAATTTACCTTCCAGGGCTACGAAAAGGTTCTTGATTACGATATGGGTACCGCCTATGAGGGCGTTCCTCTGATCGTTTCGGGCTTTATTAATACTCTTTGGATAGTTATTCCACCAACGATTTTGGGATTATTCTCGTCTGCGATAAGTGCTTATGCATTTGCAAAGCTCCGCTTTAAATTGAGGGATAAAATGTTCTCTCTTTTGCTTGCAACGATGATGATTCCCGGAACGATTTTGTTAACTCCCACCTATATTATATATAATGAAATAGGATGGGTAAACACTCCGTTTCCACTTATGATACCGGGTATGTTCGGTGCGGCGGCTTGCGTGTTCTTTATGAGGCAATTCTATTTGGGTATTCCAACGGAGCTCATAGAGGCGGCAGAGATCGACGGTATGGGATATTTTGGAATTTTCTTTAAGATTATGGTTCCTCTCTCCGTGCCCGCGCTCCTTGCACAAGCCCTTTTGGGATTTATCGGCGGTTATAACGATTATCTCGGTCCGTTGATTTACCTTCAGGATCCCGAAATGTACACTCTTCAAATTGCGATGAATCAGTTAAAGAGCTTCTTTGCGGGAAGAAACGTTCCCGCAATGATGGCGGCAACTGTGATTAGTATTATTCCAACGATAGTTCTTTACATAATCGCGCAAAAGCGTTTTGTTGAGGGTGTTGCCACGAGTGGTATGAAAGTATAATTTAAGGAGATATTTATGCTTAAAAGATTTATTTCATTGTTCATAGTTGCGATTATGATCCTTGGAACGCTTGCTTCAACGGTTGCCTGCGGTAACAACCCATCCACAAACGTTGAGACTGGTGTTAAGGGGGATTTCAGCTACGTTACCTATGAAAACGATACTTACGATGAGTATTCATATAATAAAAATCTATATTATTTGAATGAGCTCAATTTCCAGATTGCCGACCCAACGGTTATTTACGTTGAGGAAGGCGAGGGAAAGGGATATTTCTATGCATACGGAACGAGTGACCTTATCCAATGTCACGGTTTCCAATGTTGGAGATCAAAGGATATGACCAACTGGGAATACGTTGGCGTTGCATTTGAACCCGACTATTCAGAAGCTTGGGCGTTTAATAACTATTGGGCACCCGAGGTTTTATATGATGACGGTGTTTATTACCTTTTCTATAATGCTCAGAATATTTATGACAGTAACCGCCATTATGTAAGCGTTGCGGTTTCTCAAACTCCCTATGGACCCTTTGAGAGCATCGACGGTGCTAAAAACCTTGACGGCAAGGAGCTTTCCAAGGGCGAGCCCGTTTATGATTTCAACAGATGTCTTCCAAACCGTGAAGGAATAACGAACGGCGTAATCGACGCTCACGCGTTTATCGATCCCGTAACAGGAGATAAATACTTGTATTTCTCTGCTTGGCAGGAATGGCACACAAGAGGTTATCAGGAAATTTACGGCGTTAAGATGAAGGACTGGTTCACTCCCGATTATTCAACTCTTACGCAGATTACCTCCATTTTCAACACGGAGGTTGGCGATTTTAGCGCGGAGATGTCGGGCGGACAAATTCAGTTCGGCGATATTGACGAGGGTCAGAACGAAGGTGCAGCCGTAAACGAAGGACCTTTCGTTTATTACCACGACGGAACGTATTATATGACGTTCTCGGTTTATCCCTACACAAGCCCTAACTATCAGGTTAGACAGGCGCTTTCCGATTCTCCTCTTGGAGAATTTACAAAGGTAGATCCTGCGGATGGCGGTACTATTATTTATACCGAAAGTGACTGGGAAAATCTTCAGAGCGCAGGTCACCATTGCTTTGTTAAGTGTGGAGATCAGCTCTTTATCGCTTATCACACCTTCCTTGACAGAGCAACTATTCAATACGGAAGAGCGCTTGCGGTTGATGAAATCAAGTTCGTTAAGAACGATAAGGGTCAGACTCTTATGTGCACAAACGGACCTACGTATTCTTATCAGCCCTTGCCCGCAGCGGTTTCGGGATATAAGAACGTTGCTCCCGAGGCAACGGTTACTGCTTCTCACACGGCATCCGATAGTGACGTTAAGCTCTTAACCGACGGCTTGTATAAATCACACAAGAATGACCTTGTTAATGAATACAAAACACAGATTGTGGAAAAATCCACAAAGACGACCATCAATTTCAAGTTTGACGATTGGGTAAACGTTCGCTCCTTGTTGCTCTATAACAGCTTGGATTATAACCTTTCCGTTCCCGTTATCAATAGCGTTAAATTGAAATACAAAACTGCCGAAGGATATGCTTGGGCAGAGGCGAAGAACGTTAAATTCAACTATGCTTGGAACTCCGACTCACGGTCAACGATGTATGCGGGCGGCGCGATAATGCTTGAATTTGACGAAATGCCCGTTATGGAAATCGAGCTTACGATCAATCTCTATACGGATATGCCTCAGGTTGCGATTGGCGAGATTATGATTATGGGCAGAAATGTTAAGAACCCTGCTCCCGTAACGGAATTTAAGGCGTATGATTACAAAAATCCCGATCCCGTTGAATACATCAAGTACGCTGAAAGCGAAAAGGTTGGAACGGTTGGCGATTTCTATACGACTTGGGGCTACGGCGACCTTTCAACAGACGACGGCACGGAGGATGCTTATATCGAAAACACCGCTCCCGGTGATCAGTTTGCGTTCTTCAAGGGTGCAGAGGGCTATAACTTTTACTTTGAGGCAGAATTGACAATCACCGAGGATGAGCCATATAGAATGTGGCACGGCGGAATAGAGAATTATCCTAAGTTTGGTTTGGTTCTCAAATCAAAAACGGGTAGCACGTTCTTCTATATCGACTCTGCATATAACGGCGGCTTTAACAATAAGGCGGTTGGTTATACTCAAAGAAAGCAGGATAACAGTGACTATGACTGGGTAACAACCGAAAAGGTTAGAAACTTTGACGTTTCCTATACTAACGGTAATTATACAAAGCTCGCTATAGCGCGTGTTGGCAATACTTACTACTTCTTTGTAAACGATCAGCTCTTTGACACCGCAACGAACCTCAGAGGCTTAACCGGTGAAAACGTTGTTGGTGGATGCCTTGTATTCAATATGGGTATTCGCGTTAAGAATTACAACGTAATCTCGGGTGAAAACGAGGTAGCTGCAAAGCTTTCGGAATTAGGCGTTAACTAATAACTGATTAACTTATCCAAGACGATTTGTCTTAGGCAAATCGTCTTGGATTTATTTAAAAATACAACAAAAGTGTGAAAAAATATGAAATTAGTGAAATCAAATGACTCTAATATAAGAAAATATCAGGCGGACCCCTATATCTTTTATAATGAGGGAAGATATTATTTGTATTGCACGGGCGGTGACGGAGTGCATTGCTATACCTCGGATAAATTATCTGACTTTGTGCATATAGGAGTTGTTTGCGCTAAGGAGGATTCCTGTCAATATTGGGCACCCTGCGTTACAAAAATTGACGAAAAATTCTATATGTATTATTCTGCTATGCCCAAAACAAGTGATGACGTGCATACGCAATGCTTGAAGGTGGCAGTTGCGGATAAGCCCGAGGGACCGTTTGTTTATCAAAACGATCTTGCTGCGCCCTTTTCGATTGACGCGGATATTGCTCTTACCGAAAGCGGTCACTATATGTTCTATTCCGTGAACGATCACACTCTGGAGCGCGTTGGCACAAAGATCGTATTGGATAAAATGACTTGTGCAACAGAGCTTGCGGGAAAGCCGAAAAATGCCGTAATTCCCACGCTTGACGAGGAGATTTTCTGCAAAGACAGATTTAAGATAGGTGAGCATTGGCACACCATTGAGGGAGCTAATTTCTTTTATGAGGACGGCTGGTATTATTTGTTGTTTTCGGGCAACTGCTATCAAAACAATACCTACTACGTTGGATATAGCAGGGCAAAGGCAGATACATCCGACCTTGAAAAAATTGAATTTTTGAAATATCCCGACGATAATACATATAGCCCCTTGCTTTGCTCTGACGGTATTGAGCTTGGAACGGGACATAACAGCACGATTAAGGTTGACGGACAGTGGTATATCGTTTATCACGGCAGGGATAAGAGCGACGATTTGAGTGAGGAATGTCGCACGGCGCGAATTGCCAAGCTCAACGTTAATAACGGTTTACTAAGTGTTGAAAAGATGGCGGATTATGAATAATATTTATGATTTTTGTGAAATTGAGGAAATACGCATAGGGCAAAAGAGGTTGATTTTTCAATACGTTATATATGTGATTTGCTTGATTTGCGCTGTTGCGCTTGCTTGTATTTATATAAAAAATAATATTTTATTTGCGGCGGTATTTTTCTTTTTAGTGCTTTTCTTTGCCTTGCTTTCGGTTGTTTTTTGGAAAATAAAATACGGTTTTTTGAAAAAACGCAGATTGTTTTTAGACGATATTGAAAGCGGAAAAAAAGAGGATTACGTTGGCATATTTGAAGAAAACGTGTTATCCTCAAGCGATGAGGACGATTTTGATGCGTATATTTTTGTTGCATCAAATAAGCAAACGAGATTTTTAATTCACAAGCAGAACGAAACGCGCTTTGAAAAAGGGAAGAAATATCACCTTTTGCGCGTTGGTGAATTTATTTATCAATGGGAGATTATTGATTAAGCTCCGTTTTGTTGGGAGAAATATGAAAACAGATAACAAAATAACTCTATCGCGAATAAAAAGAGCGTTGAGCCCCAAAATTCTTTTAGCGCTATTCTTGGCGGTTGCGCTCGTTACGGCAGTATTTTATTTCACGGTAGAGAACAACGAAAAAAACGAAATGCAGATTTGGTACGTTACAACGGAAAGCGAGGATTGTTTTCCCGAGGATACGTTAAAGCTCATCAATGACTATGGAGCGATGCGCGGAATTGACAAGGTGATTTTAACGAAGCGTCACCCCGAGGATACTTATTTTGACGTTACGATGTCAACAACCGCATACTATAATTGCGATATTTTTATTATGAATGAGGAAACGGCAAAAAAATATTATGAAATGGATATGTTTTTGCCCTTGTGTGAAAGCGATTTTGATGATCTGCTTTATATCAACGGTAATGCCGTTGGTGCTTTGATTGATGAAGGTTATTATTTGCTTATTAACGAAAAATCTGACGTTGATTTGCAGATAATTTACGATATATTTGAAATATTTACGAGGTAAAAATGAGAAAAAAGGGCTTGGTGGAGCGAATAGTTATAGGCGCTCCCTCTGAAAATGACTTTTCATACGATAAGCTTCCGAGCAACAGAAAAAGGTTATTTTCCTATATGCTGAAAAACAAATTATGGAAATTATATAAAAACCATTTGCTTGCGGCTTTATTCTTTCTGCCGCTTATTGCGTGGAATATACTGACCTTGAGCTACACGAATTTCGTTTTCGGTCTTTCTGCAAGTGAGGGGATAGGGCATTTCGTTGAGCATTGGTTCACGGTTTACGTTACGGCAATTCCTTTGTGGGTGCTTGCATTCTTGGGACTTGCGGGCGCGCTTAACGTGATAAAAAAGCTTGCGTGGAGCGATCCTATAATTCTTAAACCGGACTTTTTCGGCGGAATAAAATCGAGCGGAAAGCAAGCGGCTGTCATTGGCTTTTTGTGGGGAAGCGCGTATGCGCTTATAAGATACGCAACAAATTGGCTCGG
Organism: Clostridia bacterium; assembly: GCA_017504245.1. Taxonomy (GTDB): domain Bacteria; phylum Bacillota; class Clostridia; order Oscillospirales; family CAG-272; genus RGIG4608. The sequence continues at coordinate 5,594 of JAFVRQ010000050.1, read as the reverse complement.
CTTTTATTACCGAGTTTTTGACGATTCGAATTCGATTGCTTTTGGGTTGTTCGTTTGCGTTTTCGTATTCGCTTTGCTTGTGGGATATACGTCGTATGCGCTTTCTATGGCGGTGACGTATAACGTTACCCTAGGGCAGCTTTTCGTTGGCGCATTCAAGCTATATTTGTCCGACGTGTTTTCGGCAACGGGAGTGATACTCCTCTGCCTTTTGCCCTTTGCAATCTTGGTTTTCACGGAGCTTGCAATAGCGGTTCTTATTGTTTATTTGCTTCTTTTGGGCTTGCTGATAGGATTTTTAATAATTCCCCCGTTTTTAGTGTGTCAGGGCACGTTTGACAGAATAATCAATAAAAAGGACTATCCGAATTACTACGGAAGGGGGCTTTCATACGGTGCTTATGAAAGGAACGATACGCCCGAAATTGCCAAGAGCATTGAAGACGATGTTGATACACAAGAGACGGAAGATGATTTTGAAAGAGTGAACGATGACGAAAATTGATGCAAAATATTTAACGAAAGTATATAAGGATGGCGAATACGCGCTAAAGAATTGCTCGCTTCTTGTTAATAGCGGCGAATTTTTGGTTGTGGTTGGCGCTTCGGGTGCGGGTAAATCGACCTTGTTAAAAATTCTTGCGGGAACGGAGGAGCTTTCATCGGGCGAGCTTTATTTTGACGGAGTATTGGCAGAGAATATTCCAAAATCGAAAAGAGACGTTTCGATGGCGTTTCAGGAATACGTGCTTTATCCTCATATGACGGTTTTTGATAACCTTGCAACTCCGCTAAAGCTTGCAAGTGAGGATGAAAAGGTCATTTACGATAAGGTTATGGACACCCTCCGACTTTTTGGACTTGAGCATACTGCGGACGTTTTGCCAAAGCGCTTGAGCGGCGGTGAGCAACAAAGAGTTTCACTGGCAAAGACCCTGCTAAAACGAAGCAAGCTCGTTTTACTTGACGAGCCGATTAGCAGCGTTGATGAGAAATCAAGATGGGAATACTGCAGAATTATTAAAAAAATGAAGCAGATGCTCCCTGAATCGACATTTGTTTACGTTACGCACAACACAAGGGAAGCATTGTTTTTGGCGGACAGAATTGCCGTTATGCGCGACGGAGTGATCCTTCAAATCGCGCCGAGGGATTTTATTCTTGAACACCCCGAGCACTCATTCGTTTTAGAGCTTATGGTACTTGCGGATGACGTTGAAATTCCCGAATTTGATGAAAAGGGAAGAAGAATTGGAATTTCCTCTGCCCACCTTAAATTGCCCGGCACTTTAAAGGGAGAAATTCTTGCATTTGCCGATAAGGAAATCAAGCTTGATGATGAATACTTGAGCCGACTTTTATATACAAAAGAAGACGTTGACGTTATGCTCGAGGTTGAAAAATTCAGCAAAACTACGGTAAGTAACGGCTTTTCACTTGCTTTTGAGGTGACAAAAAACTGTGGGAATTACGTTATATTGACAATATTCGATAAAAGCTATATAATGAATAAAAAAACCGCCCTAAAGGAAGGCGAAAAAATACGGCTTTATTATAAAATTGAGGATTTGATTTTATATGACGGAGATAAGAGGTTGACCTGCCATTATCCGCTTCACAGGAAAATAAAGATTCGCGTAAATGATGCTAAAAATGGCAAGATTGAGCTTCTCTCAAAACGAATAAAGCTAAACAGACCAATCCCTGCGCACACTGAAAATGCTATGATTTCCGATGATGCCTTCGTGCTATCCTATGAAAAGGGAAGATGCTCAGTTCGTATTACGGAATGTCTTGACGAGGAATTTATAAACGGCAGAAAGCTCAATCACGTTGCAATAGGGGGCGAGGGCGGTTATTTATCCTTCTTTTCGGGCGAGGACGTTACTGTTTTTGGCAAGAAAAAGGTTTATTTGAATATAATCGTGCAAAAATTGAAATTTGAAGAGAGGTAAAATTTATGAAGATTATGTGTCATTCTCAGGGAACGCAGAGCCGCGACCCTGCAATTACAAAGCACAACGGAAAATATTATTGGCTTTATGCCGCAGAGAGCCGACTTTACATAGTTGAGTCGGAGACCGTTGAGGGCTTCCAAAATGCAGAAGCCCACCTTGTTTGGACTCCTGAAAGCGAGGAGTGGGGCTATGAGGTGTGGGCACCCGAGCTTCACGTTCTTGACGGCGTTTGCTATATCTACGTTGCGTGTGACGACGGAAACAACCACAATCACCGTATGTACGTGCTTTCAAACGGATGCGGCGATCCCTTAGCGACGTATAAAAATCTTGGAAAAATCACCGACCCCACGAACAAATGGGCGATTGACGGCAATATTCTTCATAACAAGAGCGGAAGATATATCGTTTGGTCGGGTTGGGAAGGCGACGAAAATATTGAACAGAATATCTACATAGCAAAGCTGAAATCCCCAACCGAGATTGAGGGTGAAAGAGTGATGATTTCGCGCCCTGAGTATGATTGGGAGAAGCTTGGCGGCACAGGAACGGTGGACGGCTCACCATTCATTAATGAAGGACCGTTTTCGTTCACCGAAGCGGGAAGAACCTTCGTTGCATATTCCGGCTCGGGCTCGTGGACTGAGCATTATTGCATAGCACTTCTTGAGCTTGTGGGCGACGACCCGATGAATCCCTCTGCTTGGAAAAAGCAGGAGCAGCCCGTTCTTTCAAGAAACGAGGAGTTTATGGGATGCGGACATTGCTCGGTTGTTAGCGAGGACAATCTCATTTTCTTCCACGCGTGGCGCACCGACGCGCAAAGAATCGAATGGAATACCGTTTATCCCATTTGCGCAAAATACCGTCTTGACAGGGATAGATTTATTATCGAATAACAGTAAAAGGGGCTTCGATTTTGAAGCCCTTTTTATATCCCGTAAGTGTTAGTTATCGGGTCTTTGAAAATGTTAAGTTGGGGTGTTCTAAACGTAAACAAAACGAAGAGTAGGGCAATCACGCAAAGCATTATGAGTGCGATTTTGGGGTGCTTGCAACGCACGTTTGCTTTTTTTAATAGGTTCCATTCATAAAGATAGATGCTTGCGGCGGAAATGAAGAAAATCGCGATGTTTACAGCGTCCGGGGACTTGCCGATGACTCCGTTGTAGGTGTAAAAAAGCAAGGGAATAAGAGAAAGCCCCAAGGCAGTACCGCGTAGTTTTACGCACCAAAAATTCTCCGTCTCACGAAAGAAAAAGCTTTGTATGATGGCAAAGAAAAAAGCAGGGAAGAAAAGCAATTTCATATGCTCCCAGGTTGATTCGTTTACGCCCGAAAACAACGCGCTCCAGGTTGCCTTGTCCGTCCAATCGTATAAGAAATGTAATAAAGTGCCCAAAAATGACGTCAAGGCAAAGCCCCAAAGCTGCCATAAATTAATGGATTTTTTCATATTTCACCTCAAATAAAGCTATATAGATTAATTTTATTCAAAATATGCGTTTATTATACTTGAAAAGCTTTAATTTTTGTTATATAATTTTAGTGAAGGGAGTGACTTATATGACAGAGCTTGAAAAAATCGCTTATGCTAAATCCTTTATCGACAAATTGGCAAACGGTATAAATCCCGTTGACGATACGCCCATTCCTGAGGGCGATATTGCGAATAACGTGCGACTTTCTCGTTGCTTTTTCTACGTTTCCGACATTTTGCGTCAGGTAATTGAGAACGGCGGCACGGCGGCTAATCAAAGTGCAAGACCTCGAAAGCAGGAGTTTTCCTTGACGAGTGGTGAGCGCGCGCGACTTCTCGTTTCCGAAAGGGCGATAACAGTTAGTGAAATTGCGAATAACTTGAATTTTCACATCAATCAGGAAACCACCAAGAAAATAACGGGCGCGGCAATCAACGATTGGCTTATGAGCGCGGGGCTTCTTGAAATCGTTATGCTGCAAAACGGAAAGCAGAGAAAGCAACCGACGGCGCAGGGAAATGAAATGGGTATTTTCGTTGACGAGCGCAACGGTCAGTTTGGGCAGTATTATGTTGTACTTTTTACCCCCGAAGCTCAGCAGCTTGTTTATGATAATATTGAAGCGATAGTTGCATTTAAGCAGGCGAAAAAGAAATAAAGTGTTGATATTTAATTCATATTATTATGAGGTGGAGCTATGTTCTGGAATTTAAAGGAATCCTCGGTTGAGGTGGGGAAAAGCAGAGTTGACTATGCGGTTTTTGGTAACGGAAAAAAGCCGATGGTTATTATTCCCGGACTCTCTTTGCGCGACGTGAAGGGCGCAGGCTTCGGGCTTGCGTTGATGTATCGGACGTTTGCAAGAGATTATCGCGTGTACGTGATAGACAAAAAGAATGATATTGAAGAAAATTGCACGGTTTCTGACCTTGCAAACGATACGGCTATCGTGATGCAGGCGCTCGGCATTGAAAATGCATACGTTTTGGGAGTTTCCCTTGGCGGAATGATTGCAGAGGTGCTTGCGATAGAATATCCCACGCTTGTGAAAAGATTAGTGCTTGGTGTGACCGCATCGCGCACGAACGAAACGATGCGAAGGGTGGTTGGAAATTGGATTTCCCTTGCCGAAGAGGGTGATTTTGCTGCCATCGTTCGTGATATGCTATCCGTTATGTATTCAAAAAAGTACGTTAAGCAATACGGGTGGATGTTCCCGATTCTTGCAAAGCTTTCAAAACCGAAGAATGAGGAACGATTTATCCGACTTGCCAAGGCGTGCTTGACCTGCGAAGCTTATGACAAGCTTGAAAAAATAGAAGCTCCAACGCTTGTGCTTGGCGGCGCGGACGATAGAATCGTGACTGCCGAAGCATCGCGCGAAATTGCCGAAAGGCTTTCTTGTGAAATATATATGTATGAGGGACTCGGACATTCCGCATATGAGGAAGCGGGCGATTTTAATTTAAGAATAAAGAATTTTTTTGAATAACGAAGGGAATATGAAAAAATCAACGAACACGGGCATAGGTGTGTGCTTCTCTTCAAGTGACGAGCCGATTTTTAAGAAACGATAAATGAAATTGATGCTATGATTTTTTACGATTTCTCGACTTGATTTGATATTATTAACGTTTTTGATATTTTTCTAAAAAATATTTCAAAAATCTATTGACTTTTCTTTTAAGATGTGGTAATATATACAAGTCGAAAATCTAGGTGTAGCTCAGCTGGGAGAGCGCTACCTTGGGGTGGTAGAGGCCGCAGGTTCAAGTCCTGTCACTTAGACCAGAAAAAGCAGAATAGACCTTGCGTCTATTCTGCTTTTTCTTATTTAATGAAGATTTTGAATCTGCCCTCAACACGCCCTGCGCGAAAGCGCAGAGGGGTGGTCCGGGGTTCCCCGAAGCGATATTTATGAGCTTTGGGGGTTCACGGTAGTGCGCCGCAGGTTCAAGTCCTGTCACTTAGACCAAATAAAGCCGAATGGACACAAGTCCGTTCGGCTTTATTTCATTTATGCGATAGATTTGAATCTGCCCTCAACAGCCCCTGCGCGAAAGCGCAGAGGGGTGGTCTGGGGTTCCCCGAAGCGACATTTATGAGCTTTGTGGGTTCACGGTAGTGCGCCGCAGGTTCAAGTCCTGTCACTTAG